>JADFXF010000015.1 GCA_015233685.1 Nitrospirota bacterium | reverse complement strand
TTTAAAATTGACTCATCAACATACATAGTGACTACATAATAAATTATATATCATTTCTATGTCAAGTATTAATTGCAATATATTTATAATATTAGTGGCTACTTATGTGCGCGTTTTGCTCTAACTCCTCTTTTTATAAAGATTTTACTCGTTTTGTCGGGGGAACATCCGGTATATGATTACTGACGCTATCGTTTTGTTGTGTCCCTCTGCACTTCTGTAAATTACTAAATAAAACGGCGGAAACATGGATATGATGTTTCCGCCGCACGTAAACTATCTTATCTCTCTACTAACATCGCAAAGCCCATACCACCGCCGATGCACATGGTGATTATGGCATTCTTATGGCCCTTGCGTTTCATCTGATTCATGCAGGTTACGAGCTGTCTGGCGCCCGTGCAGCCGATAGGGTGGCCAAGCGAGATGCCGCTGCCCAGTTCGTTAGGCTTATCATTTGAAAGCCCTAATTCCCTCACGCAGGCGATGGCCTGTGAGGCAAAGGCCTCGTTGAGTTCCCAGCAATCTATGTCTTTGGCCGTCATCTTGTTGTCCTTCAGGAGTTTTCTCACGGCAGGTATCGGCCCTAACCCCATATAGGCAGGGTCAACGCCGCCGGTGGCAAAGCCCTTTATCTTTACAAATGGCTCAAGGCCGTATTCCTTTGCCTTCTCCGCTGACATCAGTAAAACAGAGGCGGCACCGTCGTTTATCCCGGAGGCGTTTCCAGCGGTCACTGAGCCGTCTTTTTTGAAGGCGGGTTTCATCTTCGCAAGTTTCTCCATGGATGTATCCATAGGTCTTTCGTCTGTGTCAATTATGGTGTCTCCCTTGCGGCCCTTAATTACTACGGGGACTATCTCCTTTGCGAATGTGCCGCTTGTTATGGCCGCGCGCGCCCTTGTATGGCTGAGAAGGCTCAACTCGTCTTGTTCCTGCCTGCTTATGCCGTATAAATCCACTATGTTCTCTGCCGTTATCCCCATGTGATAGCCATAAAATATCTCATACAGGCCGTCAAATACCATGAGGTCGTGTATCTCGCCTATGCCGGTCAGCGCCATGCGATAACCCCATCTGGCCTGCAACAGCGCAAAGGGGATATTGCTCATGCTCTCCATTCCACCTGCGATGACCACATCCGCCTGCCCGCTCATTATTGAGGCGGCCCCAAGGGCAACTGATTTAAGACCCGAGGAGCATACCTTGTTTATCGTGTAGGCGGGGGTCTCTTTTGGCACTCCCGCCCTGATCATTGCCTGCCTTCCTGGATTCTGGCCTTGTCCGGCCTGCACTACGTTGCCCATAATCACCTCATCTACGGCGATGGGCTTAAGGGAATCAGCATAGTCGTGATATTTCTTTTCAAGGTCAGTCATTCCCTGGTCTTTCAACTTATCAGGCGCAAAGTCCTTTGCTGAGTCACTCTCAACAGGCCTCAGGCCCACTTTCCTCAACGTCTCCTTAATCACAAGCGCGCCAAGGTCAATCGCGGTGACATCTTTCAACGAACCGCCAAATGCCCCAACCGGCGTCCTAACTCCACTTACCACAACAACTTCTCTCATACCTTCTCCTCCTTACATTTAATGACGGCATTGTTTCATGCCGCAAATCTCAAGCCACGGCTAACCGCAATTACCCCCCCAAATATGCAGGCAACCGCATTCTAAATATGCTATAATATCATCTATTGCACTGACTTATGTCAAGTGTGCGGGGCAGGGTGTGTCATAGCAAAGTGGAAGTTGACTGTGCAGTTAGCGTCATCTGACATTATCCTGCCTGACATCATGATGCCCGGGATGGGTGGATATGAAGTATGCCGGAAACTTAAAGAGGATAATGCTTACTACGATATACCGGTTATGTTTGTCACAGCCCCTGATGGTGAGAATAATGAAACAACCGGCCTTGAACTTGGCGCGGTTGATCATATTACAAAGCCGTTTAAGTCGAATCTCGTTAAACTCAGGGCAAAAAACCAGATCGAACTGAAACGGCAGCGCGATATTCTATCAAGGCTTTCTTCGACAGACGGACTAACAGGCATAGCGAACCGCCGTTTTTTTTGACGATTTTCTTAAACAGGAGTGGATCATGAGGTTCACCTATGGGCAGATGAACCTCATGATGACATCGTTATTTTTCACATTCCGAGGCAACTACCACGCAATTGTGATCGCAGTTCTCAATGGCTTTTTCGTCTGCTGTTTCTTTATCCGCGCCCCATCCAACTCCAAAGTACTTAGTGCTCATAGCAACCGCGCCGCAGGACTCAAACCAGACGCGGAACTTACACTCCGTACCACCGTGGTTCTTACACGCCTTCATCGCACATGCCTTAGCCGTGTCTTTATCGTCCGCACCAGTACAAACACCATACATTTCCTCTTCCTCGGAAATTGCAATCGCCCCTGTGGCAAATACCTTCTCCGAATAGCCGACGCTGGCAATCAGCACCAACACCAGCAAATACACAATTTTTTTCATATTGACCTCCAGATAGAATTTATAGGCGGTAAGACCGCCCTCTGTTAGAATGAACTGTGCGGGTACGTTACCAGCACTACTGCCAGAAAGTCAAGATGTATGTCACAGCGCTGACTTTTCAATTTGACATTGCTGGCATAAAAAATATACTATAGGTGAGCGATGTCTAAACTTTTGATAGCGGCTTTTGGCGACAGCCTTACCGTTGGGTTTCAGTCTCCTACGCGGGAAGATCCGCGGTACCGTGAGACACCCTATGCTGATTTCCTCATGGAGAAAATGGGCGGCAAGGCCGATTTTGTCGTCAAGGGGGTTAGCGGCGAACTGACCGAGGACATGTTGCGGCGTTATGACAAAGACGTGCTGTCTCTTAATCCTGACTATGTTGTCATTCTTGGCGGCACTAATGACTTGGGCTGGTCGGTGGAGTTAAGCGCCATAATGTCTAACCTGTACTATATGTATAAAACCGCCCTTGACGCGGGGATTATTCCTGTGGCCGTTAGCGTGCCTTCCCTGAGGGGATATGACCCTCTGATAGCGCCGCGGGTTGAACTCAACAGTATGATCAAAGAAGCCGCGAAGGGCCTTAATATCCCGTTTGCGGATTACTTTACCGCCTCGTGCGAAACTCCGGTTCAACGCCTTGCCATTGAATACTCTAACGACGGACTTCATCTTTCCACGAAGGGCTATGAACTGCTGGCTGATGTAATATACAAGGACGTTTTCTCAAAAATAATCTTCAGGGAGGTATAAGACAATGATGAGAACATCAAATCCGGCATTAAGGGCAAAGGCCCTGAGAAGGCCGATGGCAGGTTATGGAGCAGAAGGGGCAATGACAGTAAGCGGGGCGGTCAATAAGACGGCATTTCTGCTGATTCTCCTCCTGTTCAGCGCATCATGGGTATGGCGGACATATTTCGACGAGGGACTGGCGGCCGTTACCCCGTTTATGACTATCGGTCTTGTCGGCGGGTTAATCACCGCTCTGGTCACGATATTTGTAAACAAATGGTCGCCGTTGACAGCCCCGGTATACGCGGTGTTTGAGGGACTTTTCTTAGGGGGCATAACGGCGGTTTTCGAGAAGAAATATCCGGGACTTGCCTTTCAGGCCGTAGCCCTTACGTTCGGCACGCTGTTCATGCTGTTAGCGGCATATAAGGCTGGTATAGTGCGGGCAACTCAAAAATTCAAGGCCGGCGTGGTGGCAGCCACAGGTGGCATATTTGTCGTCTATCTCGCGTCCTTCGTATTGGGACTATTCGGCGTACAAATCCCGCACATCTATGGAAGCGGCGTAATAGGGATTGGATTCAGTGTGGTGGTAGTGGTAATAGCGGCCATGAATCTGGTGCTGGATTTTGATTTTATTGAGGGTGCGGCAAGGGAAAACGCCCCGAAATATTTTGAATGGTACGGCGGGTTTGCCATAATGGTCACGCTTGTTTGGCTCTACATTGAGATATTGAATCTGCTTGCGAAACTAAGGGACAGGTAAAATCTTCACGGGCTGCCCGCGAAAAAAGTGTTGCGCGCAGCCCGATTAGTCATCGGTGGGCCTTATCCTGTTTCAGTCGGCCTTATACACTCCGCCCACTTTAATCAGCGTGCCGTTTGGGATTTGCCAGTCAACTTGGTCCTGAGCTCTGGCAATTCCGTAGAGGAACCTGACGATTACAATAATCGCCGCCGACAACACACTTGTTGATTTTCTCATCAATACCCCATTTCGTATACACTTTAATGACACCTTTCAGACTATGTTGTGGTATTTGCCGCCGACATCTTTGAAAGTTATCGTAACTGTCGTTCCGTTAGCGGAGTTTATCTGTGTTGTGCCTTTTAATTTACTTTGTACGAGGTCTTTTACGACTTGAAGGCCATGGTAG
Source organism: Nitrospirota bacterium (assembly GCA_015233685.1). Lineage (GTDB taxonomy): Bacteria > Nitrospirota > Thermodesulfovibrionia > Thermodesulfovibrionales > Magnetobacteriaceae > Magnetominusculus > Magnetominusculus dajiuhuensis. The sequence continues at coordinate 33,323 of JADFXF010000015.1, read as the reverse complement.
GTTCCCCCCTCGTCAGAGGTGACTTCGGCGAAGCCCGTGCCGTTGTCTCTGACGATTAGTACGAGTTCTCCATTTTCAGTCTGGTTAAAGGTTACGGTGATTATACCCTGTATGTCTTTTGCAAAGGCATGTCGTATAGAGTTTGAGACTAATTCGTTCAGAATAAGGCCGCACGTAATCATGATGTTGATGCCAAGCGAGTCCATGTTTGAGACTATTGCCAGAGAGGGTATGGGCCTGGCCCCGTAGGCCGACACGAGTTCACTGAACAGGACATTTATAAAATCTTCGATATTTACCGACGAGAAGTCAATGCTCTCGCAGAGCTTGTCATGTATGACTGATAAAACCCTGACTCTGGAGTAACTGCTTCTGAAAACGGCGGCAAACTCAGGGTTGGTTATATTTGAGAGGCCAAGGTTGAGCATACTTGAGATAATTTGGAGGTTGTTTCTAACCCGGTGGTGAACCTCTTTAATGAGTATCTCCTTTTCCTTAAGAGAGACAGTGAGTTGTTTATTTGTGTTGTCAAGTTCCTGAGTCCTGCTTCTGACCATATCCTCTAGTTTGTCGTTGTATGCGGCGAGAAGCTGGTTCAGTGTGGTTAGTTCATTTTGAGATTGCTCGAGGTGGCTATTTTTTTCATCCAATGACTTCTGTAAACGATATATCCTAAGATGGCTCTCCACACGGGAGATGACCTCTTCCTTTTGAAACGGCTTTGTAATATAATCCACCCCACCGTGTGTAAAGGCGTTAACTTTATCCGATACATCAGTGAGGGCGCTGATAAAAATTACCGGAACGGCGGCGGTAAGAGGGTTTGACTTCAGGGCACGGCAAGTCTGCAGCCCATCCATACCCGGCATCATCATGTCAAGGAGAATAATATCTGGAACACTATCTTTGCAGGCGTCCAGCGCCTCCCGCCCACCGTAGGCCTTCATCACATCAAACCCGTTGCGGGTTAGGATAGTGTCCAACAGCTTAACGTTCAGCGATTGATCATCAACTACCAGTACGCATCCCTTAGAACTCACCCGCTATCTTCGCTCCCGGCCAACCTTTGCCCCCGTTAAACTTTCGACCTCCCCATGCAACCCAAGGGTTCCCGCTGTTGCGGGAACCCGTATTCATCAACAATATCCGCTTACCCATAAGAAAAGCCCGGGAAACTGACACTACCGGTAGTGACGGTAGTGGCCGTAGTGACCGTGAGGGCGGCCAACAGACACCCAATACGCAGGTGGTGGCGGCCAGTAAAAGGCATCCCAGTACGGTGGCGGCGGAGCGTAGTAACCCACCGGTGGTGGCGCAACGTAAGCCACAGGCGCTATTACGACCGCAGGCCTACCCCAAAAACCGGGTGCGGGCGGCGGTGGAGCTAACAACGGCACTGGCGGCGCAACTACGGCTACAGGAAGCGCACCACCAAAGGGCGGTGGAAAGGCCTCGGCAGCCAGCGGTACTACCACCAGACACACAATGGCCAACAGCAACAGCTTAGTTTTCATTACACACCTCCTTGTCCTATTATCTCGCAAACCACATATCTAGACTAAAACTAATCTTTATTCATTGTCAAGAAGGATTTTTGTCAAGAAGGATTTTTTATTTTACTATTACAGAAGGAATTTTTCAGGGGGCAGTCAGTCACCATGCCGCGTTGTTTACATTGTCCGGCCATTCATATTATAATCCCCATACTATAATCCTCATAAAAAGCGGAGGTATTGATGAGAAAGTTTCCTGCGGTGGTGTTTCCACCCGCGTTGTCATCTGCGCCTATCTTACTTGCACCTACATTCTTGTCATTATTCTTGTCATTGGTGTCGCCGTTGGTGTCACCCGCTTTGGCTGATAACGCGCCATCAAAGGAGAGCTGGATAGGGCAGATGGTGGTGGTTATGCCGGGTGTTGTCTGTGCGGATGGCCAATATTTCAGAAAATGCTTCAATCTTGACCGTATCGGCTGCAATAGTGAGGCAGAGAGCGCCGTAAAATTGTGTGCATCGAAGTATGCCCCTGAAATGCCTGTTGTCGTATCGCCAAAAGATGGTGAGCAATGGGGCAGTAAAATAAGCGGGTGTGCCTATGATGTGTTTGAATCGAATCTTCAGAAGGCGGGGAAGAAAATTGACTCCGATGACTGTAAAGACCCTGCCAAATGGCAATAATACATGAGGTCTCGCGTCTTGATTGATAGTAAAGCGGCCATGGCTGTGGTGGAAGTGTTGTCGGCTTGGCCAAAAAATGCTTTCACCGCAATACTTTTACTTTGCCCTGACACACCGTAATAATTTACTTGACATTCCTATCTGCGTTTGATTTAAATAGGACAGGTCCGACAGGCGCATATGGCTGCGGTAGTTGGTGCTTATACAGTGCCGCCGCCCGTGCTGTTGGGACGAGGCAGCCGGTATATTACATACCCTCTAAATAACTAAAAGCGAGGTAGACGAAATGAAACGTATCGTAGTAATTGGGGGCGGGAGTGGGGGAGTGATGTTTTCCAATCGTATGAGAAACGCATTCACGCCGGATGAGGTTGAGATTACGGTGATTGAAAGAAGCGAGAAGCATTTTTATCAGCCGGCCTTCACGTTGGTGGTATTCGACCTGGACGACCCGGTAAATCTTATGAGGCCGGTAAAGGACCTGTTCTTTGATGGAATCAACCTCATACACGACGAGGCCACAAAGATAGACGCCGCAAATAACAAGGTATCCACGGTCAAAAGTGGGGACATATCGTATGATTATCTGGTCATAGCAACGGGTGCCAAGCTGATCTTTGATGAGGACCCTGAGGGGCTGAAGGATGCCCTTGACAAGGGGTCTAACGTATTTAATTTCTACAAACTCGAAGGGGCGATAAAACTTCGTGACGCGCTGAAAGATCTTGATGGCGGCACGTTTGTCGTCTCCGTGTGTTCGATGCCAATAAAGTGCCCGGCCGCTCCGATGAAGGTTATCATGATGGCCGAGGATATGATGAGGCGAAAGGGCATAAGGAATAAGTTCAAGTTTGTATTTACGACGCCGATGCCGGCGGTGTTCAGCAGAGAGCCGTATGCGTCGAAGCTGAATTCTATATTTGCGTCGAGGGGAATTGAGACGATGGCGAACTTTAACCCCTCTGAGGTGGATTCCTCAAAGGGCGTTTTAAAGGATTTCGGGAAAAAAGAGGTAAGGTTTGACACACTTACTATAACCCCTCCCCACGGCGGTGAGGTGGTAATAGAAAACTCCGAAGGTGTAGGCGATGCCGCGGGCTGGGTAACGTGTGACAAAAACCTGATGGTGAGCAAGAAGTACAGCAACGTCTATGGCATAGGCGACGCAACAGACTTCCCTACATCTAAGACGGCGTCAGGCATAAGGAAGCAGGCGAAGGTACTTGTAGCGCGCCTCGCGGCGGATATAACTGGCATCCCCACGAAGGCCACGTATGATGGTGAGATCATCTGCCCTATGCTGACAAGAAATAAACGTGTCATGTTTGCACAATTTAATTATACCGAGGCCATTTCGCCAGCGATTGAAAGTTATGCCAATTGGGTCCTCAAAGTCCACATGCTCAGGCCGCTTTACTGGAATCTCATGTTGAACGGGTTAGTTTAACCTGACGCGTTAGTTTAACCTATGAAAAACATTTTTGAGGAGTGAGAGATGGCAAAGAAGACAACACCAACGAATGGCACAGCCGCCTCAGCAAGCGAGCAGATGGCCATGCAGATGGACGAGCTATACGGGAAATATAAGATACTTGAGAATTTCGCCGGCGATGTCATGCCGGGCATAGAGAAGGCGATTAGGGAGATAAACTCGACCATAAACGACCTAAGGATAAGGTTTGAGAGGGACGAGACCCTTCAGCTACTAAAGAGTATAGGCGACAACATCCCGACATTTGTTGAGTTATTAAAGGTCATGAAGGCTTTCAAGGGGTTTGCCGAGGATGTCTTCCCTGCCTCAGACAAGATGGTGAAGGAACTCACGCCGGCTATAAATACCCTTAGATATGCCTACGAGAAAGACGAAACGCTGGAATTGTTGCAGAAAACCGGCGACAGTATCCCTATTTTTATCAAGCTGATAGACTTTTTGATGGTGTTTGACAAGAGCGGGGACCTTGACTTTACGCTGAAGACCGCGTTTTCAAAAGAGACGGAATTTATGATAAAAGGCATGGAGAAGTGCGCGGTTCGTACGATGCAGCAGCTTATAGAGAATCCTCTTAAGCCGGGCTTAAAGAGCATATTCGCGGCCTTAAAGGATCCTGAGGTACAGAAGGGGTTTGTCCTGATGACCACCTTTGCGAGAAACATGCCCCAGTGCATGTTAGAGACTGTCGAGGAAGGCGGCGCAAAGATCAAAAAGAAGTAGAAGCGGCAACCAAAAGGCCTGATTCCAGCGAAAGCACGAACCAGGCCTGTTTTTTAAAAGCCTTTTAATACAGGTCAAGGAGGGTTACCCTCCTTGCGGGAGTTTGAGGGCAGCGCCCTCAATGTATTAGTGTATGCCTTTTTCCTTAAGAAACGGGGAGTATTTCTTGTCAGTTCCCATGATATGTTTAGTCAGCCATTCCTTCAGGAAATTCAGCATGGCGAGGTCAACCATAGCCTTTCCTTCTTTGAATTGTTGTTGAAAATCCAGTACCTTCTTTGTCAGTTCGTCGTGCTCGTGTTTATGTGCGGCGAACCATGGATACAAAAGTTTGTCCATCAACTTCTCTTCGGCGGCAAAGTGGTATCTGGTATAATCTATCAACTCTCCTATTACCGGCTCGATTACGCTGTTGCCCTTTTTTGTTGATACGGCGTCAAAAAGGCCGTTGAGGAGTTTTACTATTTTCTTGTGATGGTCGTCAAATTCCCCAATCTGTACGCTGAGGCTGGTATTCCATGTTATTAGTGGCATAAAAACCCTCCTTTCTTACATTTTAAAATCTTTTTCAAAAACGCTGAGACACGCCTCCACAACATCGGGGTCGTAGAGAACCCCCTTTTTATCTGAAATTTCCCCAAGCGCCATGTCCAGTCCCAGGGAAGGGCGATATGGCCTGATTGACGACATAGCCTCCACAACATCTGCCACATTTAATACTCTGGCCTCGACGAGTATATTCTCACCGTTAAGGCCGAGCGGGTAGCCGGAGCCGTTATATTTTTCGTGGTGTTGCAGGACAATATCTGCCAGAGGAAACGTAAAATCAATCTTTCTCAACAATTCATAGCCGACCATGGAGTGAGTTTTTATCAGGGCACGCTCGATCTCGGTTAGTCCTGCTGGTTTTATAAGTATTTCGGCTGGAATGCGCATCTTACCGATGTCATGGAGCATGGCGGCTATTTTAATTTTAAATATAATGTCCCCGGACAGGTGCATTTCTGCCACAATAGCCTCTGAAAGACTGGCCACGCGCCGCTGGTGGTTGGCCGTAAAAGAATCTATATCTTTCAGTGCGAGTACGGCGGCCTCGACCGCGCCTACGAGCATTCTCCGGGTTTTTTCATAGCGGTCTCTTAGTGGCGAGACATCTCTGACGGTGGCAAGTGTATACCGCTTATCATGATAGTTCACGGTAGAGACAGACAATTCAGCGGCAAATGCCTGCCCGTCTTTTCGCAGTGCTGTCATTTCCACAGTCCTTCCCGCAACAGCCCCTTTACTTAAAATAGCCTCATCGTGGCCGCCACGGGGCGGTGCCACAAGGAGAGCGTGTATGCACATCTGTACCGCTTCTTCCTCCGTGTAACCGAAGAGGCGTTGCGCGCCATTATTCCAAAAAAATACCTTGCCAGCGTCGTCCGCCATTATTATAGCATCTATCATAGAGGCGCTTATTTGCGTGAAAAGTTCGTTATTTTTCAGTCGTTCGTCCTCTGTTTGTCTACGCTTTAGCATGGTTAATATCTTATAAATCGAGTCGAACAAATCATCCTTATCTATTGGTTTTTTTACATAGGCGTCAACCCTGAGTTCAACGGCCTTTATCAGGTATGAGACATCGGTAAACGCAGACGTTATTATTACCGGGGTGTCCGGTGAGATTTGCCTGATTTTTTTTGTCATCTCGATGCCGTCCATGAGTGGCATTCTAACGTCTGTAATGACAATATCAGGTGTCTTGGCCATGAAAACCGATAGTCCTTCCGCCCCGTCCATTGCGGTTAAGACCGTCTTAAAACGCCGCGCAAGAAATCTCAGGAGGCCCTCTCTTACCTTATCGTCGTCCTCGACGTATAGAATAGAGACGTCAATTAAGGCGCTTATATCTTCTTTATTTTCAGACATTTTTAACGTTTAAGGAGTGTCCGTCTCTTGTATCTTCTTTATTTTCAGTCATTTTCAACATTAATAATCACCGCTAAGGAGTGTTCGTCTCTTGTATCTTCTTTATTTTCAGTCATTTTTAACGTTAATAATCACCGCCTGTTCGTCACAGCCCGGGAATTTGGGACAGCGGATGCAATCTCCCCATATTTTATGGGGCAGCAGTGCCTTATCTATCTCTGAAAAGCCTAAGCGAATAAAAAACTCCCTGACATATGTCAGCGCGAACACTCGTCCTACCCCCATATTCAGGGCCTCCGCCTTGCAGCAGTCAATAAGCCTGCGGCCAATGCCCTGCTTTTGGGCTGCAGCTCTTACGACCAGAGATTTTATCTCCGCCAAATCTTCCCACAGGACATGCAGTGCACAGGCTGCTACGATCTCATCAGTCTCACAAACATAATAATCCCTGACATTCTCATACAGTTCGTTTAATGACCGCGGCAGCATCAACCCATTGGAGGCATATTCGTTTATAAGTTTATGTACATGAGCGATGTCTGAACAACTCGCTTTTCTGATTTTCAACTGTCTCGTATCCCTTTAATATAGCGCGTTTATTAATGGACAGGGCCTGAAGCATACACTCGGACACATCGCCTTCAATGGCGCTGAGCAGGTCATCCTTTTCCAATATGCCGGTGATGGCCGCCGCCGCCCCGAGCATTATCATGTTTGCCGCTTTGGTGTTGCCAAGTTCTCTGGCCATGGCGGTGACATTAATGCCAATGGCACCTTCATACACACTGCTGTTGCAGGATATCAGCGATGAGTCATAAAGCAGATAGCCGTCTTTATTGAGGCGCGGAGCAAATTTTATTAAAGACGCCTCTGTAAACACCACGAGTATATCCGCGTATTTAAACACGGGCGAACCTATTCGCTCGTCGGAGATTACGACGGCGCAATTAGCTGTACCGCAGCGCATCTCGGCGCCATAGGAGGGGAACCATGTTACCTCCCTGCCATCCATCATCGCGGCGCTGGCCATTACTTTTCCCATAAAAAGTATACCCTGGCCGCCTGAGCCTCCTATTAAAATCCTCTTCTCCATCATTTGGCTACCTGTACAAGTCTTTAATTATCCCATTTTTATAGACGGTCATCATCTCGTTATTTATCCATTTCATGGAATCCGTAGGTGTGTAATGCCAGTCTGTGGGGCATGGCGACAGGATTTCAAGAAAACTGAACCCTCTTTTTTCGATCTGGTTTTCAAAGACCCTTTTTACCAGCATCCTCGTGGCGAGGACGTTTTTTATATCATTCAGCGAGGTGCGCGCCACAAAGACCGCCCCGTCTATGGTTGCAATGAGTTCTGAGACCTTTAGTGGGAAGCCCTCGTTCTTGCTGGACTTGCCCTTAGGGGATGTGGTTGTCTGCTGTTTGAGGATCGTTGTGGGGGCCATCTGCCCGCCTGTCATGCCGTATGTGGCGTTGTTGATAAAAAAAATCGAGAGATTATCACCCCTATTTGCGCAGTGAATTATCTCTGCCGTCCCAATTGCGGCCAAATCCCCGTCACCCTGATATGAGAACACTATGGCGTCCGGGTGAACCCTCTTAAGGGCGGTAGCGACGGCCGGGGGACGGCCATGTGCACATTCTATGACATCGAAATTAAAATAATCGTAAGCGAACACAGCGCAGCCTACCGGGGCTATCCCTATGACACGCTCCCTGATGCCAAGCTCGTCTATGACCTCGGCTATCATCCTGTGCACGATGCTGTGCCCACATCCGGGACAAAACCGAAACGGCGTTTCTTTAAGGCTTTCTGGCCGTGTAAATATTTTTTTCATTCCCAAATCCTCAACCGCGCAAAACACGCTCAATCCGATTATAACATATTATTATTACGTTTAGCAGTTAATTTATAAAAATATGTGTGAGAGGGAGCATTCTGGCGACCCACCTGAAGCGTCTGGAAATGTGAAACCCTTGACTTCCTGTTTTGGGGATGTTAGGATAAGGGTATAGACTAATTACTTAATTAATGAGTTGAGAGGAGACTTGCAGTGGAACCTAAAAAACATATAACTAAAATAATAGATGCCCTTTCTTTTCGGACACATTTAGGAGAGATCATGGAAGAGACGGAAAAGAAAAATATCCGTTATCTGGTAAGCCGCAGGGGTAAGCCCAAAATGATAACCTTAAGCGTGGAAGACTACCTCAGAAATTTGGCAGGAGAAGATGAACTCCTGGTTACAATTCAGGCAGGGGCTAAAGAGCTGGGTTTGGATCAGATAACTGATGAGGAAATTAACGCCGAAATACTCTCTTACCGGAAAGAGGACAAAAAAATATAATATTTATGCTAAAGGTAGTGATAGACACCAATGTATTAGTGTCGGCTTTTCTTAAAAGGCCCAGCTTGCCGGATTTAATTATAACGCAGATACAAAAACGCCGGTTGTTGTTATGTTTGACCTTAGAGATTATGGCGGAATATGAAGGGGTATTGGAAAGAGATAAGTTTAAACTATTGCGAAACAAACACGGCCAGGATATTAAAGCCCTTTTTAGCTCGTTTCGCAGGGAGGCGCTTTGGGTTAAGCCTGGCAAGCCAGTTGAGGTTATTAAAGACGACCCCTCCGATAATAAATTTTTAGAGTGTGCCTTAGAGTCCCGGGCTGATTACTTTATTTCCGGTAATATCAGGCATTTCCCGTCCGGCAAGTTTAAAAAAACACGTATTGTCACCCCGCATGAGTTTATCAACCATACCGCGCCCCTCTTTTTTAAATGACCACATCAAACAGCAAAAACATCAGCCATTTACGCCTGTATATGCTACGCCACGCTTGCTGTTGCACATATCCTGAAGCTATTATAGTAAAATAATCTATAACGACGATGAGATTTCACGTACCATTAAATCGAAGGTTTGCAGTTATTGCGATATTGGCTGCCTTTACTGCCCTATCGGGTTTCAGCGCTGTCTCTACGTATGAGATAGCAAAACGCTCGTCTGAGGAAACTCTCAAATCAATGGCCTATTTTATTGGAATTACCCTTGACCAGGCCCTCAACCGCACGGGTATAGACGAGGGATTTATTGCCGAAATTATGAGAAATCAGCCGTGGGAAACCATCGCCTATGTTGCCCTCTTTGGCGGTGACGGGAAAATTGTCTTGCACTCAAACCCAAGGCTGATAGGACAAACCGACAAAGAGCCATTTATTGAGGGCATTATCTCAAGCGGAACACCCTGCTCTGCCTATGTAACCCTAAAGACAGGAGAACTGGTTTATGTGATGAACATACCAGTACACATTCATACCATGGCGCCTATGGCGCTTTCCATAGCGCTTCACACATATCCGGCGATGGAGGCGGTTAGAAGCGCGCGTCTTCATACAACAGTGCTTCTTATAATCAACACAGCGATGTGGTGTCTGGCCTTTGCAATTTTATATTATCTGAACAAGATGGATGAGCTGCAAATGAAGGCACGTGAGAAGGAGCGCTTTGCCGCCTTAGGTGAGATGGCCGCCGTCCTTGCCCATGAAATCAGAACACCACTAAGCGCGATAAAGGGATTTGCCCAGTTTATACGAGAAGGGCATAAGGAAAACGATAAAACAGCCGAGGGCCTCGGAGTCATTGTAAACGAATCGAGACGCCTTGAGCGTCTGACAAGCGACCTGCTCGTTTACGCAGGGCCACCCGAACTTAAAATCCAGCCCCAATCTCTCCGGGATCTAATAGATGAGGCCATCGGGGTAGTTGCCCTTTGTGCCCATTTTGATGGGATTGCAATCGAAAAAAATATTTCCCTCGCAACCGATATAATAAACACAGACGGGGAAAAATTAAAGCAAATTCTGATAAATATAATATCCAACGCGGCAGATTCTGAAACTGGTGCAATATGTATAACCGCAGAGGAAGGGAAAAAAGTGATTACCATTACGATAACGGACAGAGGTAAGGGAATGGACGCCTCAATTTTACAAAAAGCATGGAAACCATTCTTTACGACGAAGGTAAGGGGTACGGGACTTGGACTGCCGATAGCCGCTAATCTGGTTTCTGCCCTGGGCGGGGTAATCTCAATAGAAAGCCGGATTGAACAGGGGACTTGGGTTACTATAACGCTGCCAGTTGGAGAGAGTTAACATGAGCAGGAATAATTACAGAGTTTTGATAGTAGATGACGAGGACTCCATCCGGCTGCTCCTTATGAGGATACTTGAGGGCGATGGATATACGATTAAAACCGCGTCAAACGGCAGAGACGCCCTGTCTGTATGTGAACACTACATGCCCCATCTTATTTTATTAGACCTTAAAATGCCTCAGATGGATGGGATAGCGTTCATTGAGGAGTTCAGACGCAGGGAGTTGTTATCGCATGAGACGGATTTCATTGTGCTGACGGCGTACGGTACTGTGGATACGGCGGTAAAGGCGATGAGGCTTGGGGCGATGGATTTTATCTCAAAACCCCTGCACGACCCCGATGTGCTTAGGTTTGCCGCGGCAAAGGCATATGACAGGAGACGCCTGCTTATAGAGAATGAGGCCCTAAAAGGTGAACAACTCAGAGGGCTTCCTCCTCTGGAGATAATTTTCGCGGGGATAGAGAATATTTTAGAAGAAGTGATGGCCGTGTCGGGGACAAACTCGACGGTGCTTCTAACCGGTGAAACCGGCACCGGCAAGACTCTGATAGCACGGGTAGTCCATGCCCTGAGCAAACGAGGCGGTCCGTTTATTGAGCTAAACTGCGCTGCCATACCGGAGAACCTTATGGAGAGCGAAATATTCGGCTATGAAAAAGGTGCGTTTACCGGAGCTGTTGCGGCAAAGAAGGGGAAGTTTGAGCTGGCCTCAGGTGGCAGCATTTTTCTTGATGAGGTCTCAGAGATGTCTCATGCCCTTCAGGCGAAGTTCCTGAAGGTTCTTGAAGGGGGTGTGGTAGAAAGGCTCGGTAGCACGGTTACACAAAAAGTAGACGCTCGCGTTATATGCGCTTCAAACAGGGACCTGCAAAAAGAGGCCGCCGATGGAAAGTTTAGGAATGACCTCTACTTTCGATTAAACGTATTCCCGATAAATATCCCGCCTCTGAGGACAAGAAAATCTCATTTCGCACAATTGTGCCGCTATCTGACCGCTTCTATATCGAAAAGAATAGGGAAAAATGTCTTAGGCATATCAGAGGCGGCAATCGAGACGCTGATGTCGTACGATTGGCCTGGCAACATGAGAGAGCTTCAAAACGTACTTGAACGCCTGATAATAATATCAAAAGATGGCATCATCGCCCCGTCAAAGGCCATTCATGGGCAGCCTGATGCCAAAGATACATTAAACCTGAGTGAAATCGAACGCCGCGCTATAGAAACCGCGCTCAATCGCACGGGCGGCAGTAGAAAAGATGCCGCCGCAGTGCTGGGAATATCCCTGAGAAACCTCCAGTACAAGATAAAGGAGTACGGCCTGATATAGCCCTATCAGGTGCAAACTTTGCGCGCGTTCACGCAAAATCTGCATTACATTGACTTTTTCACATTATAAGTCGTTGTTATCTAAGTAATTTATTTTAGGCACGGTAATTGCAACATCCATGCTATGAATAAACAAACAGGAGGTGGATGTGTATGAAGAAGGTTAGCATGGCAATATTAACCCTGATGCTTGCCGCAGGTGTTGTGTATGCGGCTGATTTTGCCACATACACAACAGATGAACTGCTTGGCATGAGGGGCACGATGTACAATGCCACTGTGCAACAGAGGACAGCACTACACACGGAACTTACCAAAAGGGTTGAGCAGATGACGCCGGAGCAGAAACAGGAATTTGCAAGCAGACCGGCATCTGCAGGCAGAGGCAGAGGTATGGGATATGGCCCGAATTGCCCATACAGGACATACTAACAAAAACACATATGACAATCAGGAGGCAAGTCTTATGATAAGAAAAATGACTATACTTGCGGTGGTACTGGTACTAGGAGCAGCGGTGGCAGCCTCTGCCCAGCAGGGGCAGGGTTGGAAGGGAAGCGGTGGATGGGGATGCGACGGCGCGTATCAAAGGATGTATGACCCTAAGACGACGACGTCCATTACTGCAACGGTAGAGGTCGTTAAGATATTTAAGTCAAAGAGAGGAATGGCCGCCGGTGTCCACCTCATCCTAAAGACAGATGACGGCACAATCTCGGCGCACCTTGGCCCGGCATGGTACATAGAGAGGCAGGACATGAAGTTCGACAAGGGCGACACGGTAGAGGTAAGAGGCTCAAAGATAACTTTCGACTCCAAGCCTGCCATAATAGCGGCGGAGGTCAAAAAGGGTGATGATGTACTAAAGCTCAGAGACGAAAACGGTATCCCAAACTGGGCTGGCTCTGGAATGGGCAGACAAGCTCGTTAACCGGTTATTAAGGGCACGCTATGCGGCAAGATAATCTTAGACGCCGCGTAGCGTGCCTGAACTGAGGGGAGAATATACGATGCCGGGATATATAGTGATAACGGTCACGTTTTTATTTGTGTTGGTCTCAAATGTGTGGGCGGATGACGACGGCGGATATGACGTAAACACTGAGGTAACGCTTACGGGAGTTGTTACAGAAGCAGATGAGGCGATGATGGGACCTTATGTTTTTACTATGGTTGCACAGGACAAGACGTATAAGGTGCTAACCGGCCCGTGGTGGTATTTGAAACAAATTGGGCTTGCCGTAAGGGTAGGTATGAAAGTGGAAATTACAGGTTCTAAATTTTACAACAAAAAAGGGGTATTATACATAGCCGCATATTCCATTACCGAGGATTCAAAAACCTATCGATTCAGAGATGGAAACTCTCAAATGCCCCTGTGGCACGGGCATGGCAACGGCAGACAGAGGTAATCCTAACAAATCCCTTTCAGGGCGCTCAGAGAGGCTGGCCCGAGCACGGCTATTACTTTTTGCGCCGGGTGTAAGAAACCGTCTATGATGTCATGGACATGGGCTAATTTTACCTTGTCTATGCCCCTGATGATTGCCTGGGGCGGGTAGTGTCTCCCGTAGTATATCTCCTGCCTGGCTTTGCAACTTGACTACTTATCATTACTGTGATGTCTTGCGATCAGTTCCCGAATGGCCGGTACCAGATCGTTCGGAACTTCCATTACGGTTAAAACATGTTTATCAAAGACTGCTTCGTCTTCGGCAACGGCTTCTTCCTCAGTCTGTTGTTCGTAATGCGCAAGCACACCATGGACTCTTTTTTCATCCCAGCCTGGTGGAAATCCGGGTTGTTTCAATTTCTTCTCCTCCTGCTGCGTCGTCTGTAAGCCAACAAAGGCTTGCCTTTTAATTCATAGGCCGTAATTACAAAAATACCTGCCTGATCAGAAACATATATAACACGAAGATACCGCCCTGATTGAGTCTGGCCGATAGCAACTCGCGAGCCTTCACGCCCAAGGCGATCCTCCCCAGGTCTGCTTAAAACTTCTGTTACCTCATTTTCATCAACATCATGCTTGTATATGTGTGGCAATCCAGACTCTGCGTCGATATAGTACCGAATAATCACTGTTATTTTTTTCCCATAAACAAATCCTGATGCAATCCTAACAAATCCCTTTCAGGGCGCTCAGGGAGGCTGGCCCGAGCACGGTTATCACCTTTTGTGCGGGGTGTAAGAAACCGTCTATGATGTCATGGATATGGGCTAATTTTACCTTGTCTATGCCCCTGATGATTGCCTGGGGCGGGTAGTGTCTCCCGTAGTATATCTCCTGTCTGGCTATGTTTTGCATCCTTCCGGAGGAGGATTCCATATTCAGCAGTATGTTGCCCTTTAACTGGCTCTTCGCCCTTTGGAGTTCCTTCTCTGTCAATGTGTCTTTCAGGGATTTGATTTCGTTTAAAATCGTTTCTATGACTTCCACGTATTTCTTTTTCCCAGTTGCCGCAAACACTCCAAACACACCTGTGTCGTGGTATGACGACAAGAATGAGTATATTGTATAGGCAAGGCCACGGTTTTCCCTGATCTCCTGAAAGAGCCGCGAGCTTACACCGGAGCCGACTATTGTATTTAGCAATAAAAATGGATAGCGCAGCATACTGTCCTGCTTCACACCCCTTACCCCTATACACAAATGCACCTCGGAGAGGTCTTTTTTATGTACCCTGACACTGCCTTTAAACTGTGTGGGCGGTTCCTCTTTGATTATTACCGTTTCTTTGGACGAAGTTTTCTGAAATCCCAATTTTTCGTTAAATGACTTCAATATCGCCTCGTAGTCAACATTCCCGGCGGCGGAGATAACAATATCGTTCGTCCCGTAGTGGTTGTCCATATGTCTTACGAGGTCGCCCCGCGTCAGGAGGTTTACCGAGTCCTGAGTTCCCAGTATGTTCATACCGAGTCCGTCTTTTCCCCATATGTCTTCGTAAAACAGGTCGTGAATGTACTCGTCCGGGGTGTCTTCAACCATCTTTATCTCTTCGCCGATGATCTCCTGTTCCTTTTTTATATCCTCTTCCATGAGCAGCGAATTAAGATATATATCAGAGAGTATGTCTATGCCCTGTGAGGTGAAATCCTTCAGGAGTTTTACATAAAAAGTGGTGTTTTCTCTGGATGTGAAGGCGTTAATATCGCCGCCCATTGAGTCTATCTCTATGGCAATGTCCTTTTGAGTACGATTTTTCGTGCCCTTAAAAAGCATATGCTCGACAAAATGGGATATCCCGTTTTTCTCCAACCGCTCATATCTCGCACCAACCTTGACCCATATGCCCATTGATACAGAGCGCACACCTGTCATCCGCTCCATTACCACCGGAATGCCGTTATCTAAAAAGCCTTTTTTCAATAGCCGTCCCTCTTAACCCTGACCTGCGAATTCTACTTAACAAAAAAAGGGATAATAGCTTATCCCTTTATCTTTACTTGTCCTGCCACGCGCCGGAACTTCCTAAGCCCCGACCTAAGCTTCTGCCTAAATTTCTGCCTACGTTTCTGATTGTTTAGCCGCGTCTTTCATTGCCTCTTTCCGGCTCAGCTTTATCTTTCCGGCCCTGTCTATCTCAATAACCTTTACCATGACCTCATCGTCCTCTTTGAGCTCGTCGGTTACCTTGTTGACGCGCTTGTCAGAGATTTGCGATATGTGTAAAAGCCCATCTGTACCGGGGAGAATCTCTACGAATGCCCCGAAGTCCATTATCTTTTTTACCTTGCCCTTGTATATGCGCCCTATCTGGGCGTCTTCGACGATGCCTTCCACGATTGCCCTCGCCTTTGCCAGCGAGGCCTCGTCGCTTGAGGCTATGGTCACAATGCCTTCGTCGTTTATGTCTATCTTCACGCCCGTCTGCTCAATGATTCCCTTGATTACCTTGCCGCCTGAGCCGATTACGTCTTTTATCTTATCAGCCCTTATCTTCATCTGGAATATTCTGGGGGCGTTTTTAGACAACTCCGCACGCGGCTCTGAGATTGCCTCGCCTATCTTGCCCAGTATGTGCAGCCTGCCGAGCCTTGCCTTTTCAAGCGCTCCCACCATTACCTCACGGCTGACGCCTTTTATCTTTACGTCCATCTGAAAGGCGGTTATGCCCTCCTTAGTGCCGGATACCTTGAAATCCATATCTCCGAAGTGGTCCTCAAGACCTAAAATGTCAGTCAGCACTACTACCTTTTCGCCTTCCTTAATAAGACCCATCGCTATACCGGCAACCGGTGCCTTTATCGGCACACCAGCATCCATCAGGGCAAGCGTTGCCCCGCACACCGAGGCCATTGATGACGACCCGTTGGACTCCAGTATGTCCGACACAATGCGTATCGTATATGGAAACACATCCGCGCCCGGCAGGACTGATTTTATTGAGCGCTCCGCCAGTGCCCCGTGTCCTATTTCTCTTCTGCCAGGGGATCTCAGGGGTTTCACCTCTCCTACGCTGAACGGAGGAAAGTTATAGTGAAGCATGAATGACCTGTATGTGTCGCCGTCAAGCGAGTCCACCCGCTGCTCGTCATGCGAAGTCCCCAGTGTTACGGCCACAAGTGCCTGCGTCTCGCCCCTTACGAAGAGCGCTGAGCCGTGTGCCCTTGGGAGCAGGTTCAGGTGACAGTCTATCTTTCTGATTTCGTCCGCCCCTCTGCCATCCGCCCTTATGCCGTCGTTCATGATTGAGGTCCTTACGAGTTCCTGCTCAAGGTGCTCGAACAATTTCGCAATTTCTCTGGCATTGACCTCCGGGTCTGTGGCAGTCAACTGTTTTATAGTCTCTTCAAGGATGCCGTCAAGGGTCTTCTGCCTTTTAAGCTTGTCTGGTATTCTTATAGAGTCGCGCATTTTCTCAACGCACAGGTCTTTAACAGATGCGGCAAGCGCCTCATTTTCTTTGACCTCTGCCACGGCGCGTTTTGGCTTGCCGACCTTTTCTCTTAAGAGGTTCTCTGCTCCGATTATTTTTTTTATCTCTTCGTGGGCGCGGTCTATTGCCGTAATAAGCACATCTTCGGGTACTTCAAGCCCGCCGCCTTCTACCATCGTAACGGCTTCGGCTGTACCGGCAACGACGAGGGTCAGATCAAGCAAGGCCATGTCTTCAAAACACGGGTTGATTACTATCTTTCCAGCCCTTTCAATATCTCCGGCCTCACCAGCATTTGGGGCATTTGGGGCAAAACGGCCAACCCTTACGGCCGCAACCGCGTCCTCAAACGGTATGTCCGAGATGAGCAACGCCGCTGAAATCGCCGTTATCCCAAGTATATCGGCGATGTTCTCGTCGCCATAGGAAAGCACAGAGACCATGCCCTGCGTCTCGGAGTTAAACCCCTTCTTAAAGAGCGGTCTTATAGGCCTGTCAATAAGACGAGAGGTGAGGACTTCTTTTTCTGACAGCCTACCCTCACGCTTTAAAAAACCGCCCGGTATCTTACCGGCCGAGTACGCCTTCTCAATATAATCTATCGTCAGTGGAAAGAAATCCTTTCCCTCAACGGTTGCCTTATTCGCCACGGCGGTTGCAAGAACCATCGTATCGCCATATCTGGCGACGACTGAGCCATCCGCCTGCTTGGCTAAAAGCCCTGTCTCCAATATCAGATTCTTTTCGCTTATTATGACTTCTGTAGATGTCAATATTCTCTCCTCTATTTTCTGATTCCTAACCGTTCGATTAGCGATTTATAACGTTTTACGTCTGACGTCTTTAAATAGTCGAGGAGCTTCTTTCTCCTTGCAACTATCTTCAAAAGCCCACGCCGCGAATGATGGTCTTTCGTGTGCGTCTTAAAATGTTCCGACAAGTACTTCATCCTGTCGCTTAAGAGGGCTATCTGGACCTCCGGAGAGCCAGTATCCTTCTCATGGATCTTGTAATCCTCGATCATCGTATGCTTAGTCTCTTTTGTTTGAGACACGTTATCACCCCTTTTTTTCAGCTTTTAATGTATGCCTTCTTAATAAAACAGCCGACATCTGATCAATGATAACACATTCAATACAAATGTGTAAAGAAACCTGTGTAAATTAATTTATTTTACTGTAAGCGCCCAAGCTCTCATCCCCGTGCTTAATTTCTCCTTAGTAATTGGCCATCGTACCATGTGCTGTCTAACGTGTAATTTTCCTTCACCCACTGTGGAATTCCAACAGGACTGAGTATATCCAACTCGTTGTCCCGCGTTAAAAATATGAAGGCCGGCCGGTTTTTCAGCAAATCTGCCCTGAGAGAGGCCATCTTCTGCGTGGTCGTCTCTAACATCCCCGGGAAAAAGGACATACCAAAGAAAAACAAGTATTTCGTCGGTGAAAGCCTTCCCGACTGCAGGTATATATATTTATCGTATGAGGGCACCCATATGGTATCGTTGTCTTTGGTGTGTTCTTTTATGTAGAGTGACACAGGCTCCTCCGCCACGGTTGACGCTGTGTACTTAGTGAGCATATTGAAGCCTGCCCTTGCCATTGTGTTGTCGAAAATCAGGAGGGATAATATCAAAAAGGCGGCAATCAGGACATCTGGCAGCATGGGGCGAAACGCGCGCTTGCCATTAAACGCCATCCATGCCGCACCGCAGGCCGCCGTCATTATAAAGCCCGGCATTACCTGAATATAGTAATGGTTGTAGTGGTGGTTTTGAATGTTTACGGCAAGCAGACTCAGGATAAACCAAAAGGGAAGTACCAGCGGGACATACCTGTACTTCCGCAAAAAAGATTTTTGAAACACGCTTATAACGCCCAGCACAAAAAACACATTCACCGTCCTGATAAACCAGACCAGGGTTGAAAACGCGTGGATACTCAGGGCTGCTTTCTGTGAAATGGGACTCTGGTAAGACGTCTCATGGGTTGAAAATGTGAGATTAAAATATATTACGTCAAGCCAGAGTGTCAAAGTCCCCGTAATTGCAAACCAGGCCGCGGCCACCAGCAGTGGGACAGCGGCACCAGCGGTAAAAATACTGAGACGCTTGAGCCTTCCCTGCCTAACGGCCTTGCTGAGGAGCAAATAAACCATCCACGGCAGCGCCGACAGTAAAAATGGTTCTTTAGTCAGCACGGAAACAGAAAAAAACACACCTGACAACAGGACTAAAAATGTGTTTTCCCGCCGTACGGCCTCAAGGGAGCAAAGCACACCGATAATCATGAACACTGAGGCGTATTCCTCTGTAAAATTCCCCATGCTGAACGTCATTGGAGAGTAAAAGTAGACCAAAAAAATTATTGTAAACGTGGTGGCTATCCACGAAGAAACAAAAGTCCTCACGGTGATTATAAAAAACGCTATGGCCGCGCCGACGGCAAACAACCGCTCCATGGCCCTGATTGAGTTAAAAGAGCCATCGCCGAGTTTCAGGGCAAGGGCATTGATGGCAAAGACAACGGGTTGCTTATTTTCCCACACGTCGCGATACAGGAGTTTCCCATGAATAAGGTGATGGGCAATGTTAACAAATATGGCCGAATCAGAAGGCAGCAGCACGCCTGAGGCATAGTTTATGCACCGCCAGCCGACATAAGCGGCAAAAACACACAATGCGGCGTCTATTAACCACAAAACCCTGTCTTTATTGCTTGTGATAACCATAGTCTCGCTAAATGATAGCAAAATTGTCGAAATATGTACATTGCATACAGATAAATAATATAATAGTACATGTGGCGGCTGCCGTGCCGATATAAGGCGGCTGCCTGTTTATGAATGAATACTGTGAAGTCCATAGACTTATCAGATTTGGGAAAGGGAGAAATCCCGGCCCTGACAAGACATTTTGGTTTGATATTGGCCGAATGCGCGGCGGTATGCCTTGAGGAGCAGGGCAATTATAGTGGTGTCGGGTTAAAAGTCGAGGGCGATTTCGAGGAATTATTTAGACTCACACTGCCTGAGGTTACACAGCAGATGAGAAATTGTTATAATGACAGCGAGGTGGCAACTGAACATGGGGCATATGGAGTGGCAATTATGCTGATTCTTGATCTTACCGAATACACTGTTATTGAAAAATCGAGAAAGGGCACTGCATTTGACTATTGGTTAGGAAAGAGGGACGATAATTATCTTTATAATGATCGGGCTCGTTTGGAAGTATCGGGGATCCGTAAAGGTGATGACAGCGACATGACATACAGATCAAAGATTAAATTAAGCCGTTTACTAAAACAGCAAAACCCAATGTCGGCTTTTATAATAATTGTGGAATTCAGCAGGCCAAAGTCAAATATAAAAAGATTATGAACGAAGTAATGACAACGCATAGAAAGGCTATGAAGTACGCAGAAGAGGCCTTCTACTATAAGCAGAAAGGAGACCTTGAGAGGGCGAAGGAGTTTTTTTTGCTTGCGTTTGAGCTTGAGCGAAAGGCGGCTGAATCATATAAAGACTCTACGCTTGAGCCTACGAGGTCAGTGTTATATCGCAGCGCGGCAACTCTTGCGTGTGACTGTGGTAATCTTATAGAAGCGGAACGTTTAGCCATTACTGCACTTTCAGGCAGCCCACCAGAAGAAATAGGGGAAGAACTAAAGAATTTACTTAAAGAAATATATATTAAATGCCGTCTTGAACAAGAAAGCGGCAATTCCTGTGGGCTAATCACAATAGCAGGACGAATGGCGGCTGCAGAGAAACCTGAAGATAAAGACCGTATTGATGTTGCCTAAGTTGCAATAAGGCTGTTCTTTTTCAGATAACATAAGGTGTCAATTAAATAATCAAGGCGGCTGAATACGGATAACCAGTTTGATACTTACACGAAAAGGCGTATTGAATACTATGACGCGCAGGCGTGCCGTGCGGACACGCGGCCCGGGCTTGGAAGGTACTATCGCCAAAGGGTCACAGAGATTTACAGGCATTTGGTTGCCGAGGGCCTTAGAGTTATCGAGCTGGGTACTGCACAGGGGGGGCTTCTTGCGGCACTGAGGCCGTCCTATGGCCTTGGCATAGACTTCTCAGGGGAGATGGTCAGGCGCGCCCGTGCCAGCTATCCCCATCTTAACTTCATACCGGGCGACGTACATCTTCTTGATATAGAAGAAAAATTTGACGTGGTGATCCTCTCAGACCTGCTCCATGATTTGTGGGATGTCGAGGCGGTGTTTAATCAAATATCAAAAATAGCCGCCCCGCACACGAGGATAATTATCAATATATACAGCCGCCTTTGGGAGATGCCCTTAAAGGCGGCCTCTTTGCTTGGGTTGACGCACCCGCGCATAGAGCAAAACTGGCTTACCGTAGAGGATATTGAAAACATGCTCTACCTTCAGGGCTTTGAGGTTATCTCACGGAGGCGCGAGATACTGTGGCCACTGCCCGGTGGGTTGTTAAATATGCTCCTCAATCGGGTAATAGTGAAGACATGGCCCATGAGTGAGCTGGCACTGTCGAACTTTATCATCTGCCGCCCTATGCCGCCCAATAAAGACAGCGACGTCGCCCCCCCCACCGTGTCGGTAGTAATCCCAGCCCGAAACGAGGCCGGAAATATTGCCTCTATTTTTGAGAGGACGCCGCAGATGGGAAAATTGACCGAGTTAATCTTCGTGGAAGGCCACTCCACTGACAACACGTATGAGGTTATTGAACGGGAGATAAAAAACCACCCCGGCATAAACGCGGGCCTTTACCGGCAATCAGGCAAGGGCAAGGGCGACGCCGTGCGCCTCGGCTTTGAGAAGGCCGGGGGGGATGTCCTGATGATTCTTGATGCCGACATGACGGTAGCCCCCGAAGACCTCCCGCGATTTTACCACGCCCTATGCTCAGGCAAGGGTGAGTTTATAAACGGTGTGCGCCTTGTTTACTCAATGGAGGACAATGCCATGCGCTTTTTTAATCAGGTTGGGAATAAGTTTTTCAGTCTTGCCTTTTCGTGGCTCTTAGGCCAGCCAATAAAGGATACCCTCTGCGGTACGAAGGTTATCCTAAAAAATGATTATGAGAAAATCGCCTTAAACAGGCCATACTTCGGCGACTTTGACCCCTTTGGCGACTTTGACCTGCTTTTCGGCGCGGCTAAGCTAAATCTGAAGATTGTCGAAATGCCCATCAGGTACAGGCAGCGCCTCTACGGCACAACAAACATTCAACGCTGGAGCCACGGCTGGCTTCTCCTGAAGATGGTAGTGTTTGCCGCAAGCCGCATCAAATTTGTGTGAATAATAGGACATATTCGGGGGGTACCCCAAGGCAAACGCATTAGAAATTGCCTCCCTTATTTTTGTCACCGCCCTTATTTTTTGTCATTCCGGCTTGTCCGGAATCTGTCCTTATACCTCAGAACATGTACAATAATTATAAAACTCCCACTAAAGGGAAGATTCCGGACAAGCCGGAATGACAGCAAAGGCACCGGAATGACAGCAAAGGCACCGGAATGACAGCAAAGGCACCGGAATGACAGCAAAGGCACCGGAATGACGGAAAGAAACAAAACTGGAATGATTTCATAGGTATCTTCTGCTTTATTTTTCAAATGCGATCGCCTTGGGGGAGTACCCTCCCCCGTAGTCCTTAATCCTTCTCAGGATGTCTTGCTCTTCGTATAAGGAAGCAGTCCTCCAATCAGAATCAATTCCCTCTCGCGCTCATTTAAATTAGAAGCACAGGTAAACTGAAGGCCATTGCTGGCATTTTCAATGGCACAAGGCTGCCCATTTTGTACCGAGTCCCTTATCCCTTTTATAATTAACCTGTCCCCGACGCTTATTTTTGCGGCAACGGCTGCGTCTTCAAACGTCAGAGGCAATATGCCGAAATTTATCAGATTAGACCTGTGAATGCGGGCAAACGACCTTGCTATAACCGCCTGCACCCCCAGATACATTGGCGCAAGGGCTGCGTGTTCTCTGGATGAGCCTTGACCGTAGTTTTCCCCTCCTATAATAATGCCACCGCCGTGCGGCCTGGCCTCCTGCGCGCGTTTCACAAATCCGCTGTCTATGTTGGAGAATACGAACTCTGAAATCGCCGGTATATTAGACCTGAACGGGAGCACCTTTGCCCCCGCAGGCATTATATCGTCTGTGGTTATGTTGTCACCAAGTGTTATCAGCACCTCGGCATTAATCTCATCGGCAAGGGGAGATTTAACCGGCACTTCCCTGATGTTCGGCCCTTTAATAATTGCTCCCTTATCCGCTGACGGCGGGATTATCATATTGTCGCAAACGGGGTATTTGTCCGGCTCTTGCGGCGTTGGGATATTGACTGAGCTGTTTAATACGTCTGAAAACTCACCAGCCACAGCGGCAGCGGCGCATGTTATGGGGCTTGCCAGAAACACTTTGGCGTCTTTTGTCCCTGATCTCCCCTCGAAATTCCTGTTAAACGTCCTCACAGATACCTGGCCGCTTCCCGGCGCTCCCCCCATTCCAATACACGGGCCGCATGATGACTCAAGCACCCTTGCCCCCGCGGCGGCGAGCTCTCTGAGGCTGCCGTCTCCCGCTATCATATCATACACCTGGCGTGAGCCGGGATTTATAAGCAGATTGACCCTCTCTGCCACCGTCTTGCCCCTGAGTATGCCTGCCACGGCGCGCAACGACTGGTACGAGGAGTTCGTGCAGCCCCCAATGCACACCTGGTCTACCTTTGTCCCGGCAAGTTCCCTCACTGAGACGACATTGTCGGGGCTGTGCGGCTTCGCAACCATTGGTTCTACGGCGGCAAGGTCAATGTCAATGATGTCGGCATACTTGCTGCCATCATCGGCCTTTAACTCTATCCAGTCGCCCTCCCTGCCCTGCGCCCGTAGAAATTCCTTTGTCCTGTTGTCGCTTGGGAATATCGAGGTAGTTGCGCCAAGCTCCGCCCCCATATTGGTTATCGTCGCCCTTTCTGTTACATCAAGGGAGGCAACGCCCTCGCCGTCGTATTCAAATATGCGCCCCACACCGCCTTTTACCGTGAGGCGTCTGAGGATTTCTAAAATAACGTCCATCGCGGTAACGTAGGGTCGGCGCAATTGCCCTGATAATTTTATCAACGTAACCATAGGCATGTTGAGAGCGAAGGGCGCCCCGCCCATCACCACAGCGGCGTCAAGCCCGCCCACTCCTATGGCCAACATGCCAGCGCCTCCGTTTGTCGGTGTGTGGCTGTCTGTCCCAAGGGCAATCTTGCCCGGCGCAGCAAAGCGCTCCAGATTCACCTGATGGCAAATACCGTTTCCCGGCCTTGAAAAGTATGCCCCAAAACGCCGTGCCGCGCTCTGTAAGAAGGCATGGTCGTCGGGATTCATATAGTTTGACTGAACCATGTTATGGTCAACATAGGACACGGCCACAGGGACTCTCACCGTGTCTATCCCTATTGCCTCAAACTGCAGCCATGCCATTGTCCCTGTTGCGTCCTGCGTGTATACCTCATCCACCCTCAGCCCGACTGGCTCGCCGACCTTCATCCCGCCATATACCATGTGTGACTGAATTATCTTCTCTGCTATATTTAACGGCAAAAGACACCTCCTGATAAAATATTGTAATTTCCTGATACCTCCGGCTGCCTTATAACTTCCAGCAGATATTGCCTTTGGCCATGCGCGCAATATCTTCTTTTTGTTTTTGAAACCCGCGTTTGCCCAGCAGACCGAATGTGTTATTTTTCCCCGCTTCTATCCATGGCTGATTAAACGGGTTTACCCCAAAGAGAAAGCCCATAAATGTCGTGCAAATTTGGAAGAACATAAAAAGCTGTCCAACATGGTAGGCGTCCAGCGACGGCATAGTGATAGTCATGTTGGGCTTGGAGGCGTTAGAAAGCGCCAGCTCGGTGGACTTCGCGGCAGCCCCTATAAGGTCATTCAGGCACTGGCCTGACAGTAAACTGAACTCTTCAATTGTTTCAAACACCTTTGGGATGCGAATATTGGAGCCGTAGTCGTCTATGCGAATAAAAATGACGACCTTGTCCTCAGGGCCTTCCATCCAGAGTTGGAGCTGCGAATGCTGATCAGTAGTGCCGACGGCGGGATACGGGGTTATGCCGAGGCCGAGTTTGCCCAGACTTTCCGCCCACAACTGGCAAAACCATTCTGAAAGGGATTTTAGGCCATCGGCATATGGCATCATAACATTGACCGTCCTCTTTTCCTTTACGCACATGAGGTACAATAAAACAGAAAACAAGTATGCCGGATTCTCCCACAGCTCAGCATTAGAGCATTTGGTTAATATGTCCTTAGCGCCAAGCAACAGCTCGTCGGAGTTAATTTCGGCAATCTCCGACAGGAGCAGGCCAGCGGGGCTGAGCACGGAGTAGCGCCCGACAATGGAAGGATGTATGGGCAGAGACATCAGGTTATTTTCCCTGACGATTTGCCTGAGAATCCCGCCCTCTGGATTTGTGGTGATGATAAATCGCCTGGCAGCCTCACTGCCAAGTGCCTTGTTCATATGTTCCCAAAAGATCATAAATGACGCAACGGTCTCGGCGGTGTTACCTGATTTGGAGACTACATTCACGGTTGTCCTGTGAGGGTCAATGATCTCAATAATCGCATCCAGTGTTCGCGGGTCAATGTTGTCGTAAATGAATATCTTAGGATGATTCCTGAAATTGTGCATAGGCTGAAGCGCCTCAAGTATCGCGCGCGGCCCCATGGCAGAGCCGCCAATTCCCAGCAGAAGAAAAAGGTCTGAGTTTTTGACGATGCTCTCGGCAAGCTCCTTGATTTTGGCGGTGTCCTGATTGACCAGATCAACAAAGGCAAGCTCCTCCCATTTCCGCTCATGTATTTGGCTGTGCGCAATGGCAGTTTTTTCGCGAATTCCTTCTATTTCAACTAAAGACAGGCCCTTATCTCCGATAACCTCTTCAAGCATGTTTCCAAAGTGCATCTCAAGCATACGGGCAAACCCCCTGCGTGGCGCTAAAAATTGCATAGCATTAAGAATATCTGCTCTCGTCTATAATCTATCAAATCCGGCAAATAAATGGCAATAGACGAAAAAAACGCCTATAATCTCAATAAATATCACAAAACATGCTTGACAAAAGCAAGCAAGATATGCAATGGTTATGAACGACCCATTCTTTTTTGGCCGTTTTCATCGCATATTTGTTATGTATTACCGGCTGTGCAGTTAAGCCGACTGTGCAATTAAGGTTGTCCGCGCATTCAGGGAGGGACTTTATACCGATGGATTTTTGCAGGGCGGCGGTTTTATTTTTACTCCTGTTAATAGTGCCCATGAAATCGGAGGCATTATTAAATACAAGTGAAGATACGGAAGGAAAGAGCGAAGTCCCGGCTACGCTGCAAAACAATCTGATGCACCGCAGCATAAGCGACCTGTCCACTAAGGGTATAACATATTCAGAATCAGTTAGGGAGCATTTTTTTATAAAGGTGCCGTTGCACCCGCCGCCAGACCAACATGACGCTGATGGCCCGGAGGAGATGCTCTTACGGGACGGGGTTAAAAGATTTACGCAGTATGGCGGCGATACAAACGCGGCAGAGGCAATTTCAGCGCAGTTAACGTTTTTCGCGGATACGATAAAGAAAAAATTCAATCAATGGCTGGTCAAAGGCTCAAAATACCTGCCGGTTATGAAGAAAATCCTGAGGCAAAATAATTTGCCCGAAGAACTTGTCTATTTGCCACTGATAGAGAGCGGCTATAATAATCAGGCAAAGTCCGCGGCACAGGCAGTCGGGCCATGGCAATTCATGGCAGGCACGGCCCGTGATTACAATTTAAAGGTAAACTATTGGGTTGACGAGAGGCAGGACCCGATAAAATCCACATATGCGGCATCGAAGTATCTTAAGGTTCTTTATGATAAGTTCGGCACATGGGATTTGGCACTAGCGGCATATAACGCCGGCGAGGTTAAAATAGAAAAGGCGATGAAAACGGCAAACACGGACAACTATTGGAGCCTTATCACAACCGGGCTTATAGCAAAGGAGACAAAGCTGTTCGTACCCAGGTTCATAGCGGCCAGGGAGATAGCGATAGAGCCACAGCGGTATGGGTTTAGCGATGTCGAATATGAAACCCCGCTTGAGTATGACATAGTGGCCGTAAAACCTCCTGCTACAATAGATTTTATTGCAAAATCGGCGGGGACATCCACAGCGAAAATAAGGGAGCTGAATCCAGAGTTGAAACAATGGTGCATTCCACCCGATGTGCCGAAATACCGGTTGAGACTGCCGCAGGGCACGAAGGATGATTTCAGGCTGATATATGAAAACACACCGGAACACCAACGTTACCTGCTGGATAATTATCGGGTGAGGAAGGGTGATTCGCTGAGGAGGATATCGAATAGATTACACATATCTCAGGACATACTGGCTGAAATTAATGGAAAATCCCTGAACACAAAACTCAGGGAAGGGACATTCGTATTTCTGCCGCCATCAGGCAGAGACTTAACACAAGAGGAGGTAAAGCGGAAAAACGTAAGACATCATGATACGAAGCTAAAACATCGGGATGTGAAACATAAAGATGTAAAGCATCAGAATGTGAAACATAAAGTCGTAAAGCATCAGAATGCGAAGCGAATTATGCAACATCATAAGAAGATTAACCCCAAACCCCCGACCTTGGCACAACATCGGGCTAAGGCCGTCATTCATAGCAATAGATAGGGTTGAATTGATTGTTGAGCAGTTCAATGGTGCAATTTGGATTAAAGGGTATGTCCAAAGAAACAAATGAACTAAAAAGAAGTAACCAGCCCTAACGGCTACAATTTGCATGAAGACTTGAGGGATTCATTGAGAATTGCCGCCGTTGTCAAAGCCAAATTGACGGATGTTCCCGCGTTATGATAGAATAATTGAAAGCGAGGACGATAAGTTCATGAATAAAGTGGTTCATGCGGCGATGTTAATATTACTGTTTTCTACAGTATTCCCCTCGTGGGTATGTGCACAAAACTCGTCTTTCTCCCAACAAGACAGAGAAAGACTGACCCACATTGAACAAAGGCTTACCAACGTTGAACAAAGGCTGACCAACATTGAAGAAAGGCTGATTCGCCTTGAAGAAGGTTTAAAAGCAACCAACCAGCGTATGGACGACGGGTTAAAGGCAACCAACCAGCGTATGGACGACGGTTTTAACGCTTTAAATCGCAGGATGAACGACTTAAATGGCCGGATGGGTGACTTGTTCGGGTTGATGTATGTACTCATAGGCGGGATGCTTACGTTGGTGGGTTTTGTCCTCTGGGACAGACGTACCACGATTGCCCCCGTTGTTAGAAAAAACCGGGAGATCGAAGAGAGGGGAGAGAAAATGGAAAAGGTCTTAAAGGAACTCGCCCTGAAAGACCCCAGCGTAGCCGAGACCATAAAACGCGTGGGCCTTTAGTAGTGTCTGATTGCATGTAGAGATTGTATTTCTTAGTTGTGAGCCGCACACTTTATATCGTATCGGCCCCCTATCCCTTTTTTTTGACACGGTCGGGAGATTTTTCAATATATCGCTTGCTATTAATGGACAATTAATTTATAATCGTTGTTTGACTAAAGATTCAGCGAAGCGGTTTTAAGAACAAGGAGGTATGTAATGCCAAAATTAAAGACGCACAGGGGAGCCGAGAAGCGCTTTAAAAAGACCGGCACCGGTAAAATAAAGCGTAACAGGGCCAATAAGAGCCATATGATGACCGGTAAACCCTCAAAAAGGACGCGCAGGCTGCGCACTGCGACAATTGTTGACGCAACACAGCACAGAAACATATCAAGACTTATTCCATTTGTGTGATGTTGATGACATTTGTTTGTGAGATGCAAAAATATGCCGGATGAGCCGGTTTTGGAGGACTAAGCGATGCCTAGAGCAAAGGGTGGATTTAAGACAAGGAGAAGAAGGAAAAAGATATTACATAAGGCGCGTGGTTACTATGGCGGCAGGAGTAAGCTCTTCAGGGTAGCCTCTGAGGCGGTTGACCATGCCCTGTTGCATGCGTATGATGACAGAAAAAACAAAAAGCGCGACTTCAGGCGCCTCTGGATAATCAGAATTAACGCGGCAGCCCGTGCCGTCGGCCTTACGTACAGCCGCTTCATGCAGGGCCTTAAAACCGCGGGTATCATCCTTGACAGAAGGGCGCTTGCCGAGTTGGCCGTAAGCAATATCACACAGTTTAACCAATTGGCAGAAAGCGTGAAACAACAGACGGCGTGACCGCGCTGCAGGAGCTGTTCTTAAAGGAGCTGGAGGCGGTTACATCCACAACTGCTTTGCGTGAACTTCGCTCAAGATATACGGGGAAAAATGGCGTCATCACGGGGGAGCTGAAGAAACTCCCCACCCTTGCCCCGCATGAAAGGGCGGCCTTCGGAAAACAGGTAAACACCGACAAGGTGTTTATTGAAGAAAGGCTCAAAGAGTATGAACAGGTACTCATCTCAAAAGAGATAAAGTCAAAACTCTCCAAAGACCCCGTAGATATAACACTGCCGGGGTACTATAAAAAACCCGGCGGCAGACACCCAGTTACTATCGTGCTTGCTGAAATAGCCGATATATTCGTCTCAATGGGGTTTAGCATAGAAGAAGGCCCGGAGGTAGAGAGTGATTATTATAACTTTTCGGCCTTAAATATCCCCCGAAACCACCCCGCGCGGGATATGCAGGACACATTCTACATTGAAAACAGTGCCGATGGCCAATCGGGCGAAGGGGCCTTCGTCCTCAGAACCCATACCTCGCCTGTGCAAATCAGGGTCATGGAGAAACGTGTCAATGAGAGCCGCACAAATGGTACCCCCCTACCGCCGCTTAGATTTATCGCCCCGGGAAAGGTCTATCGCTGTGATTCGGACGTATCGCATTCGCCGATGTTTCATCAGGTCGAGGGGCTTGTGGTGGACAAAAACATATCGTTTGCAAATCTAAAGGGGCTGCTGGAGGGGTTTTTGCATAAGGTGTTCGGGCCTTCGGTGCCGGTGCGTCTGAGGCCGAGTTTTTTTCCATTTACCGAGCCGTCGGCGGAGGTTGATATGGGGTGTTATTTTTGCAAGGGTGGCGGCTGCCGGGTCTGTAAGGGCACGGGCTGGATAGAGATAATGGGGGCGGGAATGGTT
The DNA here is from genome assembly GCA_015233685.1 of Nitrospirota bacterium. Classification (GTDB taxonomy): domain Bacteria; phylum Nitrospirota; class Thermodesulfovibrionia; order Thermodesulfovibrionales; family Magnetobacteriaceae; genus Magnetominusculus; species Magnetominusculus dajiuhuensis. Next base: position 3,431 of record JADFXF010000015.1, on the reverse strand, counting down.
GACCCGCGTGTCTTTAAAAATGTAGGCTATGACACCGGCCAATACAGCGGGTTTGCGTTTGGCATGGGGATAGAGCGTATTGCCTCCCTTAAGTACGGCATAGACGACATAAGGCTCTATTATGAGGGCGACCTAAGATTTTTGCGGCAGTTTTAAAGAGAAAAAATGCTTATATCATATAATTGGCTCAAAGAATATATAGACTTTAAAGAATCCCCGGAGGCGATTGCCGATATATTAACGATGTCCGGCCTTGAGGTGGAATCTAATAAAACACTTGACGACGGCGACGTCATATTAGAATTAAACGTAACCCCGAACAGGGCGGACTGCCTGAGTGTTATTGGAGTTGCCCGTGATGTCTCTGCCGTACTCAAAAAGAAATTAAAACGCCCTGAAATAAATGATTTTAAAAACGATGGCGATGCAGGATTCAAAGTCGAAATAATAGACAAACATCTCTGCCACAGATATTGCGGCATTATAATCAATGGCGTAAACGTCGCCCCATCACCGGATTGGATGCAAAAAAGGCTTAACAGCTCAGGCATAAGGCCGATAAACAATGTGGTTGACATAACGAATTACGTACTGCTGGAATTTGGCCAGCCTCTCCATGCCTTCGACCTGAAAAAACTCAAAGGGGATAAGATTATTGTCAGGGCTGCTGAGGAGCCGCAGGCCGTAACTACGCTTGACGGTGCTGCGAGAACCGTACCCGCTGGTACGCTGCTGATTTGTGACGCCGATGGGCCGGTTGCCCTGGCCGGTGTGATGGGTGGGCAAGGCTCCGCCGTTTCAGACACGACTACTGACATACTTATCGAAAGCGCGTGGTTTGAGTCAGCGTCAATACGTGTAACATCGAAGCGGACAGGCCTGCGCTCAGAGTCCTCGTTCAGATTCGAAAGGCAAACTGACATTGACGGGGTTAAAAATGCCGCTTTGAGAGCGGTGTCTTTGATGATAGAACTCTGTGGAGGGCGCGTCTCAGGGGTGATAGACAATTATCCGACACGCTACGAGACACCGCAAATCGCCCTAACCCGGGAAAAGGTTCAGGGCTTCTTAGGTGTGCAAATAACAGGCGACGAAATTGAGGATATCCTCAAACGCCTTGATTTTAAAGTAGAAAGACAAACCGGCGACTTTATTGTTACCCCGCCGTCTTTCAGAAGGGACATAGAGCTGGAGGCCGACCTCATTGAGGAGGTCGCTCGTATCTACGGCTATAATAATATCCCTCCGGTAATGCCTGAATTGTCCCTTGCCATAAATAATGTGAGCGATAAGCACAAGAAACTCAGCGAACTAAGACACTCTCTAAGATACGCGGGGTTTACCGAGACCATAAATTATAGTTTCACAACAAGGGAAGACTTCACTCTGCTTGACATCCCGGCGGGTGATGAAAGGAGAAAGGTTGTGACAGTGAAGAATCCCCTGCAGAAAGATTACGATATCCTGAGGACATTTCTCCTGCCTTCGCTTCTTAGAAATCTGAAGTATAATATTTCCTTCAGCGCCAAAGAGGTCAACATTTACGAGATAAGCACGGTGTTTTTTGAAACTGGTAATGGATTTCCAGCAGAGAGGCTCAAACTTGCCGTACTGTCATATTCAAGCGGTGGCAAAAAACTATATACAGAGCCAGCCGCACATTTTTATCGTATAAAGGGTCAGCTTGAGCCTATTTTGTCGGGCCTCAGATGTGTGAAATATGAATTGAGACCATCGAATGAGGATTTTTTAGAGAATGATCAGTCGGCTGATGTATTTATTGGTGGGGAAAAGATTGGTTTTTTTGGGCTGCTCTCGGCTGAGACTGCGGCAAGATTCGAAATGATAGACGATAAGCCCGATATAGCCGTCTTCGAGATGTTTATAGATAAAACAGATGCCCCAATTGAGCATGAAAGGACGATTCCAATGTTTTCTGCAAATCTGATGTTTAAATACCCATCAATTGAGCGAGATATTGCAATTGTTGTGGACGACGCTTACCAATCAGGCGACATAATAAACCTTATTAAAACTGAACACTTAGACCCTGAACGACTGATAGAATCTGTAGAAATCTTCGACCATTACAAGGGCAAGAACATTCCCGAAGGCAAGAAGAGCCTTGCCTTTCATATAGTTTACAGGGCGCGAGAGCGAACGCTTCTGGAGAGTGAAATAGATGCGCTCCATGCTGAAATAGTCAGACGTATAATAAGTAAAACAGGCGGGGCGCTGAGGGCATGAGCGTTCATCTGTGGATTGCATGGACATTGGCCTGATATGAAAATAGACCTCAGCAGCTTTTCGATAGTCGTGCTGGCAAAGACACATAATCCGAGCATATTAAACCCGGATTTCCTGAAAGTTAATGGAATCGTGGAGCAGAATTTCACGCCCTTTGACGTACTGTGTACGCCCCCTGCGTCGCATGTCTTTTATAAAGAGGCTCTGTCGGTAATAGCCGAGTTTGAGAGGCTGCAGTTTATAGATGAGGACAGGGTGAGAATCCCATACGATTCGCCCATACCGTATATAGCCATAAAGTATATTGATGTGTTGCCACATGTTAGGTACATGGCGTCGGGGATTAATTTTGTCGGGCATTATGTATTTCCGGGCAAAGAGATAGCGTCATTTTTTATTTCAAACACGTTTATTAAAAATGGGCCGTGGAGCGTGATTAACGGGCAGAGGCCGGATGTTGGCATTAAATTTGCGTATAACGTAAATGATGTCCTCTGTAACATAACCATTGAGACGGCGGAGACTAACCCGGGGACAATCGGCGCAGAGCGGGCAGAGGACGAATATGGCGATGTTATGATGGATGAACCACCGCAGCTTAATCCCGTAGTCCTTGTGAAGGCGAATTACCATTTGGCGGCAAAGGAGGCTGAAAACAAGCGAATAAAGATGTTCATAGCCAAGTGGTACACCTATTTCGAGGAATTTCATAACTTCTTAGAGGGTGTCTTCCCGGCAGATTGACCGGAGAGCGGGGGGCAGCATAACAAACGAGATAGACTGTCGGAGGATGCTCCTATGTATAATCCCATGCAGTGAAAGTTATCCCCATTATTGTCTCCATATATTAATGATGTTGTCAACTGACGAATCTTTAAGTTCTTCGTTTAATGCTTTTAAGACTTCTTGACGACATTGAGATAAATCATTAGTTTCCAATGTTCTATCTCTAATCACACTCAACAATGAGCAAATAAATTTAGCATAGTTTAAACGCAAATCTATCAAGATATTATCATCACCTCTATACACAAAATGAATAACACTTTTCATCTTGTTATTCTATTTCTAAGACATAAGGGCATTAATAATCCAAGGCCAAGAAACGATAGAGCGTACTCTATCTTTATTGTTTTCCAAGTCAAGCAATGATTTTTCAAGGTGATTTTCAAAAGAGTCGAAAG
>JADFXF010000014.1 GCA_015233685.1 Nitrospirota bacterium | reverse complement strand
CCCCGTCTGCTATTACGTCCAGGAGATGACAGTGCGGCTTGGGGCGGTTACAAAGCGCGGACACGCGGAGGCGATTTTCGAGGGGTTTGGCGCCTTTTGGGGATGGTTTTCGCTGATTGACCTGTTGATTGTAAACTGGATGACGATGGTGACGGAGTTCATCGGCATGACATCCGCCCTTAAGATATTCGGCGTATCGCCCTGGCTGACGGTCATAGTGATGTGCGTTGTAATGGTGGGCATGGTACTAAGCGGCAGTTACTGGACATGGGAGAAGATTACCCTGGTCTTTTGTGGGCTAAACCTGATTTATATACCAGGTGCGTTTATGATTAATCCATCTGTCAGGGATATAATAAGCAATGGACTGGTTCCCAACTTTCCGGGAGGTTTTAATAACGACTTGTTCTTTTTCCTGATGGCGAATGTCGGCACAACCATAGCCCCATGGATGTTATTCTTCCAGCAGAGCGCCGTTGTTGATAAGGCCATGAAGGAAAAGGACATACCCTGGGGCAAGCTTGATACATTTATGGGTTCGATGTTTACCGGGGTTGTGGCCGTGTTTATCATTATCGTCACCGGCACGGTACTAAAAGGTGTGGCCGTTGACGATGCTGCACAGGCGTCTATTATGCTGATGAAGACCAATAAGCATTTGGGCGCTTTAATGGCGATTGGCCTGTTTGACGCCGGTTTCCTTGGCGCGGTTTGCATATCGCTTGCTAGTTCATGGGCATTTGGAGAGGTTTTTGGCTGGGCGCACTCACTAAACTATAAGATAAAAGAGGCCCCCTGGTTTTACGCGTTCTTCTTTTTACTTGTGGCCTCGGCGGGGCTTGTCGTGCTGATTCCAAATGCGCCGCTCGTGCTTATCACACTGTTTGTACAGGTCGTCGCGGTTACGCTGTTGCCTGCCGCTCTGGTCTTTCTGATTCTCCTGTTGAACAACAAAAAGACCATGGGGGAATATACAAATTCTGTAACGCAGAACATCGTCACTGTGGGTATAGTGGTGCTTATAATCGTCATATCAAGCATCTATGGGATAAGCACCTTGTTTCCCAATATGCTAAAATAGCGGAGGAGGCAAAGACATTATGATAAGGAGTTTTCTCAAAAATAATTACGCTAAGGTTCGCGAGATAAATAAAAAGTACGAGACACCAAACGTGGAGATGTCGCCGTGGGTAAAATTTTCGCTGCTGCTGTTGCGGCTTTATCTGATTTTCCTTGTGGTATTGCTGGGTTATAAATTTATCACACTTGTCAGGTAAGAAAATCAGATAAAATGAAATATATGGAGGCTGGCCTTGAACACTATAATTGACAGAAAGCAGGACCAGGAAACGGATGCCGAGGTGTTCTTTCTGAGTGACCTTATTGGCACGAAGGTATTTAATGGAAACGAAAAGATCGGGAAACTGATGGACCTTGCCATTGTGGAAAAAGAGAAAATCCCCAGAGTTACCCACTTTATCATTCATCGTCCATTTGGAAGCAAGGCGCTTCTCGTACCGTGGGAACGTGTAGCGACGGTCAACGCCGCGAGGATTACCGTCGCTCTTGAAAGTCTGAGCCAATATGAGGGCGAGCCGCCCGAAGGCCGGGTGCTCCTGAATACCCATATTCTTGATAAGAAGGTCCTTGATATGGATGACAACGAGGTTGATATGGTATATGATATCAAACTGGCCTTGCGTAACAAGGTGCTGTATGTTACAGACGTGGATTTCAGCAGATACGCCTTACTAAAAAGACTTGGCCTCAAGCCCATAGTGAAGTTTCTGTTCGGGGCAGATTTCCTGAAAAAAGAGACCCTGTCATGGGCTTACGTCCAGCCGCTGCCTGAAAATACAGGCGCATTCAAGGGCAATGTCAAGCTAAATGTCCTGAAAGAGAAACTCACCGATATTCATCCGGTTGACCTGGCGGACATCCTTGAGGAGTTGAACTCTGAACAGCGCCTTGCCATATTCAATGAACTTGAAACAGAACACGCCTCTGATACGCTGGAGGAAATCGAGCCGCGCGTTCAGAGAGAACTTATCTTTTCTATCAGGAAAGAGAGGGCTGCCGAATTGATTAACGACATGACTCCCGCCCAGGCAGCCGATATACTTGCCATATTGCCAGCGGCGGAGGCGGACGAGATTATGAAATTAATTGATAAGGAAAACGCCCAAAAGGTACAATTCCTGCTTGATAAACATGACGAGGAGCTTGTCCATTTCTCAACGTCGCATTTCATAAAACTCCCCCCTCGTACGCAGGTGTCCCAGTTGCTGCTACAGTATCGTGAAATTGCCAAAGACAAGGACGTGATAATGTACATATACGTAGCTGATGAAAAGGACACGCTGCTCGGTGTGGTTGACCTTAAAGAGGCGTTACAGGCAAGCATAGAGGATAAACTTGAGGCCATTATGACGACAAACGTCATCGCCCTGAAACCAGAAAACACGCTTATAGAGGCAGCCGAGATGTTTTCTCGCTACAGCTTCAGGGCTATTCCCGTTACCAATGGCAATGATGTTATCCTTGGGGTGGTTCTCTATCGGGACGTAATGAATTTAAAGCACAGGTTTGTGTAAACGACCATTTAAAACACCTAAGACTGCCTTATCTCCTTGTTTTACAAAGTATTTTCTCGACTGCGGAGAGTACTTTTACTGTCAAATACCAGGTGCGGCAGGTGAGACGGTACGATTGGGCGGGCTAATGAGGCGTGGACACACAGAGGTGATTTCTTTTAGGGATTGCGGATATTGACTTTTATGACAGGCCCTTGTTATACTACTTCTGCGAATGGGAATTTATGGATTATACAGCGATTAATTTAATACTCCAGGCTGGGTATGTCGTAAAGGTTGTGTTGATAATGCTGCTGATATTTTCGGTGGTGTCGTGGGGTATTATTATATATAAGTGGAGATATTTCTCAAAGGCAAGGCGGGAATCGGGGGACTTTCTCAAGTATTTTCGCGCGGGAAGAGAGCCTGGTGGTCTTAATAAGCTGGCAAAGGCGTGTGAGATTAGCCCACTTGCGAGCATATACACGGCCGTATATGAGGATAACACGTTGGACGGTCCTGACGACGTAAGGAGGGCGCTGAACAGGTATTCCGCGCTGGAGAGTGCGCGTCTTGAGAAGTATCTGAACTTTCTTGCCACAACCGGCTCCTCCACACCGTTTGTAGGGTTGTTTGGCACTGTATGGGGCATTATGAACGCGTTCAGGGGAATTGGAGCGGCTGGGTCGGCGTCGTTGGCCGTAGTAGCACCCGGCATTGCCGAGGCGCTGATAACGACGGCGGCAGGACTTGCGGCGGCTATACCGGCGGTCATCGGCTTTAACTATTTTTTGAGCACGGCCAAACGGCAGATAATTGAGATGGATGACTTCTCAGAAGACCTGTTGGTGTTTTTTACCAACATAATGAGTGAACCCAGAAGAAAGTGAAGGTAGAAAGAAATAGAAACGTAATGTCCGAGATCAACGTAACCCCTCTGGTGGACGTTATGTTGGTTTTGCTGATAATCTTTATGGTAACTGCCCCGCTTATGAAACAGGGGCTGGATATAGACCTGCCCAAGACCAAAGGAGCCGCCCTCAGCAAAGAAGAACGGTTTACAATAACGATTAAAAAGGACGGCGACATATATCTGAACAAGGAAAAACACACGATGGATACACTGGTAAGCAAGCTCAGGGCAATAAGCCACGTGAACCCCGATGTGTATCTTGAGGCAGACAAAAACGTGCCATACGGCAAGGTCATAGAGATAATGGCGGAGATTAAGTCCGCAGGAATAGAGAAGCTTGGTATGATAACCGAACCAAAGTCGTCTAACTAGCGGAACTGCTAAAGTAAAGGCCATGATAAGGGGAAACGAGCTATTTTGATGAGGCAGCCGAGCGTTCAATTCAGCACAGTGGCATCTTTGTTGCTGCACACCGTTGTGTTTGGGGCGTTTATGTACACATTGAAACATCAGCCGCGCTACGTATTGCCAAAGACATATACGGTCAAGCTTGTTGCGCCGGTAAAGGCGGCGACGGTGCAGCCTTCTTTGGGAGAGCCGCGCGCGCAGCAGAGGCCAACTGAAAAGGAGCTTCCTCCTGTGAAAGAAGAGCCTGCAAAGGCCGCGAAATATGAGATGAAAGAGACCCCAAAACAGGTGCCAATCCCCAGGAAAGAGACCCCAAGGCAGACAGAAGTCAGGAAGCCTGTCAAAGAAATCCCAAAACCCGTCATAGAGACAAAAAAACCTGCTGAAACGATTGCGATGAAACCAGAAATCACAAAAAAAGTGGCGCAACCCGTTGCGGTGAAGCCTGAAATATCGAAAAAACCGCCCCCTAAAGAGCAGCCTAAGGAGCAGCCCTCTAAAGAACAGCCCAAAGAGCAGCCTAAGGACAGCGCGAAGGACAGCTCCTCTGTTGAGGACAGGATTTCCATGTTGAAGTCAAAGAAGAGGCTTGAGCAGCACGCAATGCTTCGATCCATGGTAGATTTAAGCAAAAAGGACGTGAAGATGGGGCAAAGCCCTACCGGAGCAACCCAGAGTACGTCTCCCAGCTTCGGTGACGCGGTCAACAACGAATACAGCGACATAGTCGGCGCTCATGTCAGAAAGCGCTGGGCATACCCGGAGAGCGCCAAAAAGAGCTTAGAGGCCGTAGTGGTCTTTACAATAAAGCAAGATGGAAGGATAGAAGGTATGAAACTTGAGAAATCGTCTGGAAACAGTTTTTTTGACCGCTCTGCCTTAAGCGCGGTAAACAAATCTGTCCCAATGCCCCAGCCTCCGTTAGATGCGTACGAAGTAGGGATAAGGTTTACCCAATGAGGAGAGGATTGTTGGAAATCACCCGATTGGCGGCCACCATGTGTCTGCTCGTGGTGGCGCTGTTATGTCTGAGGGAAAATGCGGCGGCGAGGGTATATATAGACATCAACTCGCCCGGCCTTAAAAGGCTTCCCATAGCCGTGGTGGATTTTGTCGGCATCACCGAGGGTACCGAGCTGGCCGACATCATAAGAAGCGACCTGGACTTTACGGGCTTGTTCGTGTTTATAAATAAAAACGCGTTTATAGAGGACGCCACAGCGCCGTTTAATCCTGACAACTGGAGACCCCTCGGCATAGACGCCGTGGTAAAGGGAACGGCTGAGGCTGAGGCTGATGGCTCATTAAGCGTGGTTGCCTCTGTGTATGATGTTGTCGAATCCAGCAATATATTAAAAAAGAAATACGCCTCCAGAAAGGATTTAATAAGGCCGCTTGCCCATAAAATAGCCGACGATATATACGAGGCACTTACGGGCCAGAAGTCCTGTTTCGGCTCCAGGATAGTATTCATCGGCCAGGAAGGAGACAGAAAGTCAATATATTTAATGGATTACGATGGACAGAGGGTAAAGAAAATAGTTTCAAAAGGCGATGTCACGATGAAGGCACATTGGTCACCCGACGGCAAGAAGCTCTTCTACTCTTCGCTGAGAAATGGGAGATGGGGCATATATGAGCTGGACTTTGACACAGTTTCCGAGGAAAAACTCTTCTCATCGGGGGCAACCGACCTCGCCGGGGACGTAACGCAAGATGGCAGTTACCTGCTTTTTTCGTCATCGGGCAAGGGAAGCCCTAACATCTACCGGCTGCATCTCGGTACAAAAATAGTTACACGCCTCACCCATTCAGACTATATAGAGGTGTCTCCGTCTGCGTCCCCGGATGGCAAGTCAATAGTGTATGTGGCGGACAAAAGTACAGTGCCGCAGTTGTATATAATGAGCACAGATGGCATGGACTCACGGAGGCTGACCTTTGAGGGCAGTTATAACACCTCCCCTGAGTGGTCACGCTCCGGGGATTTGATTGTGTATAGCGGCAGAGAGGGGGGGAGGTTTCAGATATATACGATAAAACCCAACGGCACTGAGCTTAAACAGTTGACTGACACGGGCAATAATGAGGAACCATCCTTTTCGCCCGACGGTCGGCTTATAACATTTACGTCAGACAGAGACGGGGCAAAGGGGGTTTACGTAATGACGGTAAACGGAGATGGACAGAAGAGGATTTCACCCAGAAATATAAGGGCCTTCGGCCCTTCATGGTCACATTAAACACAATTTGGAGGTATAGGAATGAAACGCATAGCCTTGTTATTAGTGCTTCTTGCCCTCGTTGTATCGGGTTGCGCTACGACAGATGTAGCGGTTCCGGACGACAAGAAAGGGAAAGATGCAGGGACAAAGGAAAGGAATGGCAAAGACGACGTAATCAAGATTGACAGGGACAAGATAAGGGAGGGTGCGTTGTCTGAGGAGCAGATTCGGTCACAGATGGCGAGTCTTTTTAAGGACATACATTTTGGGTACAACAGGTATGATGTAGCCGATGATGAAAAGGCAAATCTCAGAAAGATAGCGGAATGGCTTTTGAAAAACTCAAACGTCAGCGTACTGGTAGAAGGACATTGCGACGAGAGGGGTTCAAGCGAGTATAACCTTGCACTGGGAGACCAGCGTGCGCAGTCAACGAAAAACTATCTGGTATCATTAGGTGTTCCGGCAAGCAGACTTGAGACTATCAGTTTTGGAAAGGAAAAGCAGGTGTGTATGGAGCACACGGAGGAATGCTGGTTGAAAAACAGAAGGGCACATTTTGTTTCCAGCAAATAGCCGGCAAATAGGAGGAATACAAGCGGTGTTGCGGATTACTAAAATAGTACCGGCAGTTTTGATACTGGTTATGGCCTCTTGCGCCACGGACGAGTTTGCACACCTTAAGGCTGATGTCAGCGAATTGAAGAAGGTACAGTATCAGCAAAAAGACGATGTGGCAGACATAAAAAGTCGGCTCTCGATATCGGATACGCAAAAAGGCAAGTCTGACACGTTAAACGCCATAAGGGATAGCCAGGAGAATCTGAACTCAAAGGCTACCAATTTGAGCCGCGAACTCCAACAACTGTATGGACGTGTTGAGGAGAGAAAGTTTTATGTTGACCACGCCTTAGCCGAGGCCAAGGCCGAACGTGATCTCCTGAAAACACAGTTAGAGATGGTGACAACCGAGATAGGCGACCTAAGGGGAAGAGTTGAGAGAATCGAGGCTGCCCTGCAGAAAAAAGGCATAGCAATCTCACGCCCCGAACCAGTGCCGACGCAGAAACCACCAGCCACAGCATCAAAAGAGCCTCCGACGGCTGCACCACCACCGCCGCCTTCACCAGAACCGCCGCCTGCTCAGCAGACCAGCCCTAAGGCGATGTATGACGATGCGATGAAAGACTTCAACGGCGGCAAATACAAGGAAAGCAGGGAGAAATTCAACCGCGTAGCGAAGGAGTTTCCGACGAGTTCATTAGCCGCCAGCGGGAATTTCTGGATCGGTGAGTCATACTTTAAAGAGGGCAGCTACGAGGATGCTATTTTGAGCTACGACATAGTGGTGAAAAAATATCCAAACAGTGACAAAGTCCCCGCCGCAAAGTTGAAACAGGCACTGGCGTTTATTGAGATAAAGGATCCAAAACCGGCAAGGACAATACTTCAGCAAATCATTGATGACTATCCGCATGCGCCCGAGGCGGATCAGGCAAAGAAGCAGCTACAGCTGATTGGGAATCAACCTGCGACAAAGACTGATACGAAGAAGAAGGTGCCCTCACCGTTGAGGTAGCGCCGCAAAATAAAGATTGAAAACATTGGCTGCACTGTTGTAGTATAGAGCTGTCTGTGGCCGAAGTGGTGGAACTGGTAGACACGCACGTTTGAGGGGCGTGTGGGGTGACCTATGGGGGTTCGAGTCCCCCCTTCGGCATATTTTTGTCCTTATAAATCAATCACTTGTAAAAATTAATGTCGTTCTGGTTCCATTCCGGTTTTTGGTTTGCCAAGTTTTAGAACCTTCCCCCTCATGTTCACCTGATTCCTTAATTTAGCAGAGGTGGCATGATAATATTTTTGTGTTGTTCTGATATCTGTATGACGTGCTAAGACTTGTACGACGTTAGCGTCAGGAAAACCGCATCTTTCAAGAGAAAAAGCAGATGCCATAATGAGCCGAAACCAGGATCAGGGAATTGAAGTATGACTTTGGAGCCGGCAGCTTTAATGTAATTCTATTTTTAAATCATATGTGCATTAATAATCAGTGATTAGCGTATTTATGAAATATCTTAGTCTGTCATTCCGGCTTGTCCGGAATCTGTCTCAGCACATCCTCAAGCCAAATACGATTCCGGACAAGCCGGAATGACGACAAGACAAGAAGGGTGATGACAATTTTTTGTCGCGGAGTGAGATAAAATATATTATTGCAGGTATTATTTAGAAATGGAATTACCTACGGGGCAAAAATATCAAACTGAGACACTCAGTTGCCCGTCTTTGACAAAATCGCTTAGAATCTGCTACACTTCCAGCCGTATGGTGCGTTGTGTGGCAATTTACAATTTAGTTTGGGGAGGGTTAAAGTGGCGAAGATAGACGCGTTTTTTAAGTTAATGAACGAACAAGGCGCCTCAGATCTCCACATGGTTGCTGGGTCGCAGCCGATTTTGCGTATTCGCGGCGAGATGGAACGAGTAAAGTACAAGGAGCTCGACAACGACGAACTCAAGTCTATGCTCTACGAAATCGCCCCCGAAGAGAAAATAAAGGTCTATGAGGAAACGGGAGATATTGACTTTGCCTACGAGGTGCCAGGACTTGGTCGCTACAGGGCTAATTTCTTTCAACAGAAATGGGGCGTGGGGTCGGTATTCAGGCTTATCCCCAGTAAGATTGCAACGGTCGAGGAACTCAACATACCCCTTGTATGCAAGAGGTTTGCCACACTGCAAAAAGGCCTCGTCCTTGTTACCGGACCAACCGGAAGCGGTAAATCAACAACCCTTGCGGCAATTATAGACTACGCGAATAAGGTGCGTAAAGACCACATCCTCACAATTGAAGACCCCATAGAATTTGTCCATAAAAGTCAGAGCTGCATAGTCAACCATCGTGAGGTTGGCCTTCATACAAAGTCCTTTGCGGCTGCCCTCAGAGGGGCGCTTCGTGAAGACCCGGACATAATACTCGTTGGAGAAATGAGAGACCTTGAGACGATTCAACTGGCCCTTGAGGCGGCCTCAACCGGACACCTCGTCTTTGGCACCCTCCACACGCAAAGCGCCACAAAGACCGTTGACAGGGTGGTGGATGTGTTTCCCGCAAATCAGCAGGCGCAGATACGCACCACACTATCAGAGGCCCTGAAGGGGGTCGTTGCTCAAAATCTCTTTAGAAGGATAGATAAAAAGGGCAGAATAGCCTGCCTTGAAATCCTTATCATCACCTATGCCGCGGCCAACCTGATAAGGGAGGCCAAGACACCGCAGCTTGCCTCAGTAATGCAGACAGGAAAAAAGCTCGGAATGCAGACCCTTGACGACGCCATTTTGGATTTGCTGCAAAAGGGCTGGGTATCGCCGGAGGAATCATACGAAAAGGCAATTGATAAGAAGCGGTTTATCCCATTTCTCAAGGAACCGCCTCCTGATTTTTAGACGTATTTATTGAATTATGTGGTTGAGGAGACGAAACTATGACAAAAAACGATATTGACTCAATACTGTCCACAATGCTTGAGAGTGCCGCCAACGTGTCCGACCTGAACCTTACGGTTGGAAAACCGCCGCAGGTAGAGGCAGCCGGGCAGCTCCTGCCCGTTGAGTTCGACGACCAGTCGTTGAAATCGCTGACGCCTTTTCAAACTGAGGTCTTTGCCCTGCACCTTATCCACTCAGACAGGAGATTAGTTGAAAATCTGATAAGGCAAGGCTCCTGCGACTTGTCATATTCCCTGCCCGGCAAGGCCAGGTTCAGGGTAAATATCTTCTCGCAGCGCGGCACATACTCCATCGTTCTAAGAAAACTCGAGACACGCATCCCCACCCTTGCCGACCTGAGAGTGCCAAAGGTCCTCGGCCTGATTGCCGAAGAGAAAAACGGCCTCGTCCTCGTCACCGGAGCAACCGGAAGCGGTAAGTCATCTACGCTTGCCGCCGTATTAAACCTCATCAACGAGCAAAAGGCCGTCCATGTGCTGACGCTTGAAGACCCTGTGGAGTACATGCACCCGCATAAGAAATCCACGTTTAACCAGAGGGAGATGGGAGTGGATTTCGATTCATTTGCAAATGGGCTGAGGGCCGCCCTGAGACAGGCGCCCAAAGTCATCCTCGTTGGTGAAATGAGAGACCGCGAGACTGTGGAAATTGGTATTACGGCAGCCGAGACAGGCCATCTTGTCCTTGCCACCCTGCACACAATTGACTCCGGACAGACGGTTAACAGAATCATAGGTATGTTCGATAAGGATGAGGAGGTGCTGCTTCGCCACCGCCTCGCAGACACTGTCAGATGGATAGTAAGCCAGAGGCTTATGCCCAAGGTTGGAGGCGGCAGGGTTGCCGCAATTGAGATATTAAAGACAAATCTTCGGGTGAAGGACACAATAACAAATGGCGAAGGGGAGGGAAAGACCTTTTACGAGATAATAGACGCCGGTGATAACTACGGTATGCAGACATTTGACAAGTCCATAATAAACCTCTACAAGGCGGGGCTGATAAATGAAGAGACGGCGCTTGCCTACTCCTCAAGAAAGGCCATCGTAGGCAGAGGGCTGGATATGGTAAAAAGCTCCAAGGGCGAAAAGACCACAGACATCGAAGGCCTGAGCATAGATAAAGACTATGCCAGAAAGGCCAAAAAATAACAGATTATGAACAGGAGGCCGGGAAATGCCAGCCATTACACCCATCTCAGATGAAACTAGGGCCGCGCTGGTCTGCGACGACAACGTGGAAAGAGCGGAGGCGGCAGAGGGCGCGTTAGAAGACCTTGCCTATAAGGTTCAAAGAGCCGAATCACCTGAAGACGTCTCAGACAAGCTAAAGTATGACCAGTATGATGTAGTATATGTCCATGACAGTTTCGGCGGTGGAAACTCCGAAAATAACGAAGTCCTCGAAATTGTTCAATCTATGCCAATATCGGCCAGAAGAAAGACATTTGTTGTCCTCGCGGGGACAAAATACACTACGCTTGACCATATGGCGGCCTACGCGGAGAGTGTCAATATCGTAATAAACGAGGCCGACATGCCGGAGATAAAGACGATTCTAAAGAAATCTATCCCGACTAACTACCTGTTTTATAAGGTATATAACGAGATTCTTCGCGAATCCGGCAAGGCATAGCCGTTCTTCAAAGGTGTTAACATAATATGCCAGACAAGCGCTCTGCCGCGGGGCGGGACAGGCCGCGCCACGGGGGGAACATCTATGGCCTTGCCGCCGAACTGGGGATTGCCCATCGGAAGGTGCTGGATTTCAGCGCGTCGGTAAACCCACTGGGCATATCCAAAAAGGTGAAGGCCGAACTCAGAAAGGCCCTGAAATACCTGCCAGCGTATCCCGACCCTGACTGCACAGCGTTGCGCCGCCAATTATCGAAAAAAACCGGCGTCCCCGATAAAAATATAATGTGCGGCAATGGCAGCACCGAGCTTATTTATCTTATTGCGCGGGCTATTAAACCAGTAAGGGCGCTTATCGCAGTACCAACGTTCTCAGAATACGAAAGGGCGCTGTCTGTAAACGGCGTGAAAGAAATAACATTTTTTCCAATAGAAGAAAGAGACAACTTTGAGCTGAACATTGAAGGCTTTATCAGGGGAATGAGAGACGCCGACATCGCGTTTCTCTGTAATCCCAACTCCCCAACCGGAGGCGTCCTAAGCAGAGACGCCGTGCTGTCTATCGTAAAGCACGCCGGGCAGTGTAACTGCTATTTAGTGGTTGATGAGGCGTTTGTGGATTTCGCGGCGCAGGAGAGTATCAGCAGCGAGGTGTGCAATAATCCCGGCCTTATGGTGCTGCGCTCTCTGACAAAGTTCTACGCACTAAGCGGCCTGAGGCTTGGGGCCATGTTCTTTCACGATGACGTCTCTGCGGCCCTTGCCGCCAACAAAGAGCCCTGGTCGGTAAACTCACTGTCGCAGAGGGCGGGAGTTGCCGCCCTTTGCGACAAGGCCTATGAGACAGAGACCTTTAAATATCTGAGAAGGGAAAAGGCCTACATAGAGAAAATGCTGCGAAGGCATGAGATTAGCTTCTACCCGTCTAAAATAAATTTCTATCTGACAAGAGACGAAAGGGCGCCGGTTCTCTACGAAGAGTTAAGAAAACGGGGAATCGTCCTCAGAGACTGCTCAAACTTCAACGGCCTGAATGACAATTATCTGAGGATAGCCGTAAAGAGCCACAGAGAAAACGCCCTGCTTTTTAAAAATATAGCATCAATTCTGAGAAAAAATAATCATGTATTACCAAAGTAGAAACGTCCCAAAGAGGACGCTGCATGTCCTATCGCGCTCCTTTTATCCAGATGCCCACCAGATGCCCCATAATAGTGTAAAACATATGTACGCAGTCACGTCAAGTGTTTATTTTCACTGGAGTTTCCCTAAATAAATTAAGGAACTAGTCAAGCACAGGGTTCTCACTTTCAGCGCTCAGGTCGCTGGTGTAATACTCAAATCTGTTCCTGCCAAGTTCTTTTGCCCTATACATCGCCATATCGGCCCTTTTAATAAGGACATCGGTAATATTTTCAATCTCGTAATCAAAATCGCTGAATGGATATAACTCTATGCCAATACTGCCGCCAATACGGCACTCATGTCCATTTATAAAAAATGTTTTATTTAATGATTCAATAATCTTATCCGCGATTAATCCGGCATCAAGCTTACCGTTTACTTTAGTAAGAATAATAATAAACTCATCTCCGCCGACGCGGGAAACCGTGTCTGATTTCCTGACATTGCTTAATAACCTTGTTGAAACCTCCCTAAGCAGAATATCTCCGGTTTCATGTCCATAAGTATCATTAACCGCCTTAAATTTATCTAAATCAATAAATAACAACGCCATCATATTGCCTTCCCGCGTGGAAAATTCAATTGCAATATTTAATCTATCCAAAAGTAATATCCGGTTAGGAAGAGACGTAACCACATCATAGTGTGCGAGCTGCTGGAGCTGTTTTTCGTAGTATTTTCTCTGAGATATGTTTCTAAGCACGTAAACACATTGTACTATGTTTCCTGCCTCATCTTTTATCGGCGACGCAGAGCAGGAGACATAGACTTCCTTTCCAGCCTCATCGTAATGCAGGTGCTCACTCATCGCGTACTCACCCGTTCGTAACATAGTCATAACAGGACACGAGTATTCCTGTTGATTACAAGGCTCAGAGACTTTATGGGTAACTTCATAACAATGTCTGCCTATTACATCAGTCCCAGCTAGCTTATACTCCCTCAGGAAGTTGTTATTGGTACTGACGATTGTGAAATCATTGACGTCTATCACCGTGAGGGAGTCATTTATGCTGTTAAGGACGGTTTGAGTAAATTTATTGATTCGCTTAATAGAATCCTCGCCTTTTCCATGCTCAATTATGGTCGCAATCGAGTTAGTTATAGATACAAAAGAACTCTCTTCCAACTTACTTCTTTCGTGATTATGCCTGACGTACAGGCATAATACGCCTAATACGTTGCTGCCGGATTTTATGGGAATGCAGTAGTGTCCATGTTCATGCATTCCTTCAAAGCTGACAGTGTGTAAGTCGTCAAGCTTATTGGAAAATACTGTTTTACCTGTGCTGGCGGCTATCCCGCAAAGGCATTGCCCATATTGCAATCTCGCACATGCTGTTAATAAATGTTCATGCAGATTTCTTTGAGCAACCATCTGTAACTCTTCCGCGCCATCTACTTTTAAGTGGATACATCCTTTTTGTTCAATGCTTATGCCTGGAATAGAGACGATTATATCCATAATTCTCTGCAATTTACTCTGAAGAGGAACATGCTCTAAGGATATTTCAAGGACACTTCTTATTGTCTCCTGTAGTACATCTCTGCGTCTCAGCTCATAAACAGTCTCTTCTAATTGCGTCCCTAATGCCAACTCAGATTGCACAAGGCCATCTCTTTCCCTGAGTTCCTCTAACAATATATCTACATATTTAATAATCCCCGTTTTGTTTTGATTCCTTCGCAGTCCATATTCGTCCTGCAGGTTGCCCTGTGAGATATTCTCTAATATCTCTATTATATCCCCTGGTTCGGCCCCTAATTGATTAACAAGTGAACGTATCGCCTTTACCGCAATTAAAAAGCTGATAATAACTGACAGCAGACACGCGGACAAAACTATACCCAGGAACATTTGATATTCTCTATTTGAGAGAGACTCGCCTTCTCTCATCTTATATGTTTGATAGTCGGTAAGATTATCAATTGCCTGCAATAATACAGCAGAATGTTTCAATTGTTTATCAAACAACGATACCTTTGATTCCTCTGAATTAACCAGCAAAACGGCACGGCTTTGTTCTCGTACAAATGACAAATAATCACCTTGTATGTTTTGTATTGTTTTCAGGAGTATTTTGCCTTTACCACTTCTTATCAAGGGTTCCAGTTTGCTTACATTCTCTGTCATAGTCATTTTGTATTTATCAATATTGTCCAATTCTCCGGTACTGTTGTCAGCGGCAAGAAGCAACTTATACATTGACACATCAATGCCTTTAACGGCATACATTACGTTATCTAAGTATATAGTTTTAAGGTATCTGTCGCTGACAATATCGCGGATGAGATCACGAGACGACCGCAATATAAAGACACTAGTAACACTGCCGATGATTAGCAGCACCACTATAACAGCGTGACTATATGCAAGTTTCGTTTGTACCTTCATAGTACCAGCCCAACAAACAACTATACCATTATAACATATCTTAACGTTGACGTCAAAAATATTATTATTTCACACCCGACACGACATCCTTCAGCCCCTTGCCCGCCCTAAACTTGGGTACTTTAGCGGCAGGGATTAACGTAGCCTCCCCGGTTTTAGGATTTCTACCCGTCCGAGCATTCCTTTCAGACACAACAAAGGTGCCAAACCCTACGAGAATAACGCGCTCGCCATCTTTAAGAGCCTTAGATATTGCGTCAAATGTGCCGCTGATAACCTTTGCGACCTCTGTCTTCGACACTTTTGACTCTACCGCTACCCTGTCTATTAGTTCAGCCTTAGTCATAGAACACCCCCCAGATGAATCACAAGTAGTTGTAAAACATCGTAATTGTGCTGGCTTTAGGCTATACGTGTCAATAAGTGTATAAAATAAACATGCGGGATGTGCCTGTCTTTAGGGCACGGTAAATTTGTTCTCCATCATAAGTAAGCGGTAGTTGCTTGGTTTATTGTCATCCTTGTCCCTTTCCGTCATTCCGGCTTGTCCGGAATCGTCCCTTAAATGGTTGTTTCAAGATGATTTTGCCTATTCTGAGGTATAAGGACAGATTCCGGACAAGCCGGAATGACAGCCAAAGAAAAGAATAGTCTGGAAATCGTTTCAACTTCCCATGATAACTTGTTTTATTCGTTAGAACAAAATTACCGTGGTCTTTAGGGTTTATCTGTTAACAAATCAACAGAAATCATGTATAATGCAGTTGTGATGAACAAAAGATATTTAAATGCCTTGCTGGTTGTTTGTTCTGTCGTAGTGGTTTTTGGGGTGTTATGTGTGTTTGAGTATGCGCTGAGGCTCAGCGGCAGCGTAAAACCTCTGAGCAACTCGCGGGAGCTTTTCGTTGTCAACGCCTTTGGAGTAAGCAGGGGAAACGCCAAAATCATTGGAGCATTCTCGTTTGGTGAAAAGGTCTATACTGATAAATACGGGTTTCGCATCCCGAAAGATTACAAAGAAACCGATAAACACTTCTCAGGGACAATCCTCGTACTTGGAGACTCAATTGCCTTCGGCGTTGGCGTAAAAGAAGAGGATACGTTTGTTGGCCTGGTGCGCTCCTCACTGCCGGATGCGAGGGTGTATAACTCTGCGGTCGTAGGATATAACTCCTACGACTATGAAAACGTCATAGTACATTTTCTACCCTCTCATCCGGAAATCAACAGGGTTTATCTGATTTATTGCCTGAACGATTTAAACTCCCAATCAGCCGAGCTTATTGACAGCGAGCTAAACACCGGCACGAGAAATGTAACACTGCTTGACAAGGCAAGACATCTGGGTGTCCTTGCAGAGCTGAACGAATTCCTGAGGGCCAAATCGCTGCTTTACTTATATCTGAAGGGTCTTCTGACTGACCCTCAGATGAGATTTTACATGGCCGAATCCCTGTACTACAATGCGGACAACGATGTAATCTTTAACAAAAACATCCAACCAATCGTCAATATTGCCAGGACACTGAAGGCACGCAATATCCCCTTCACAGTGATTATTTCCCCCTATGAGGCCCAACTCAGAAAGAAGGACACGCTGCTTGAGCCGCAGAAAAAGCTATCCGCCTTCTTTAGCGCTAACGGTATAGACTTCATTGACCCTGTGCCGGATTTTCTCGCAAAGGGGGTGCCGTCAAAGGAGTTCTATCTGTTTTGTGACCCTATGCATTTCTCTGAAAAAGGGCACAGGGTGATGTTCGGGGCGCTCATGAGGCGTTTATGAGTCTTTTGATTAAGTCAATCGGGCCTGGAGCGTCTTATTAAATACATAACCCACAAAATTGCCCTTTGTTACGCCGCGTACCCTGTCTAAAGTATCTTTTTCATACTTACACGGCTCTGCTATACAGATGACGTTGCCGTCAAGTGCCGCGCAGTCTTTCGGCGAGCCGGTGTCTATAATCACCTGCCCATATTGTTCACGCAGGCTGCCCACGCGCTCATTGACCCTCTCAATATCCGGTTCAAATAACACATCAAGCCCGTGTTCCCCTGTGGGCATGGGCAAGCTGGAGCTATCCGGGGTGATACCGAAAAACGCGGCCGCCGAATACCCCGATGTGGCGCGCCCGGCACAGACAAGTAAGACCCCCTGCCCTTCTCTGGCGTATGCTACGGCCATCAGCGCCGCGGCGCAGGTCTTGCCGTCCCCCTTACCCGGACTGGTTACTATCAGAGCCATACTGCCACCGACATTAGTTGGTGTTTCATAGAAGATATTATCCTTAATCTCGTTAATGGCCTCAATCTCTTTTGAGTCGGCACTGAGGGCGCTTACGGCATCATAATTTCTCAGGTGCTCCGAGAGTGGGATACGCCCGAGGAGTTTTGAAAATGCCGTTATATCGTCCTTTGATTTAACGGTATTGTCCATGTATTCGACAAAAAATACGGCGGCAAGGCCAATGAAAAAACCAAGAAAGACAGCCACTATGAGCGTACGCCCCCGCCTTGGGTAAAACCTCTTCTTTGGTGTTGTGGCAGGCTCGACTATCTTTAACTTCGACAAGCTTATGGATTCGACCAGGCCCGCCTGAATGACATACTGGCCGACCTTTGAGTACATCTCCCTCTGTGCCGTTAACAATGGCTCTATGCGGGCGGATGCCTCATACTTATGCGGTATTTTTATAAGTTCTTCCTCATCGAGCTTTATAAACTTTTGGATTACCGCTTTCTTTGCAAGAATTGCCTCCTTGTTGATGCGATTCGTTAAAATCTTTTTTGATAGCTCCGAGTACTCAGGATTCAGGGACATTGTCTCTCTGCTGAGAACGAGGCCGACCTCTGCGACCATCTGTTTTTTAATTGTATCTATCTCTTCGTTAAGAATCTTATACCTGGGATGCTCTTTTGTAAAATCGAGTTTCAGGCTTGCCAGATCTAAAACCTTTTTGTCGAGAGAGGATTTTAAGGATTCGAGCCTTGGGTTTGTACTGATCTCAAAGGCCTCTTTTCTGTATATGGAAAGCTCTTTTAGTTGTTTCATGCCCTTTGTAATTTCCGCGTCAAATTGGGCATACTCCTTGTCCATCGCTTCGGCTTCGGTTTTCAGGGTATATATTGACTTAATAACATTGGTCGTTTCACCTTGCAAATCAACGGTCATATCCCTGAGCTTCATGTCTGTGGAGATGGCAAGGGTTTTAAAATAACTGTCTTTGATTGAATCAAGTCTTAAATCCAGAGACTCTCTCACTGATTTGAAATCGTCTCTTACCCTCTGTCGCGCGCTCTCAACGTAATTCGCCGAGAGTTTGTTGGCAATAGAGGCCGACAGTTCGGGGTCCTTTGTTACGGCGCTTACCTCTATGATGTTTACCTCTTTATATTGCTTGACGACGGCGTAGGGCAGGGAAAACAGATTCTCGGCTATAGATGGCTCAAAAAAATCATCCGCCTTTAACTGCTTGCCAAAAAGCCCCCTAAGCTTAAACTCGCCAATAATAGCCTCTGCCAGCGGTTTTACCCTGGATAGCTCCACGTCAGTCTTTATGTCATCACTGGTGCTGGCTACCTGTGAAGCCAGTCCCCAGCCTGCCAGCAGCCCGTTTGCGGAGGGCGTCTTTAAAACTAATACCTTTGCGGCTGCCCTGTAAGTCGGCCTGACAAAAAGCAATATAAGCAGCGCTAATACCAAAGACGCGCCGATGATATAGTAAAATATCCTTTTTCTTCTGTTAAATATCTCCATGTATCTGAGTAATTCCAACAAACCCTCCTGAACTAACAAACCCGCCTGAACTTCTGCCGCACCCAATCTGCCGCGGCGACCACATCGTGGGATTCTAACATATTATGGTATGGTTAAACCATAGCACCGTGCAATTTTCATTAAAAGGATAGAGGTCATCAGTGTGCTGTGATATTTGACAGGGAAGGCATCAGTAAACGCAATTTTGCCAAAAATGAGATAAAATCAGACTGAGCGCAGGTTATGTTCCCGTATCAACGCTTGCAGGTGTCTTACCGCGTTTGCCGGGTCTAGCCCTATTGCCGTTTCGTCGGAGAGTATAAAACCGTCAACCCCCTGTTCCAGGGCGGATATCACGTCAGTAAGCTCTGCCCTGAAGGGTTTGTATCTGTTCACGAGCGATAACATCACCTCACCCGCCAGTAGTACAGGTCTGCCGGATTGTCTTGCCGTTTTCACGATGTGTCTTTGTACGTAGGGGATTTTGGGCAGGTCAACCTCTACGCCCAAATCCCCACGAGCTATGCAAATCTCGTCCGACACCGCACATATCTCCTCAAGATTTTTCACCGCCTCGGCAAGCTCCACCTTTGCAACAACAGCGTCCTTCATATTGTACCGGCGCAGGGTTTCTTTGAGAATCGTAATGTCCGAGGCCCTCTCCACATAGGACAGGTAGACGAAGTCAATTGATAATTTCGACAAACGCTCAATATCTCCATAGTCCTTTGCACTAAGCGGGGGAAGTTCAATAGGGCAGCCCGGCGTGTTTACCCCGCAGCCTGAGGTCAGCTCCGCGTCAGTCTCAACACGGCAGAGGATCTCACCGTCTTTGATTTCCACTGCCGTAAGCGTAATGGCCCCATCGTCAAGTAATATTACCGCCCCTGCGTTTAGTTTAGAGCACATGTGCGGGTAACTCACATAGGCGTAGTCCTCCCCACCAGCTTTGGCGTCTTCTGATGAATACAGGCTGAATGTCTGTCCAGCCTTGAGCGTAACTCTATCGCCTGGGACGGTGCCGATTCTAAGTTTCCTCCCCCTTATGTCCGCGCCGATTTTTATGTGAGGGGCAATTTGCCTTATGCGGGATATTGTGCTGTGGAGTGTCCCTTCGTTTACATAGGACATGTTGAGCCTTATGGCGGAAACCCCTGAGTTGAGGAGTGCCGTAAGCCGTGGCTCTGTAAGACACGCCGGTCCCAGTGTTACATGAATTTCCATTACTTGCCCGATTTGAGCTTCTTGCTTGCGAGGTAGGCCTTGATGTCCTCAGAAGACAAGGGTTTCGAAAACAGGTATCCCTGAGCCTCATCACAATCAAGGGCGCGCAGAAACTCCAGTTGGCCATCTGTTTCCACTCCCTCGGCTATAACCTTCAATTTCAGGCTGTGGGACATAGCTATAATCGCAGTGGCTATTGCCGCGTCGTCGGTGTCGGTTGTTATATCACTGACAAATGACCTGTCTATCTTGAGGCAGTCAATAGGAAAACGCTTTAAATAACTCAGCGAAGAGTAGCCCATTCCAAAATCGTCTATGGCTATGTGTATGCCCATATTTTTTATCTCCCGCAGTATCTTGATGGCCTTCTCCGCGTCGTCCATGACTACGGTTTCAGTCAGCTCAAGCTCAAGAAACTCAGGTGACAGGCCTGTTTCCTTTAATATATTCTCTATTAACAGGACAAGATTTTGCGACTTAAACTGCCTTGCAGACAGATTCACAGACATAAGAATCCCCTTATGGCCGATGTCCTGCCAATGTTTAGCCTGTGCGCAGGCAGTTCTGAGTACCCACTCACCTATGGTGATAATCAGGCCGGTCTCCTCTGCTAAGGGAACAAACTCCACCGGTGAGATCATGCCGAACTGTGGATTTAACCACCTTATCAGGGCCTCTACCCCGGATACCGACCATGTGTTAAGGTCTATTTTAGGTTGATAGTGGAGAACGAATTCGTTTCTCTCAAGGGCCTTGCGCAAATTATTTTCCAGCTTCAGACGCCTCAACGCGCGTGCGTTCATCTCAGGGTTATAAAACTGATAGGTGTTGCCGCCCTTGTTCTTTGCCTGATACATGGCAACATCTGAGTTCTTAAGCAGTGTGTCTATATCGTCTCCGTCGTCAGGATAGATGCTTATACCAATGCTCATACTGATAAAACACTCATGTACGTCAAGATAAAACGGGGTTGAAAAGGCGTCAAGTATTTTCTCGGCAACCAGTGAGGCCTCCTGCACCTTTTCTAACAGAGGCAGGATTATTACGAATTCGTCAGCGCCCGCGTGGGCTACGGTGTCCGATTCCCTCACGCAGTTAGGCAGTCTGGAGGCGGCCATCTTTAAAAGCATGTCTCCCATGTCGTGGCCCAATGAATTGTTGATAAACTTAAATCCGTCAAGGTCTAAAAACAACAAGGCAAACATCTGGTTATACCTTCTGGAGTGTCCCAGCACATGGCTCAAACGATCATAGAAGAGCGTCCTGTTTGGCAGGTCTGTAAGGGAATCGAAGTATGACAGATACTGAAGGCGTTGTTCCGTGAGTTTCCTCTCTGTGATGTCAATCCCTGTGGCAATCACATATGTTACCTCAGATTTTTCGTCAACTAAGGCAGTGTTTGACCACGCAATCAAATGCTCTGAACCGTCTTTGCCATTCCAGAAGTTCTCATAGGCGGCTGGATAATTCCCTTTCAAAATCTTTTCAAAATTTACCCTCGCGGACTCCGCGTCTTCTTCCCTTGTGAGGACATTCCAGAGACATTTACCCTTTATTTCCGCAAAATCATAGCCGGAAATCTCCTCGCAGGTATGATTAAAATAAATCACGCGCCCATCCTTGTCAAGTATCAGCACAAGGGCACCTACAATGTCAAGGATTGCTGTAAGCAGGTCATTATGGTCGGTAGCACGAAAAATACTGCTGTGGATTTCTCCAACGGCACTTGATAATCTGAAGAGCTTATCTGCCTCAGCTTCCATGTCCATATTGTAACAGAAAACCCCTAGTGAAGTCGCTATAATTGTTCTGACATGTCAAGCCAAAGTAAAAATGTCCTATTGTTCTGACACATAATTGTTCCGGGGGAGGCCAAACCCGCATTCATTTGTGCTCATTTGTGAGCCATCTGTCTATGATACGCAACACACCCCCACCCAGGCCTTCCACGCCGACCGACATAGGGGAGGAGCACTCCCCCTATGTCAGTGAATGGTAAAGATTATTCGGTCCTATATTCAGTTCCGACGCGCTCTTTAACAAATCCTCAGGCGGTATTGACCTAACCACATTCCCATTGGAGTCCACAATTTTTACTACCACACTCTGCGTATTATCCTTTGCGTTTTTCTCCACGGAATAATAAGCAGAATTGCTAAAAAGACTACTCACGGGAGGGGCTGGTGGATTAATCTGGTTATTGTCCTTAGCGCTCTTTTCAGATGGGGTACCTGCCTGGGTCCCCGGCTGAGTATTGTTGCCCTGGGCTAAGTTTGCCAGATTGTTGGCGGTATCCCCTCCAGTTGCCGCAACATTCTGCTTAGAGTTGTTCAGCATGTTCTTTCCCTCGCTCGTGATAGTAACTTTTACGGAGTCATTATTGCTTGAGCTGACTGGAGCCTTAGCAGTTGTTTCGGCGTTTTGCTGGGACTGCTGTTGGGAAGCAGGTTGAGCATAGGTCTGCTGCTTAGTCTGCGTGTTGGCAGCGCTGACATTCGTCTGAGCACTTACACCTATCCCTGCGATTTCCATTTTACATTCTCCTTATACGTCTCTGGTTATGCTACACATCCTAACAAGTACCCCCACTGTAACCGTCTTGTCAGGGCCTCGTCAGTCAACATCAGATACGGCTACACCACCGACTTAAAAAACGCCTGCTCAACTCCCTTCGGGTTTTGCTGGTTCACGTTCGGCGTATTCTGCGGCTGGCCTACATTTTGTGCCGCACCAGTTGCCCCGGCTGCACCCGCTGCACCGGTATTTTCAGTCTGCTTTGCGGCCGCGTTTGCCGCCTCTTTTGCGGTTGTGGAAATATTAACAATCGCAGCCGGCTGTTGCGTGTTTTCTGTACCGGCAGCACCGGTCGTCCCCCCGTTGTTCTGCCCCCCGCCCGGTTGCTGCGGCTGCTGCGTCTTAGCGGGTTTATAGGCTGCCGCGTTTGTGTCGGTGGCCTGACGTGTAATTACATGTTGGATTGCCATAATAATTTACCTCCTCCTTGCCATCTTAAAAGTGTTCACTTCTCTTATCGGCAATATACTAAGAAACTTTAGGCCCTTTTTAAAAATATTTTTTGAGCCCAACCCTGTATTTATTATATACCCGTCGCTATGGTTATTTCAAGGGGAACCTTGGGGACAGGGCAAACGCATTTGAAAAATAAAGCAGCAGATACCTATGCCGTCATTCCGGCTTGTCCGGAATCTTCTTCAGTGGGAGTTTCATAATGATTGTGCTGTGCATATTCTGAGGCATAAGGACAGATTCCGGACAAGCCGGAATGACAAAAATAAGGGAGGCAATTACTAATGAGTTTGCCCTCGCTGAGAAGCGCAGGGCAATCGCATTTGAAAAATAAAGCAGAAATTGCCTACACTTTTAGCGCTGACCGATGGTTTCCTGGATTCCTGCTTCCGCAGGAATGACAAAAAAAGAGAATGGCATGATATTTTTGGTGTTCATTTGTTCGGCTTTGTCTGGCGTGTTCATATTTTTTATTCTGTCATTCCCGCGAAAGCGGGAATCCAGGAGAGGGAATGACTGGTGTAAGTTTCTAATGCGATTGCCCTGACCTTGGGGAGGTGTCAGTGTTAATAAGCGCGGACAATCTATTATAATACAGGACAAGCCGGTGAAAAAGAGAAAATTAGGACAGCACTTCCTCTATGATGGCGCGATTGTCGGGGATATCGTCGCGGCGGCGGATATATCCCCTGACGATGTGGTAGTGGAAATTGGCCCTGGCACGGGTTCTCTTACAGAAAAACTCATAGACAGGGCAAAAAAAGTCATAGCCATAGAGCTGGACGTAAGCCTCTATGAGAGACTTAAGGGGCGTTTCAGAGGTGTCTTAAATCTTGAGCTTGTCCACGGGGACGCACTGAGATATGATTATGGGGCAGTTGGCATGTTTAAAGTGGTCGCCAATATACCGTATTATATAACCACGCCGCTGATATTCAGGCTGTTCGCGGAAAGAGATACACTTACGGGCATGACCCTCATGGTTCAGAAAGAACTGGCGCAGCGTATTGCCTCGCCACCGGGGAGGAAATCCTACGGGGTGCTTTCGATAATGTCGCAGCTTGTAAGCGTCCCTGAGATAAAGTTTATCGTTTCAAGGGAATTGTTCAGACCGCCGCCGGAGGTGGATTCCGCGGTCATAGGGTTTAAAATGTTAAGGGAGGAAAGGGTGCGGGTTGCCGATGAGAAGTTATTTATTGCGATTGTCAGGACGGCGTTTTCGATGCGCAGAAAGACGCTCTCCAATAATTTGAAGGGTTTTAACGCCGGAGTAGGCGATATATTGAACTCCATAGGCATTGACCCGGCAAGAAGGCCGGAGACGCTCAGCATAGATGAGTTTGCCCGCATAGCCAACGCGCTGACGTGAAGTCTGGTAATGCGGGAGTGAAGTCTGGTAACGTGCTGGAGTGAAGTCTGTGGCGATTATGGCACCTTCTGATGAAACGGAGAGGCAGGGATTCGAACCCTGGGTGGAGTATTACCCCCACAACCGCTTAGCAGGCGGCTGCCTTCGACCACTCGGCCACCTCTCCATTTTCGCCGTAGTGCCTTTGCGCACTGCCAGCGAATCTACACTATAGCACTTTCGCTGTGAAAAATCAACCCTGCGCTTGTTGTCTTGACCTGTAGTCCTCTATGGCCTTCCTAAGCGCGTCCGCGCCGAGGTTTGAGCAGTGCATCTTCTGCGGTGGCAGCCCGTCTAAGGCCTCTGCCACAGATTCCTTCGTTATTGAAAGGGCCTCCGCCAGTGTCTTGCCCTTCGCCATTTCCGTTATCATGCTCGATACCGCTATGGCTGCCCCGCAACCGAAGGTTTGAAACTTCACGTCTGTTATCACGTCGTCCTTTACCTTTATATACAGCTTCATCGTATCGCCACATGTTGGATTGCCTTCCATGCCTACGCCGTCGGCATCCACTATTTCCCCTACGTTTCTTGGATTTGTAAAATGATCCATTAGTTTCGCACTATACATTTATGCACCCTCCTCACTGGCGTCCTCTGCCTTGATAGCTCCCCAGCCCTCTTTGGCAAACGGCGACATGTCTCTTAATCGTTTTACTATCTGTGGAAATTCCTCTACACAGCATTCTACGTCCTCTTTCGTGTTCCCTATCCCAAGGCTGAACACTATCGAGCCGTGGGCCATTGACGTCGGCACTCCCATTGACAGCAATACCGGCGATGCCTTCAGCGCCTTTGATGTACACGCAGAACCACTCGCGGCATATATCCCCTTAGCAAGGAGCAGAAGCAGCATCCCCTCTCCCTCTATGTACTCAACCACAAAACTCGCAAGGCCGGGAAGCCTCTGCGTCGGATGGCCGGTGGCGTGTACTTTTTCTATCTTTAGTATCCCCTCTGTAAGCCTGTCACTTAACTGCCGCACATGGGCCATACGTCCGGTGAGGTTTAACGCCGCCAGCTCCGCCGCCTTTCCCATGCCAACAATCCCCGGTACGTTTTCTGTCCCCGCGCGCCGTCCACCTTCCTGAATACCCCCGTATATTAGCGGCAGGATTCGCTGCCCCGTTTTCAGATACATTGCCGCCGCACCCTTAGGGCCATAAAACTGGTGCGCTGACAGGCTCAACGCATCTACCCCCAAGTCCTTTACATCTACGGGTATGTTGCCCGCCGCTGCCACCGCGTCCGTGTGAAAACCTATCTTGTGCGCCCCTGCAATGGCGGCTATCTCCCTTATCGGCTCAATTGTGCCAACCTCTGAGCTGGCGAGAGTTATAGATATAACCGTCGTCTCTTTCGTTATTGACTTTTTTACCGCCTCAGGGTCAACCATTCCATACTTATCTACCGGCACATAGGTGACAACAAAACCCTGTTTTTCGAGCGAACGGGCAGTGTTCATCACTGAATGGTGCTCAGCCTTTGATATAATCAGGTGTTTGCCATCGCCTTGCCTGGCAAGGGCCATCCCTTTGAGCGCGAAGTTATTGCTCTCCGCCCCCGAAGAGGTGAATATTATCTCCGACGGCCTGGCGTTTATCAGGCCGGCAACCTGTTCCCTCGCCGTGTCTATCGCCTGTTTCGCGTTCATTCCAAGGTCGTACATGCTCATCGGATTGCCAAACTGCTCCTTAAAATACGGCATCATCGCCTCCAGCACCTCTGGCAGCAATGGGTTTGACGCTATGTGGTCAAAGTATTTAATGCTCATTTGCGCCCCCTTTTCTGATATATATTTTATAGTAATCATCCTCTTCGTCTATCCCCAGAAAGTCATTCCCTGTCTTGTCACACCATGCCGGTATGTCCTCAAGCGCGCCGTCATAATCGGTGAGCAGCTCAAGCACCTGACCCTTGTGGAGTTCTTTCATGTGCTCCTCCAGCTTCAACAAGTGCATCGGACACATCATATAGACTATGTCGCTTGTGACGTCCGCCTTTACGTTTTCGACGAATTTCAGCGGCACACCGCCTCCCGCTCCTCAACCCCGTGCTGCAAAATCGGGCTGAAATGCCTCCCATCAAGGAGGTCCCTGAGGGTTATCGTATTCAAAAAATCCTCAATCTGTCGTCCCAGTGCCTTCCACAGGTGCTGTATTACGCAGTGGTCAGCCTTTACGCATCCCCCTGAGGCATCCTCTTGAGTCACACACGCGGTAATCGCTATCGGACCTTCAAGTATCAATAGAATCTCCTCTATGGAAATCTCCTCCGGCGCGGCCTTAAGCATATAGCCGCCCCCAGGCCCTTTTACGCTCCTTATCAGGCCGGCCTTTCTGAGCTTTCCCAGTATCTGCTCCAGAAATGCCACCGATACATCCTGTTTTTCAGATATCGCCTTTATCGTAACCGGCATCGCCGGATACCCGCGGGCTATCTCATACATCGCCCTCACCCCGTACTGACATCTGGTAGATAGTCTTAACATACCTTTATTTTATAATAGTATACTAATCTTGTCAAGTATTATTTGTTGCAATCAACTATTATTTATCCTTAACAGGGGGCGTGTATATTGTTTGCTTAATATTGTATATTAGTCCTGAGCAGATATTATTCGCATATAAGGAGACTGGACGATGAGCAAGCCATTTTCGATAGGAGTGGATTTGGGCGGGACGAACCTTCGCGTGGCCGTGGTCTCAAGGGAAGGGGAGATTGTTAAAAGAATAACAGTATCATCAACCGGCAACGTCATAGATAGCCTGACAGCGGCGATAGAGCGTTTGTTCTCGGACAAGATTAATGGGATAGGGCTGGCCGTTGCGGGGCTTACTGATGGAACAAAGATATTGTCTGCCCCGAATCTGCCCATATTAAATGAAATAGACCTCGTTGGGATACTGCAAGGCAGATTTAACACGCCGGTGTATATGGGAAATGACGCGTCTATGGCCGCCCTTGGTGAGAGCGTCTCAGGGGCGGGGAAAGATTTAAATACATTTGTGATGTTGACACTGGGCACGGGTATCGGCGGCGGTGTGGTATATAACCGGAAACTCCTGAACATAGCCGGAGAACTGGGGCATGTCATCGTTGAGCCTGGTGGCAAGCTCTGTGGCTGCGGCGGAAAGGGATGCCTTGAGGCCTATGCCTCAGCACGGGCAATGACCATGGTTGCTATGGAGGCGATTGAACTGAAACGAGAGACGATGATGGCCAAAGACAGCGGCGGCGAGATAACACCGGCCAACATTTACAAATACGCGTTACAGGGAGACCCGCTGGCGATAGAGATATTCAAGACCGCGGGATTTTATCTGGGCATAGGCATAGCAAACTACATAAACATATTCGGCCCTGACGCGATAATCCTGATGGGCGGACTGATAGGGGCCTGGGACATATACGTGAGAAAGGCCATAAAAACGGCTGCGGCGTCGGCCTTTAAGTATTTGTTTGCCAAGGCGGAAATAATACCCTCAACCCTCGGCGGGGACGCCGGCATAATCGGAGCGGCAGAGCTGACGTACTGCTGAGCAACGGTTGCTAATCAGAAAGGGTGTTTTTCAACACCCTCTCCATCAAACCTTTATCAGAAACGGCTGACGACCATCCAACCGTCTGACAAGACACGCCCTAGTAAGTCGCCTTTCCGGCGCTTCCCAGCACGTTTTCATTTTTGTACTTGATCATCTTTATGAGTTCGTCGCGGGCCGGGCCGAGATACTTGCGCGGGTCAAATTCCTTAGGGCTTTCGGCGAATACCTTTCTTATTACGGCCGTCATGGCCATTCTGCCGTCTGTGTCTATGTTTATCTTACATACGGCTGAGGTGGCGGCCTTGCGAAGCTGCTTCTCGGATACGCCCACCGCGTCGTCCATTTTGCCGCCATACTTGTTTATCATCTCTACGTACTGAGGCATGACTGAGGATGCCCCGTGAAGGACTATCGGGAATCCCGGGATTCTCTTTTCCACCTCTTCAAGGATGTCAAACCTAAGAGGCGGTGGCTCTTCACCGGGTTTTACCTTAAACTTGTAAGCACCGTGGGAAGTGCCAATTGAGATGGCAAGGCTGTCAACTCCGGTTTTTTTGACAAAATCCTCCACCTCCTCCGGTTTCGTATAGTGGCTTACCTCGTGTGATACCTCGTCTTCGATTCCGGCAAGCACGCCAAGTTCACCCTCCACTGTGACATCATGCGCGTGGGCATACTCGACGACCTTCTTCGACAGGGCGACATTCTCTTCATACGGCAGGTGAGAACCGTCTATCATAACAGACGAAAACCCCGTGTCTATACAAGACTTGCAGAGGTCGTAGCTGTCACCATGGTCAAGATGAAGGGTGACGGGGATGCTTCCGCCCATGTCTTTCATCATTTGAACCGCACCCATGGCCATAAATCTCAATAGCGTCTGGTTTGCGTATTTTCTGGCGCCGCTTGATACCTGGAGTATCACAGGCGATTTGCTCTCAGCGCAACCGATGATAATTGCCTGCAACTGCTCCATGTTGTTAAAATTATAAGCGGGTATGGCATAGCCGCCTTTAACCGCCTTCTGAAACCCCTCTTTTGTGTTGACCAGCCCCAAATCCTTGTAACTTACCGCCATAAACCCCTCCATTGCATTGTTCCAATCGTAAACGACTGGCAGATATTTAAAGCCATATGCTATGCTGGTATAATAATCAATAGAACCTGTTTTGTCAAGTTGCCCGGTTGCGTTGCATGCAGTGTCATAGCAAAGCGGAAATGTCCTGTTCTTAGTAAAATATTGGACTACTCCAGCAGGACAAACGCATTAGGAATTGCCTCACTTATTTTTGTCATTCCGGCTTGTCCGGAATCTGTCCTTATGCCTCAGAATATGCACAATCATTATGAAACTCCCACTGAAGGGAAGATTCCGGACAAGCCGGAATGACGGAAAGGGACAAGCCGGAATGATTGCATAGGGATCTTCTGCTTTATTTTTCAAATGCGATTGCCCTGACTACTCCAGTACGGTGCGGGCTGCAACGATGCCAAAGACACTCCGGGCGCCGGCCTTTATGAGCGCCCTCGCGCATTCGTTAATTGTAGCGCCCGTAGTCATAACATCATCCACCACGGCAATCCTTTTACCCTTTACGCTTACGGCTGACCTGAAGGCATTCCTAAGGGATTTAACCCTCTCTGCCCCCCTGAGCGTGGTTTGATGAGGGGTTTCCTTTACCTTCAGCAGCGTATCATACGAAAGGGGTATTCGGGTGAAGTCCGATATGGCCTTAGCAAGGAGCAGACTCTGGTTAAAACCCCTCGCTGTAAGCCTCTTTTTTGTCAGTGGAACGGGCACGATTAAGTCGGCCTCCGGTATTTCGATTGTCTTAAACAGCTCGGCCAATGGCCGCGCAAGCCTCCTTACACCTGAGAATTTAAACAGATGTATCGCCTCTTTCATAGCACCTGAAAACCGCGCGTACGCCCGTATGGTCGAATAAAACGGTTTCTCCGCGTAACAATCCCCGCATTTGGTAATCCCCTCAACCTGCAGGGGTTTAGAGCACACACCGCACACGTTAGCAGGCAGGCGGCTCATGTTCGCCCAACAGACCCCGCATATCGGGGATGTCGCCAATTCGTCAGATGGCCTGCCGCATACCGGACATAGCGACGGGAAGAGCATGCCAAGTATCCCCTCAATGATTTTGGTATATGATGGCATTGAGCCGTCAACTGTAAATTATATCGTCTCTATCCTGCCCCGTTGAAACGATAGCAATGGGAATCCCAAGCGTCTCCCCTATCACTTGCATATAGTCCTTCGCCTTTTGAGGTAGTTTGTCATATGAACGAACACCCGCGGTAGTGTGTCCCGTCCAGCCGTCAAGCTCCTCGTAAACCGGCGTACAACCCTCAAGAATGGGCAGCTCTTTTGGGAAGTCCTTCAAGAACTGGTCTATATATTTATAACCAACGCAGACCTTTATCTTGTCCATCCCGTCAAGGATGTCGAGCTTTGTGATTACAAGTCCCGTAAGGCCGTTGACCCTTACGGCGTGCCTGAGAACTACGAAATCGAGCCAGCCGCACCGGCGCGGCCTCCCGGTAGTCGCCCCATATTCGGCACCCTTTTCTCTGAGGAGTTCGCCCTCATGCCCTGTGAGTTCCGATGGAAACGGGCCTTCCCCCACGCGGGTCGTATAGGCCTTGGCAACCCCCAGCACCTCGTCTATACACTTAGGGCCTATGCCAAGTCCGGTCATTGCCCCGCCGGCGGTGGCGTTTGATGACGTTACATATGGATATGTGCCGTGGTCAACATCAAGCAGTGTGCCCTGTGCACCTTCAAACAGGACGCTTTTGCCGCTTTTTATCGCCTCGTTTATCGTTATGTCCGTGTCATCGATGTAGTCTTTGAGTTGTTTGCCAAGGGAAATATATTTAACGTAAGTAGCCTCGGCGGTCTTAACTAAATTTTGAATATCCGGGTTATTTGGATACCTCTTTATTAGGTCGGCAATATTTGCCAAGTGTTTTTCCTTAAATTGCTCAGGCCAATCCAAATCATGCATTCTGATACCTGAACGCGCCACCTTATCGGTATAACACGGGCCTATGCCGCGACCGGTAGTGCCGATCTTCTTGCTTCCCATCTCATGTTCCTTCCAGCCGTCAAGGTCCTCATGGTAGTCCATTATCACGTGGGCGTTTTTACTTACCCTCAGATTGTCCTTTGTTACCCTAACGCCTCTTAACTCCAGCGCCATGATTTCAGACATTAGGGCCTCCGGGTTGACCACCACGCCATTTCCTATAATACACATCTTGTCTTTATGTAAAATACCTGACGGAATCAGGTGAAGGATAAACTTATCGCCCCCTATGACTACCGTGTGCCCGGCATTGTGCCCACCCTGGAAACGCGCCACCACGTTTGATTTCTCCGTCAGGCAATCTACTATCTTGCCCTTGCCCTCGTCTCCCCACTGCGTGCCTACTATTATGATATTTGCCATTGCTCCTCCGTATTTGTCACCGCCCCTCCGAGAAGGTTCAACCGTTCATCGTTATTTTCTTTACTTCTATTATATTGGGCAGTTTCGTTATCTTGTCCAGGATATCCTTGCCAACATTCCCATCTACGCTGACCACAGATACGGCCATACCGCCCTTGGTTTCCCTGCCGAAGTGCATCCTTGCGATGTTTATACCGCTCTGCCCAAAGAGGGTTCCAATGCTGCCTATGACGCCCGGCCTGTCGTTGTTGTTTATATACAACATTGTCCCTTCGGGGATTACTTCGATTATATAATTGTCTATCGCTATTATCCTCGGGTCCTTTTTGCTGAATAACGTGCCGGAGACGCTAAAGTCCTTCTTCGCAGACTTTATTACAAGGTCAACCCTCGTGTTATAGTCGCCCGCGTCGGCATTTTTCGTCACCTTAACGACTATCCCGCGCTCTTTTGCTATGTGCGTTGCATTGACAAAGTTCACTGTATGCTCAAGGATAGGCGTTAAGAACCCCTTTACAGCGGCTATCTTAACGGGTTCGTTCATTATCTCAGCCGCCTCGCCCCTGAGTTCTATGCTTATCTCCTTCACCTCTTCGTCCATGAAATATGAGGCAAAACAACCCATCTTCTCAGCCAAATCTATGTAAGGCCTAAGGGTGTTGACCTGGTCTGCCGGTATGGAAGGGAAGTTCACGGCATGGCGAATCGTACCGTGTACCAGATAATCCGCTATCTGGTCGGCCACCGCCAGGGCCACGTTTTCCTGCGCCTCATGGGTAGAGGCGCCAAGGTGAGGGGTGCAGATGACCTCATCAAGGGTCATAAGAGGGGAATTCTCAGGCGGCTCCTTCTCAAACACATCGAGGGCGGCACCGGCTACCTTCCCGGACTTTATCGCCTCATATAGGGCACCCTCCTCAACTATCCCGCCGCGCGCACAGTTGATTATCCTCACGCCGTCTTTCATCTTGCCGATGGAGTCCTTGTTTATGATATATTTTGTCTCGTTCGTCAGGGGCGTGTGTACCGTTATTATATCCGAACCGGCGAATAACTCATCTAACGAGACCTTCTTTATGCCGAGGTTGCTGGCAAGGTCCTCGTTTAAAAACGGGTCATAGCAGATAACCCTCATACCCAGCCCCAGCGCCCTCTTTGCCACCTGAGAGCCGATGTTTCCAAATCCCAGAACGCCAAGGGTCTTGTCAAACAGTTCAACGCCCATGAATTTCTTCTTCTCCCACTTGCCAGACTTCATAGACTGCGTGGCCTGTGGGATTTTGCGCACAAGCGACACAATAAGGGCAATCGTGTGCTCGGCTGTGGTAATGGTGTTGCCCCCGGGTGTGTTCATCACGACGATTCCCTTGCTTGTGGCGGCGGCCTTGTCAACATTGTCAAGCCCGGACCCAGCACGCCCGATTACCTTTAAATTCTTTGCACACTCTATCACGTCCGCCGTCAGCTTAGTGGCGCTTCTGATAACTATACCGTCATACTGCCCTATACACGCCTTTAGCTCGTCCGGCGTCATTCCGGTCTTTACGTCAACTTCCAACGAGGCGCTTCTTAATATCTCAACCCCTTTGTCAGATATATTATCACTTACAAGTACCTTCATCAGGCAATACCTCCAAAATGAGTGATTTTACAGCAGTATCTCTTCACAGGCCGCGACCCCCTTGCCAAGCGTTACTGGTGCGCCAAGCGTCTTTAGCGTCATCTCTATGGCCGAGATGGCCGTTATTATGTCAAATCTGTCTGAGTAGCCGAGATGGGCGATGCGGAATATCTTTCCTTTGGCCTGGTCCTGACCACCCGCGGCGGTAACGCCGTATCTTTCCCTCAGGACCTTGTATATCTTCTGGCCGTCTACGCCCTCAGGGGCCTCAATGGCCGTTACGGCGTCGCTTGGCATCTCCTTCGCATATAACCCCAAGCCTATGGCCTTAACTGCCCGACGTGTGGCTTCAGCCAATAGTGCGTGGCGCTTAAACACGTTTTGCAGCCCCTCCCTTTCAAGTATCTTTATGGACTCGTTAAGGCCGATTATCAACGTCACGGCAGAGGTGAAATTCGTCTGATTATCCTGTTGCTTCTGCCGCTCTACCTTTAGATTAAAATAAAACTTCTCGATTTTAGACGTCTCAGCCATCTTCCACGCCTTTTCAGACACGCTTATAAAGGCCAGCCCCGGCGGGAGCATCAACCCCTTCTGCGACCCGCCAATCATAATGTCTATGCCCCACTGGTCTGTCCTTAAATCATGGGCAACGAGGGAACTTATCGCGTCAACAACCAGGAGCGCCTCGCCATGCTTATTAACTATGCCGGCGATGGCCCTGATGTCGTGGTTTACGCCGGTTGAGGTCTCAGTGGCCTGGACAAAGACGCCCTTCACACCCTGTTCTTTGTTGAGAACCTCCTCAAGCCGCGCGGGGTTGAGCGTATAGCCCCAGTCAACCTTTATTTCTATTACCTCAAGCCCGAAGGCCTTGCATATCTTAATCCAGCGCTCGCCGAACTTTCCTCCGTTGACTACGACGGCCTTATCGCCGTGATTGAAAAAATTCGTGACTGCCGCAACCATTCCCCCCGTGCCTGTGGAACAAAGGATGAGGACATCGTTTTTGGTTTGGTACAGATGTTTAAGTCCAGTCCTTGCGGCGTCAAAGATTGGAATGAAGTCAGGGGCGCGATGATGAATCATCGGCATGGACATAGCGGCAAGGGCCTCAGGCGGTACCGGCGTGGGTCCCGGCGCAAGGAGATACTTTTTCAGCATTTTACACCTCCGGTTATTTTAAAAACAATTCGCTGTTTGCAAATATTTTTTATTTTCATAGTTTACAACACACCGACGCGATTATTATAATAAAAAGCATGAGAAATAATATAGCCGTCTGTAATAAAATAATCGGTGCGTCTGTGAGTGCCACGTGTTTCGCGCGGCAGAAGTATCTTAAAGCCGGGAGGTGAATGAGTAAATGACAAATGTATTGCGTATTTTTATTTTTGTCGTCTTTGTCATAAGCGGTTACATCCTTATTAATCCTTATGGGTACACGTTTGAAGGCCCTGCCGTTGGGGCAATGGCCGGTGTTTTGGTGTTAGGCTCAGAGTTTTTCTTCAGAAAGCTCCGCATGGGTAAGGTAATAGGCGGACTTATAGGGCTTTTTATAGGGATAGTTATAGCCAAACTTGTAACATATCCACTGCGGTCTCTGATAAAGGACAATCAGCTCATAACAACCACAATTGATCTGGTATCATCGTATATCGGCCTGTTAATCGGTTTTTCAAAGGGCGATAATCTCTCCATCGCGAGCACTATGAGGCTTTTCAGGGGGCAGGGGGGCGAGGAAAATCTAAAAATCCTTGATACCAGCGCGATAATTGACGGCAGGATTGCTGATGTCTGCGACACCGGCTTTCTTGATGGCGTGTTTATAGTTCCACAGTTTATACTGCAGGAGCTTCAGCATATAGCGGACTCTGCTGATTCCATGAAGAGAAGCCGTGGACGGCGCGGGCTTGACGTCCTGCACAGGGTGCAAAAACTAGCTGGGATTACAGTGAGAATCATTGACGAGGACTTTCCTAAGATAAAAGAGGTGGACTCCAAGTTAGTTGCGCTGGGCAAGGTGATGAATGCCAAAATCATAACGAACGATTTCAATCTGAACAAGGTTGCCCAATTGCACGAAGTGCCCGTGTTGAATGTTAACGAGTTGGCAAATGCCCTCAAGCCGGTCGTCCTGCCCGGTGAGCTGATGAAGGTGTTTATAATAAAAGAGGGCAAGGAATCCAACCAGGGGGTGGCCTACACGGACGACGGCACGATGGTCGTGGTGGAGAGTGCCCGAAAGCTCATCGGCAAGAACGTCGAGGTCATAGTAACCAGCGTCTTGCAGACGACGGCGGGGAGAATGATTTTCTCCAAGCCCAACGTAGAATAGCATGTTTACAACGGCGATAGTGCCCGCGGCAGGAGCGGGCAGCAGATTTGGCTCTGTCACAAACAAGGTCTTCCACCCCGTTGGCGGGAGGCCTGTTCTGATAAGGGTACTGGAGATACTGGATACGTCATGGAGCATAGACGAGGTAATCGTTGTCTTTAAGGACAGCGATAAGGCGGCAGGCACAGCTCTTATCAAAAAATATGGCATCAGCAAGGCAAAAAAAATCGCCCGCGGCGGGCTAACGCGCCAGGAATCGGTCTTCAAT
Source organism: Nitrospirota bacterium (assembly GCA_015233685.1). Classification (GTDB taxonomy): domain Bacteria; phylum Nitrospirota; class Thermodesulfovibrionia; order Thermodesulfovibrionales; family Magnetobacteriaceae; genus Magnetominusculus; species Magnetominusculus dajiuhuensis. The sequence goes on along the minus strand of JADFXF010000014.1, from coordinate 3,740 downwards.
GCCCTTAAACTCATAGACAACAAGGACTCGGTAGTCCTTATCCATGACGCCGCGAGGCCTTTTCTGTCTCAGGAGCTTATTATTTCCTCCCTTGAATCGTTGGACGGCTGCGAAGGCGTAGTGTCGGCCGTGCCGTTAAAGGACACGATAAAAGAGGTAAGAGACGGGTTTGCGGTAAAAACATTAGACAGGGCTCTACTTGCCGCCGTTGCCACGCCTCAGGTCTTTCACTATGGCACAATCTTCGACGCATATAAAAGGGCCGCCGCCGATGGGCTGAGCTTCACCGACGACACATCGGCCGTGGAACACTATGGCGGCAGGATAAGGATTATCCCCGGCGACTATAACAATATCAAGATAACGACGCCGGAGGACATCATCTTCGCGGATTATTTACTCTCAGTCACAGTAAAACGGCGGCGATGAGAGTTGGCATAGGCTACGATTCACATCGCCTGACAGAGGGCAGACAACTGATAATCGGCGGGGTGGAGATTCCTTTCGATGGCAAGGGCCTCGCCGGGCACTCCGACGCCGACGTCCTCGTCCACAGCATCATAGACGCGCTGCTTGGGGCGGCCGGGCTTGGCGACATAGGCATGATGTTTCCCGACACAGAGGCAAGGTGGAAGGACGCCAACAGTATCGCCCTGCTCACTGCCGTTGTTGACCGTGTCTCAGGGTGTGGTCTTGAGCTAACCTCGCTCGACTGTGTCGTCATAGCGGAGAGGCCGCGTCTGAGACCGTATGTTGATTCCATGAAAAATGCCATCGCAGGGGCCGGTATCTCCGCCGGTTTAATTAACATAAAGGCAAAGACAAACGAGACGATGGGTTTTATAGGCAGGGGAGAGGGGATTGCGGCCATTGCCACATGCTTGTTAGATGAGGGAAATAACAGTGCCGCAAGGTAAACGAAAAAGCCTGAAAAAAGAAAAAGTGCTCAACGCTGCCGCTGACAACTGTGCTGCTGTCAGCAACAAGTTCATATTTGGCTGCCTCCTCTGTTTTGTGGCCCTTGGGTTGTTTAGTATTCTGCACCATGTGATGTGGCGCGATGAGCTTGAGGCCTGGATGATGGCGCGGGATGCGTCTTCCCTTGGTGAGCTGTTTAATAATATCAAATATCAGGGACATCCGGCTCTCTGGTTTGTGACCCTGTACGCCCTGTCCCGCATAACCCCCAACCCTGTGATTATGCAAATATTTCACCTTGCCCTTGCTGTGGGTACCGTGTATGTCGCACTGAGGTTTGCCCCATTTACGAAGCTCCAGAAAGTCCTGTTCATCTTCGGGTACTATCCATTTTTCGAGTACTGCGTAATCAGCCGGAACTACGCTTTTGGGCTGCTCTTGCTGCTGATTTTTTTGTCTATGTTTCGACCCGGGTTGCGCCAAGGCGTCAAAAAAAAATATATCCATCTATCAATAGTTTTATTCATTCTCTGCCAAACCAACCCCTATGGGGCAGTTATAGCGATTGCGTTAGCCCTCACGCTCCTCTTTGAATTAATTTTCTTAAATGATGCAACCTCCCCTATTTCCACAAAAACGAAATGGCAGTTTGCCGCCGGGGCCATAATCTTTGCCTGTGGCCTTTTAGTCTCGGCGGCACAGATGCACCCGCCGCATGATTCTGTCTGGTATCATCCGACATTTCTTCATGACAACAAGCTCGTGATGCTGACAAAATTTCTTGAGGCCGTCGCCTTTATCTGGCGTGCCTACGTACCGATACCTATGTTCAACATGCACTTCTGGGGGCATAATTCCATTTCCCACCTGTTTGCCGACCCTATTAACGCGGTAAAGGCGACGGTTGTGTTGTCCATAATCCTGCTGATTTTCTCTTTGACGTTATTTCTCCGCCGCCGCCTCGCATTGTTTTATTATACTGTTGGGACGTTTGGGATAGTCCTGTTTAGTTATGCGATTTATGGCGGGTCTATAAGACACTGGGGGCATTACTTTATTGTTTTTGTCTCGGCCGTCTGGCTCTCAAATCTCTACGAAGTCAAGCCATTTAATGCCGGTGCCTCACGAACCGGCATCCTGAATAAAATCTGTAAATTTATTGAAGACAAAAGGGGCGCTATCTTTACGGCCTTCCTCGTAGTGAATGTAGTTGCCGCGGTTACCGCCAACACGCTGAATTACCTCTATCCCTTTTCAGCAAACAAGGAAACGGCCACATTTATCAAAGACAATGGATTAGACAAAATGCCTATACTTGGAGACAAGGACTATGCGGTAAGCGGAGTTGCGGCCTATTTAAACCGCCCCATCTACTATCCCACAACACAAAGACATGCCACCTTTATCATATGGGACAACAAACGCGAGGGGGTCAACGCTTCGAATATACTCAAATATGCCGGGCAATATTTACTCATGGAAAAACAAGACATACTCCTTGTCCTTACATATCCCCCATCAAAGGATTCACTTGCCATGTACAACAATGTAAGGTTTATTAAAGCCTTCGAAAACAGCACCCTGTACGAAGAAAGATTCCTCTTATTTATCATGAAATATATTAAACATGAACCTCACTGACGAGAATACTTCGTATCTATGAGAATACTCCAGATTATATATGAGAGTTTGGGCAGTCCATTTGGATTTGGTGGAGCGGGGGTGCGGGCGTATGAAATTTATAAGAGGCTCAAGGGCAGACACGAGATCACCCTTTTGTGCATGAAATACCCGGGGGCAAGGGATGGCCTTATTGAAGGCTTAGCTCACAAATTCGCCGGCACTGAAAGCAATAGCCTGACCAAAAGCGTCCTTTCCTACACTATAAAAGCATCCATATTCGTAAAAAGACACGGAGGGGATTACGACGTAATAGTTGAGAACTTTCTGCCTTCCACGCCATTTTTCTCAACACTTCTTACTACAACCCCCGTTATCCTGCAAATACAGGGTATAATGGAGCATCACTCAATAAAGAAATTCAACCCACTCTATTCTATCCCCATGTATGCGGTGGAGAGTTTCTACCCCGCCCTGTATAAGAATCTGATGTTCGTCTCTGATGTGACCAGAGATAAGATAATGTCGCGGCGCGGGATGAGGGGGCTACCTCACACGGTTATTCCAAACGGCATAGACTTGAGGCTTCTGGAGGCCGCTCCTGCCGCCTCCCTAAATGAATACATCCTGTTTTTCAGCAGAATAGATACCTACACCAAGGGACTTGACCTGTTAATTGAGGCGTTTATGGAGATAAACAAGCAACTTCCCAATATAGAGCTTATCCTTGCGGGGTATGAATTTGACAAGGTCTCCGCGCTGATTGAGAAGGTCCCGCCTGAGGTGGCAGGCAAGATACAATACGCCGGCTTTGTTACTGGCCCAGGCAAACAAACCCTGCTGAGCGGCGCTATGATATTTGTCCTGCCGTCGCGGCACGAATCCTCGCCTGTGAGTATTTTAGAGGCCGCGGCGTGCGCGGTGCCGGTAGTGACCAGCGACATTGAGGAGCTTTCTTTTGTTGAGCGAAGCAACATTGGGCTATCTTTCAAAAGTGGTGACAGCGCTGACCTTGCTGATACCTTGTTAAAACTTATACGAGACAACGCCACGCGCAGGAGGCTTGGCAAAAACGGGAGAAACTACGCGAGGAGGTTTCTGTGGGACGAGATTGCAACAAGTTTTGAGGAGTATCTGAGTACTGGAAGCCGCCAACGGGCGGCAGATGGAAATCAATAAATAAAACATGGCAAAAATACGGG
>JADFXF010000013.1 GCA_015233685.1 Nitrospirota bacterium | reverse complement strand
TGTTTTAATATGACAGAAAACGGATTACTCCAGATAGTGTTGTATTTTATCGTCCTGGGATTGTTGGTTAAACCCCTGGGCGGCTACATGGCGGCGGTATATGAAGGCACGCCAAATATGTTCACTTCACTTTTGAAACCAGTCGAAAGGCTCTTGTACCGCTTGTTTGGCTCGAAATGCTGCGAGGAGGATATGTCATGGAAGCGATATACGGCGTCTGTTTTAGTGTTCAGCCTTGTCGGGGCGATAGTCTTATACATTCAGCAACGCTTCCAGAGCCATCTGCCGCTCAATCCGCAGGGATTTCCTGCCGTGTCGTGGGATTCGTCTTTAAACACGGCGGTAAGTTTTTTGACCAACACTAACTGGCAGGGTTACGGCGGGGAGTCAACGATGAGTTATCTTACTCAAATGGCCGGACTTGGCCTTCATAATTTTCTGTCCGCCGCAACCGGCATGGCCGTGCTGGTCGCGTTAATAAGGGGATTTACCAGACGAAGCGTTCAAACAATCGGTAATTTTTGGGTTGACCTTACGCGTTCTACCTTGTATATACTCTTACCCCTTTCGATACTGTTTACGATTGTCCTGGTGTCTCAGGGGGTTGTTCAGAACCTTAAACCCTATCAAACCGTACCTCTTATGCAAAAGGTAACGTACGACAAACCAATTGTGGATGCTCAGGGCAATACCGTTAAAGACTCCGCCGGCAAAGACAAAACTGAACCAGCCGAAATGGCGGAACAATCAATCCCCGGCGGCCCGACGGCCTCGCAGATAGCCATTAAACAGCTCGGCACCAACGGCGGCGGTTTTTTTAACGTAAACTCCGCCCATCCATACGAAAACCCCACGCCTCTTTCCAATTTCTTGGAAGTCCTTGCCATATTACTCATACCGGCGGCACTTTGCTATACCTTTGGCAAGATGGTAGGAGATACCCGCCAGGGGTGGGCGCTGATTATTGCTATGTTTGTGATTCTCATACCCCTGCTGGTGCTATGCTATCACAGCGAGACAGTTGACGCGCCTTATGTTAAGGGCCTGGGCGCGGCTTTAACCTCTGACGGCAATATGGAGGGTAAGGAGGCCAGGATAGGAGTTGCAAACTCTGCCCTTTGGGCCACCGTTACTACTGCCGCGTCAAACGGCTCGGTTAATGCCATGCACGATTCTTTCAGCCCATTAGGCGGGCTTGTCCCGATGTTTCTTATGCAACTGGGTGAAATAGTCTTCGGCGGCGTGGGTTCGGGGCTTTATGGGATGATCATATTTGTCGTGATTTCCGTATTCATCGCAGGGCTTATGGTAGGGCGCACACCTGAGTATCTGGGGAAAAAGGTCGAGGCCTTCGAGATGAAAATGGCGTCGCTGGTTATCCTGATTCCCGCCGTCTGTGTCCTTTTGGGCACGGCCATAGCTGTTGTCCTAAAAGACGGGATAGCGGGCATTGCTAATCCCGGCCCGCATGGGTTTTCAGAAATTCTATACGCGTTCTCATCGTGCTCCAATAACAACGGTAGCGCCTTTGCCGGGCTGTCCGCAAATACGCCCTTCTACAACGTATCGCTTGCGGTTGTTATGATATTGGGGAGATTTGGCGTAATTGTCCCCGTACTTGCGGTGGCGGGGTCTCTGGCAAGAAAAAAATACGTGCCGACAGGTTCAGGTACCTTGCCTACCCATACGCCCCTGTTTGTGGTTTTTTTGATAGGGGTAATTATTATAGTTGGGGCATTAACGTTTCTGCCTGGCCTTTCACTGGGGCCTATAGCGGAACACTTCATGACTGTTAAATAAAAAAATAGGAGGGATGAGCATATGACAGCAAAAGTAAAACAGAATCTTTTCGATTGGCGTCTCATCGCCAGGGCATCCGTTGACTCGGTTATTAAGTTAAATCCACTATACCAGATTCGTAAACCCGTTATGTTTGTCGTAGAGATTGGAAGCATTCTCACAATGGCGCTTTTTGTCTATTCTCTTTCGAAACCATCGGGGGACCCGCCGTCGTTTATATTGGCCGTGTCTCTGTGGCTCTGGTTTACCGTGATATTTGCTAACTTCGCGGAGTCAATGGCAGAGGGCAGGGGGAAGGCTCAGGCTGAAAACCTCCGAAACAGCAGACGCGATATTCAGGCAAAGCTGCTCTCTGCACCCAGACGTAACGCCACAGTAACCCTCGTAGTGTCGCCAAAGCTTAGAAAAGGCGACTGCGTACTTGTTGAGGCAGGGGATATAATCCCAAGCGACGGCGAAGTAATTGAGGGCGTTGCCTCGGTAAATGAAAGCGCCATAACCGGAGAAAGCGCCCCTGTAATAAGAGAAAGCGGCGGCGACAGGAGCGCCGTTACCGGGGGCACCCTTGTTGTGTCCGACTGGTTAGTAATTAAGATAAGCGCTAACCCGGGTGAAACCTTTATTGACAAGATGATTTCTATGGTTGAGGGTGCAAAAAGACAAAAAACACCCAACGAGATAGCCCTCGATATCTTGCTTGCCGGGCTTACTATCATCTTTCTGATAGCCACGGTTACGATAGTACCGTTTTCTATTTTCAGCGTTAAGGCGGTTTCACATGGCAGTCCTGTCTCCGTAACGACGGTAGCGGCCCTGTTGGTTTGCCTTATTCCCACAACAATAGGGGGGCTTCTCTCCGCTATCGGGATTGCTGGTATGGACAGGATGATACAGGCTAACGTAATAGCCATGTCGGGGCGGGCAGTGGAGGCCGCGGGGGATGTGGATGTATTGCTGCTGGATAAGACCGGCACTATAACGCTTGGCAACAGACACGCCACTGAGTTTATACCTGTAAAGGGGATAGAGATAAAAACTCTTGCCGATGCGGCTCAACTTGCGTCACTTGCGGATGAAACCCCAGAAGGTCGAAGCATAGTCGTCCTTGCCAAAAATGAATATGGCATCAGAGAGCGCAATATAAGCACTCTTCACGCCGTATTCGTGCCGTTTTCCGCGCACACACGCATGAGCGGTGTAAACATGGACGGGGTAGAGATACGCAAGGGTGCCTCAGATGCCGTTGCTGAGTATGTAAAAAAACAGGGCGGGATATTCCCCGCTGAGGTCATAAACATCGTAGAGGGCATAGCCCGTGAGGGTGCTACCCCATTAGTTGTGGCACAGGGGAAAAGCGTTTTAGGCGTCATTCGTCTGAAGGATATAGTTAAGGGGGGCATAAAGGAGCGATTTGCTGAGCTCAGGAACATGGGAATCAAGACCATTATGATTACCGGCGACAATCCCCTCACGGCAGCCGCGGTTGCGGCCGACGCCGGAGTTGACGATTTTCTGGCCGAGGCAACCCCTGAGGCCAAATTAAAACTCATACGCGACTATCAGACAGGCGGCAAATTAGTCGCCATGACAGGCGATGGCACAAACGATGCCCCTGCCCTTGCCCAGGCCGATGTCGCCGTTGCGATGAACACAGGGACTCAGGCGGCTAAAGAGGCCGGCAACATGGTTGATCTGGACTCTAACCCGACCAAGCTCATAGAAATTGTTGAAATCGGCAAGCAGCTCCTCATTACCCGCGGCACGTTGACCACATTTAGCATTGCTAACGACGTGGCAAAGTACTTTGCCATTCTGCCCGCGGCGTTTTTAGGTATTTACCCTGAACTTGGCACGCTTAATATCATGAGATTGGCCACCCCTCACAGCGCTATACTGTCGGCTGTAATCTTTAACGCCATTATTATCGTGATATTAATTCCACTTGCCCTCAGAGGTGTAAAATACCGCCCGCTCGGCGCTCATGCCCTCTTAAGGAATAACCTTCTGATTTACGGGCTTGGAGGCGTTGTCGTGCCGTTTGTTGGGATAAAGTTAATTGATATGTTAATCGGTGTGTTGAATATATTTTAAAGGAGGATAGATTATGGCAGTTATCAGAACGTCCATCATATCACTGGTTGTATTTACGGTAATGTTAGGGATTATTTACCCTATGGCAATGACAGGCGTCTCACAGGTGCTTTTTCCGGATAAGGCAAACGGAAGCATTATTGAAAAAAATGGCAAGGCTGTTGGGTCTGCCCTCATAGGGCAGCCATTTAGCGATCCCAGGTATTTTTGGAGCAGGCCGTCTGCCACTACGCCGTATCCATATAACGCCAGCTCATCTTCGGGGTCGAACCTGGGCCAAAACAATCCCGACCTTCAGAAGGCATTATCTGACAGGATTGCCGCGTTAAAGGCGGCTGACCCCGAAAACACGCAGCCAATACCAGTTGATTTAATCACCGCGTCAGGAAGCGGCCTTGACCCTCATATCAGCCCCGCGGCGGCGCTTTATCAGGTGCGCCGCGTTGCGAAACAAAGAGGTATAGGCGAGGGTCTGGTTTTGTCGCTGGTCGAGACTTATAAAGAATCCCGGCAGTTGGGGATTTTGGGAGATCCGGTAGTTAACGTTGTAAAATTGAACATGGCCCTGGATGACATAGGAGTTGGACGACCCAGGCGTAAATAAACCTGATACAAAGCCGGGGCAAACGTACTACGATAGGAATGTGTTATTTGTTGTCTGCAAGAGCAATACGCTTGTAGTTCGTTTGCCCTGGTGTTGAAATATATCATGGGATATGATATAGTAAGGGCATGAGCGTGATAGCAATACCAAGATCATTACGAGAGAAGTTGGGTGATGACGGCGTTGACGATTTAATCACCGTTATCAGTGAAGTGGGGCTGGGGTCTCGTTGGAACACGGCAACTAAAGACGACCTTAGGGAAGTGAAAGACAATATGGCAACTAAAGACGACCTTAGGGAAGTGAAAGACGACCTTAGGGAAGTAAAAGACAATATGTCCAAACTTGAAATCAAAGTAGAATCTATCAAGGCCGAAATCGAGAAATCCAAAGTAGATTCCATCAAGTGGATGCTTGCCTTCTGGGCAAGTCAAATCGGCATAATGATAGCCGCCCTAAAGTTTTTTATAAAGTGATTTGTTTTTTATAAAGTAATTTGATATAAGCTGTTAATCCACTCATCAACCGCAATCATGGCGCCTAAAAAGTGAGAAAATAGGGACGATATGGAAGAACAAAGGCCATCGCCTGATGCCCTGTTGGCACAGTTTAAACAGGACGAGGCGCGTAAACGACAGGGCAATCTGAAGATATTCTTCGGCTCAGCCCCCGGCGTGGGAAAGACCTATGCCATGCTTGAGGCCGCAAGGCAAAAGAAATCTGAAGGCGTGGATGTCATCGTTGGAATAGTGGAGACGCACAAACGCAAAGAAACAGAGCAACTCCTTGACGGCCTTGAGGTAATACAACGTAAGGGAATCGAATACCGCGGCTCTGTCTTGTATGAATTTGACATTGACCAAGCCCTTAGGCGCGCCCCCGCGCTCATCCTTATGGATGAACTTGCCCATACTAACGCCCCGGAGAGCCGCCACAAAAAGAGATGGCAAGACGTGTTTGAACTCCTTGAAGCCGGTATGGATGTTTACTCCACGCTCAATGTTCAGCATGTGGAGAGCCTCAGCGATGTTGTTACACAAATTACCGGCATAGAGATAAGGGAGACGCTGCCTGATTTAGTCATAGAACGGGCAGATGAGATTGCGCTTGTTGATATCACCCCGGATGAGTTATTACAACGGCTTAAGGATGGCAAGGTCTATATGCCTGAGCTTGCAGATGCGGCAAGGGGGAATTTTTTCAGGATGGGCAACCTGCTTGCCCTCAGAGAACTTGCCCTTCGCACAACCGCCGGGCGCGTTGATGAGCAGATGCAGAGTTATCGTGAGGGAAAGAGCGTCAAAGAGGTGTGGCCGGCCTCCGAGCGGATTCTGGTAAGCATAAGTTCAAATCCACGCTCCATACGCCTGATAAGGGCGGCAAAGAGAATGGCCACCGGCCTGAGAGCCGAGTGGATAGCCGTTAACGTGGAAGCCCCATCAAAGGTAAAACCCACTAAGGCTGACCTTATAAAACTTGCCGGTCATATTCGCTTAGCCGAAACCCTTGGCGCTGAAACCGTAACTCTGACCGCTCAAAAGGCCAGCGAGGAAATCCTGCACTATGCCAGAAGCCGCAATGTTACAAAGATAATCATTGGCAAGCCCGCGCACCCTCGCTGGAAAGATATTATATTTGGCTCTATGCTGGATGAGATAGTGCGTGGAAGCGGCGATATTGATGTGTACGTGATAAGCGGCGATAAGGGGCAGCCAATACCTGCGCCGGCTATAAAATCAAAAAAACAGAAACTGGCAATGAGAGATATTACACTTAGTGTCACCACAGTTGCGATATGTACCGCCGTTGACCAGTTGATGTACCAATATGTCGCATTGGCAGACATTGCTATGGTTTATCTGCTTGGGGTGGTGTTTACGGCGACGCGGGCAGGGAAAGTGCCGTCTTTCCTGACTGCGTTATTTGGTGTTTTAGCGTTTGATTTTTTCTTCGTACCTCCACGTTATAGCTTTGAAATAGCCTCTCCAGGATATCTTGTTACGTTTGCCGTAATGTTTTCCATAGCGCTTGTTATCAGCAGACTTACGTCACGGGTTAAGGCACAGGCCGATGTTGCGCGGCAGCGCCAGCAAACAACCGCGTCACTCTATAACCTAAGCCGCGGGCTGGTTAACGAGCAGGACATTGACCATGTATGCGCACTGGTCATAAATCATGTAACTGAGGTCTTATCCTGCGCTTCGCTTGTGTTGCTTCCTGATGAGATGGGAAGGCTGGGGCTTAAGGCGGCTACATCTGATGGCGTTACGCTTGATCAAAAGGAACATAGCGTTGCAAAATGGTGTTTCGACCACAAACAGCGGGCTGGTTTTTCTACGGACACACTCTCCGGCGCAAAGGCGATGTACCTGCCGCTTGTTGCGGGAGCTAAGGCCGTAGGGGTATTAGGCGTGCTTATTGAGCCTGGTCAGGAGTATTTTGATCAGGGACAAATTCACATATTGGAGAGTTTTGCAAACCAGACAGCTGTAACCATAGAGCGGATAATGCTTTCAAACGAGGCTCAACAGGCCCTCCTGAAAGCTGAAACTGAAACCCTTCGCAATACACTTCTCAGCGCCATCTCACATGATCTGCGCACACCCCTTGCGGCCATTACCGGGTCTGCCTCCACCCTGCTTGAAAAAGACATGGCCTTCAATTCCAGTGAAAAACATGAGTTGCTTCTGACCATATACGAGGAGGCTGAGCATCTTAACCAGATAATCCGAAACATCCTCAACATGACACGCATAGAGGCTGGGGGCATAACTGTAAAAAAACAGTGGCAGTTTATCGAGGAAATCGTTGGGGGCGCGCTTAACCGCCTGTCAGAAAAGATAGGAGACAAACCTGTGGAGGTGAATTTCCCGGAGGACTTGCCGATGCTTTTTTTTGATCCGCTGTTGATTGAGCAGGTGATGATGAATCTCCTGGATAACGCCATTAAATACACGGCGCACGATACACCCATAGAGCTTTCGGCAGCCGTTAAAGAAACCAATGTTGTTGTGGAAGTCAAAGACAGGGGGCCGGGGGTGCCGCCCGGTGAAGAGGAGCGGATATTCGATAAGTTTGTGCGAAGCTCTTCCAAAGGTGGGGGCATAGGGCTTGGGCTGACCATCTGCCGCGCTGTCATAACTGCTCACGGGGGACAAATAAGCGCGCAAAACAGGCAAGGCGGAGGCGCGGTGTTTAGTTTTTCGCTGCCTGTTGAAAATCAACCCGACACGTCGGCTCAACCAATGGGGGTGAGATAATTTGGAAAACGGCCTGATTCTTCTTATAGAGGATGAGGCTCAAATGCTGCGCTTCCTGCGTATAACAATCAAGGGGCATGGGTACGGGCTTATAGAGGCCGAAACTGCAAAGGATGGATTAATGCAGGCCGCAATGCGCAACCCCGACGTTATCCTGCTTGATTTAGGGCTTCCCGATATGGATGGGATTGATGTAATAAAGCAGCTTCGCGGCTGGAATGAAGCCTCCATTATAGTCATCTCTGCAAGGGAGCAGGAGGAGGACAAGATAAGGGCGCTGGACACGGGGGCAGACGATTATCTTACAAAACCATTCAGCGCCGGTGAACTGCTTGCCCGCGTACGAGTGGCCTTTCGGCGCAAGACACCGGTTCAACAGGGCGAGCACATCTTTGCTGTTGATGATATGAAGGTTAATCTTGTTACAAGACAGGTGTTTATTAAGGATGTCGAAACTCACTTAACTCCAATTGAGTACAGCCTGTTAACGGTACTCATTAAGAATGCCGGCAAGGTTGTGACGCATTCTCAACTGCTCAAAGAGGTCTGGGGGGCAAATTACGCTAATCAGCCGCAATACCTGAGGGTATACATGGCTCAGTTGCGCCGCAAGCTCGAATCCAATCCTGCGCGCCCAAAGTTTTTAGTAAATGAACCGGCAATCGGTTACAGACTTAAACTGCAATAGGGACAAATAAGGTTTCCATAAGGTTACCCGAATATCTCACTAATATTGACCTGAAGCCCTTCTATGACCTTAGACGTAACCACACCCTCAAGCGCAGCAAAGGAGTGGAGCTTATACTTATCGCCTTCAATGGTTAATATCTCAATCGTTTGAAGTTCAGGCATCACAATCCAGTACTCCGGCACCTTGTATTTCTCGTAAATGGCCTTCTTGATTTCGGTATCATTTTCATAACTGCCCGGCGACACTATTTCACAAACCATATCCGGTACGCCTCTTATCCAGTCCTGAAGAATGCCGTGGTTTTCATTCTTAACAAACAGTATATCGGGCTGGAGCCTGTTAAATCCTTCTTCGAAGATCACATCAAGGGGTGAGAGATATAATTTCCCTGATTTATGTTTTTCCAGGTAAAACAGTATTTTTTTTGCTATCTCTACAACTATATCCTGATGCTGTCTAAATGGACTAGGCCCCATGATTTCCACCCCGTTGATGATTTCGGTTAAATCTAAATCTCTTTCTAACGTTTTCATGGTCATAGTATATCCCCAAACTTATGGTTTTGTCTATGTGCAAGCAAGGAAATGAGAGATGACCGCTTCCCAACTCTGCCGTTGCAAATAGCAAAAGGACAGACTCTGGAAATCTCTTTACTTCGTATTTTGGCGTTAACCCCACCAAGCAGCATCGTCTAAAACTTCATTGGCGCGGCATTGTATCAACCGTTTCGATTTTACAACCCTGTAGTTTTTGCCTTAATGATTCAATCAACAGTTCCAACCTTTTTTCTTTGAAAATATCCAATGCGTTCGATGGCATTTCATTAAGCCGTGACCATTCTAATATTTCCTGAGGCAATAGATGGGTACTCATTATTGATTCGAATAATGGAGTATCATACTGTTTAATGTATTCAAGTGGATTCTTATTGCTTATATTTAGATTCGTTATCTGTGTAAGATAGACGATATTCAATAAGCTATTATTGTCTATAGCGTTAATATCGGATAAAAGCTCATCCAGATAAGTCGTCAATCCTTTGTTAGTCGGGTATATTCGGTCTGTGTAGTTCATGTATTCCTCCTGTTCAAACGATTATGTATTTATAACTGCAATTACTATTTTATGTCAACATAAGGGCTTATCAAATATTTGTTTTATCATTTCTTTTGTTACGATGGTTTCATATCCATATTTACCTACCCCTTTAAAATCATCCTGTTGGTTTTTGAGCGCGTCTCACCAATTGGTGTAACCCTTATGGCCGGTTTGTCGTGCACGGGGCATTTGTTTTCGCAGATGCCGCACCCGACACATAGCTGTGTATCCACTATTGGACGTTTGAATTTTCTGACAGTCCCGTCCCTTAATCTCAGCTCCTCCTCCTTAAACCATATCGCCTTTGGCGATGTTGGACACACCTCCTCGCACACGATGCAGTCCACATTCATAGACCAGGGCAGACACCGCCCGTGGTCATAAAACGCCGTCCCTATCTTCGTGGGTTTTATATCCGGCTTTTTGCCAATTTTCTTTTCCACCGTTAGGGGCATTATAGCCCCCGTAGGGCAGACATGCCCGCAGAGGACACAGTTGTACTCACAGTAGCCTATCCTATTTTGTAATACCGGAGTCCATAACCCCTCAAGGCCGCCCTCCAGAAGCGCTGGCTGAATGACATTCGTCGGGCATACCCTCATACACTGGCCGCACTTTATGCAGCGCCGTAGAAAATCTCCCTCTTCGATTGACCCCGGCGGGCGTATCAGGCCGCTTTGCGGCAAGTTGGCTTCATTAACCGCGCTCCTCATTATAGGGAACAGGACAACAGCGCCGACAACCGTCTCAATCAACCGCCTCCTGTTCACATCAACCGGCCGGTGAACAGAGCTTGCCTCTTCCGACAGGCCATAGTGAATCGCCCCTTCAGGGCACTGCTCAACACAGGTCATGCACAGGTGGCATTCGCTGTATCTCAACTGCCCATGTGGCTCGCATCCCCCGTGGCAATACCGTAAACACCTCTGGCAGTCCGTGCATTTGTCAATATCGCGGCGAATGCGCAGCACCGACGCCATAGACAATACCCCCATAAACGCCCCTAATGGACATAGCACCCGGCACCAGAACCGCGTTATAAACCTGTTGCCCGCGACTATCAGTAAGAATATCACCGACACCAGCAGCCCACCAATAAATAACGGCTGCTTAATATAAATCCCCCCCGCAATGTAATTGGCCGCCGGATATATGCCAATGGTAAATGACCGCGTCATAAGGGCAATCGGGTCAAACAGCCCCACCTGTAAGGCGCCAAAGATAGCCAACACACAAAGCGCCGCAAGTATGTAGTATTTAACGCGGTATAAGTCCCTGTACGCATTGGTTCTGTAATCATCCACGGCGCGGCGTTTGTTAAACAGGTGGCTTATCCACTGGTTTAATATGCCAAAAGGACAAACCCACGAACAGAAAAACCTCCCCAAAAATATCGTTGGAATTATTATCAAAAGAGAAAGTACAAGCCCTTTATATACGGTAAAACTCGTGAAAAATGCCGTAAACGCCACCAGCGGGTCAAGCTCTAAGAACAGCGGTGTCTCATATCCCTTCAGATGCCGGAAGTCCGTTATGTAAAGCAATATCAAAAACAAGGCGAAAAAAAATACTGAGTACGCGCGCCTAACGTTCAAAAGAGTAATAAGTTTCTTAGCAGGTTTCATACGGTAAACTCTGCCGGGTTGAGGGATTTCCAGTCGGAGATGCCTACGCCACGCAGCTCTGCCATCTGAATATAAGGCACATCAGCGACCTTTAGGTCCAGAAATGAAAGTGCATATGTATCAATGGCGACATCGTCGGTGCCGGCAATAATTGTATCCCCCTGCGCCACATCTGAGATGCTGCCTCCGGTCGGGCCGTTTGTCCTGAGAACGCGTGTGGCGTCCATAACAGTTAACGTCGGTCTTATGGCAACGGCCAGGTCTGCGATAGAGACATTGATGTCCTGATGGAGACGGTTTCTCTGGCCTCCGAGGGTGCCGTACAGGTTTTTCATGGAAAGCGTACACTTGCTCAGGGAATGGTGTTTTGCGATTGGAATATTAATCACCTTATCAACCTGATGAAAGAACGCAGACACCGGCCATATCTTCAGGATCTCACCCTTTAAGTCGGTATCAAGAAAATCATTTCCCGTAGTGAATTTTACTATCCCACCCGCCTTTAAGACGGCCGCTTCTATCCCTGAGCGTGCGAAACTCCTGTAAGGGTCGTTAATTGAGACGTCCGTAACCCATACCGACGCCGCCCTCGCCTCAATACAGAGCCGCACAACGGCGGCAACCACATCGGGATTGGTGTTTGCGGCCAGCTCAGGCTGCCTGTCCCAACCTACATTTGGTTTTATTAGTACCTTATCCGCGGGTTTGATAAACTGCCCGATTCCTCCGAGTTTTTCAACCGCCGCACGAACCATCTTATCGGCGTCCTTGCCGTGAGCGATGGCAATTTTGGGCAGGGTGGGCGAGGTGTCTGAAACGCGATAATTTTTGAACGTATATATCTTGTTATTTCTTCGATTTACCGGCTCCCCGGAGTGAAAGACGAGGGCGGCCGCGCCGCACACCGCTGAGACTGCCGCCGCCGTGGAGAGTTTTATTATAAACTCCCTGCGGCTGAGCCTACGGGCCTTATCATTTACCTTAGAAGGCATAGTTCTTGTTGCGACTCAGCCCGGCTACTTGTTTTGCTGGCCGGTTTGGGCGTTATCTCTTGTCTGAAAGGAAAATCGCACGATGCGCTTCTGTTGTCCTCGCGCTTCAAATACGAAAAATACGTCGTAGATGGCTGCCTTAGATACATTTAACACACCCGAATAGCCGCTGCTTGTCCTGGTAACCGGCATGATTTTTCTCGGCGCAAAGCCTGCCACTTCGTAATTCACCCCAATATCGGCAATGTCGGCCACCTCTTTGCCTGACGAATCTCTTAACTCAAAAAATATCTGGTTTGTCCCAACAACAGGCAGGCCATCACAGAGCACGGTCATCTTCACCGTATAACCGTCAACGGAGTTGACCATTACTAAGTCTGTGGCCGAGGCAGCCCCCATCAATGCTATGATAATCAGCGGCAGCAGAATAACCATGCCTCTGCCCGCCACAAGGCGTATCACACTAATATTGATTCTTTCCATGCTGGCCTATTATAACACGTTTCGGAGAAATAATACCTTTGGTGAAAATACGGGGTGAAGGGGGGGTTACCCCCCTTCGTCGTTAATCCTTTAATCCTGCGGCGTAACGCGTACCGTGGTGATGGGCACGGCATCGCTCTGCGTTACAGAGGGCAGCTCGCTGACGCGCCAACGGAAGAAGTGCAGCGGGACAAATATCATCCCCTCAGGGATTTCCTCAGAGATGCGTACCTTCATAGTGGCCGAACCATTTTTGGACTCGACCTTTGCGTTGCCGCCGTCCTCAAGGTTATATTTATCCGCGTCGGGGGCGCTGACCTGGACAAACGCGTCGGATATGACATGGGTAAGGCTTGTTGACATGGCGGAAAGTGCCCCTGAGTGCTGCATCAAATTTCCCGTAACCAGCACGAGTGGATATTTGGCGTCCGGTTTTTCGGCCAGCTCAAATGGCACGGGGCAGTATTTCCATTTCTCATGTGGCAGATTGACGTTTATTGACTCTATTTCTTCCTGTATTGCCTTGAGGCTGTCTGCCCCTATGGGGACATTCATTACCCTGGCAAGGTTTCTGAGAATCTGCCAATCCGGCATTGACTCCCCTGTGGTGGCCACAATCTTATGGACATCCTGATATACGCCCGACATATTAATAAAAGTGCCCTCTTTTTCTGACCAGCTTGACGCTGGCAGCACCACATGGGCGTAGCGCGCGCAGGCGGTCATGCGTATGTCCTGCACCACGATAAACTCAAGGGACTGAAACTTGTTCTCAAGTTTTTTTAGGTCCGGGTAGGTTACCAGAGGGTCTTCACCCATCAGATAGAGCGCCTTTATGGAGTCTTTTTCATAGAGCATATTAAACAGATTCTTTCCCGGTCTATCTGTTATCTTCACATAGCCGGGCAGATATCCGGGCGTTACGCCCATCTTCCAAAGGCCGAACGTGTTTGAGTACTCCGCCGGCAGTTGGAGGGCGCGCGGGCCGTCTCCCGTTAATATGACAAGATTAGCGGCGGCAAGCAGCGAGTTTAATCCCTCAAGATTACTGGCGGGCGTGGCTGCCGTCGTAACGAGCCGACTTTCGGAAGCAAGGAACTCCTCCGCCGCATGCAGAAACTCATTACCACAGATACCGGTAAGTTCACACACCTTATCAGGGGTATAGTCTTTTAACAGCTCCACCATCTCAGAGAAATTCCCGATATTTTTTGCCATCTCATGTTTCAGATGATATCCCTCGTCAATGGCTGTTTTCATAATACCATATACGAGTGCCTGTGCCGTGCCGGGTTTGATTCTAAGCCATCTGTGGGCGTGCCTTGTGAGCTTTGTCTCTCTGGCGCTGGCCACAATGAGGCGCGCTCCACGCTGTTTTGCCTCAATAAATTTTAGTCCCCAAATTGGATGTGTTGCCGCTATGTCAGACTCCAGAACGAGGAGGGTCTTTCTGGCCAGAGGAGAGTCGAAATCTATGGGAAGCTCGTGAAGGCCAAATGCCATATCAATTGCCTTAAACACCTTTGCAAACCCGAAGAATGCCGAGGAATCAATATTGTTAGTGCCGATGGCGGTGCGCATGAATTTCTGCAGCACATAGTTGTCTTCAATTGTACAGCGGGATGATCCAATTGCGCCAATGCTGTCCGGGCCGTGCGTTTTTATTATCTGCGTCAGGCCGTTGGCCACTAAATACATGGCCTCCTCCCATGAGGATGGGACGAGTTCACCATTTTTTCTGACCAGCGGGGTCTTTAACCTGTTGCTGGAGTATATGTAGTCCGTGCCGTAGCGACCTTTTGTACACAAATCACCATTGCTCAGTCCCTTGCCGTCAACGCCTTTGGCGTTGAGAATCTTTCCCTCTCTTATATCCAGCGTAATGGTGCATCCAACGCCGCAGTATGGGCAGATGTTGTCCTTTTGCTCAAGGAACCAGGCCCTCGCACGGTGGCGAAATGGTTTGCTGCCCAGCGCCCCCACAGGGCACGCGTCCACGCACTGTCCGCAGAACTCGCAGTTGAGTGTCTCCTCAAATGGCGGGCTTACCTTTGTGCCAAACCCCCTGCCGATAAAGTTTATTGCGCCAACGCCCTGATGTTCCCAGCACACGCGCACGCAGCGCCCGCACATAATGCACCTGTTGGTGTTTATATCTATCAGCGGGTTGGCGATGTCCTCGGGGTCGGCCTTCTTCTCTCCGGCGTAGCTGCTGGTGCTGGCGCCGTATTTATATGACATGTCCTGGAGCTTGCACTCACCGGCCTTATCGCAAATGGGGCAGTCCAGCGGATGATGGACAAGCAGAAGCTCAAACACGGTCTTTCTTGCCTTCAGCACCTCTGGCGTGGAGGTATAAACTACCATGCCGTTTTCAGCCGCGGTGGAACACGATGTATAGAGCCTTGAATGTCCCTCTATCTCCACAAGGCATATGCGGCAGCCGCCAAACGGGGTAAGGCGTTTGTCCCAGCACAGGTGAGGGATGTCTATGCCATTTTCCATGGCGGCTACAAGTATTGTTGTCCCATCGGGGACCTTGATTATCTTGTCGTCTATAGTGAATTCTACCATTTGTCAACCTCCTCGACCACACCAGGCTCTATTCGTATAGAATTAAACGGACATGTCTCAAAGCAGCTCCTGCACTTGATGCACACATCCTTGTCTATCAGGTGGGGTTTTTTCTTTTCGCCGCTAATAGCCTCTTGCGGACACTTCCTTGCGCATGAGCCGCAGCCCGTACAGGTCTTCGATTCTATGACAAATGTTGACAGCGACCTGCACTTGCCGGCCTGGCACCAGCCTTCTGTTATGTGCTCCTCAAACTCCTCCCTGAAATGTTTCAGGGCCGTGAGCACCATTATGGGCGATGTTTGTCCGAGGCCGCAAAGGGAAGTCCGCTTTACCTCGTAAGCCAGCTCTGCAAGTGTGTCAAGGTCTTGCAGTTTACCGCGTCCCTCGGTTATATCAAGGAGCTTATCGTACATTACCTTTGTCCCTATGCGGCATGGGACACATTTGCCGCATGACTCGCCGTGGCCAAATTCCATTGCGCTCATGGCCTCGTTGACCATGCATGTATTGTTATCCATGATGATGAGATTGCCGGAGCCTACGATAACCCCAGCCGCCGTAATTGCCTCATAGGTGGCCGGCGTATCAAGGAGAGATTCGGGGATAACTCCCCCCGTAGGGCCTCCGATGTGGATGGCCTTAAACTTGCTTTTCTTTTTCAGCCCACCGCCTATATCATACACTATCGTCCTGAATGTCGTTCCCATAGGGACTTCTATCAGGCCATTTGAGTTTACCGCGCCGCTGAGGGTAAATATCTTCGTCCCGGGTGAGTCCTGAGTCCCAACTGACCGAAACCATGCCGGGCCGTTTGAGATTATCAGAGGCACATTGGCGAAGGTCTCGGCGTTATCAACTATTGTAGGTCTTCCCCACAGGCCGCTTTGGGCCGGGAATGGGGGTTTCGGCGTGGGAAACCCGCGTTTTCCCTCCAAAGAGCGAATGAGGGCCGTCTCCTCGCCGCAGATAAATGTCCCCGCCCCGAAGGCCACGTCTATTGTGAAGTTAAAACCGCTGTTGAAAATATCATCCCCAAGAAAACCGCAAAGGCGTGCGCGCTCAATTGCCGTGTGCAGCCGTCTTAGGATGAAGAGGTTGTCCGGTTCTCTGACATAAACAAAACCCTTTTTAGCGCCCACTGCCCGCCCGGCTATTATCATGCCTTCGATTATGGAATGCGGGTCGGTTTCTATTATGCTTCTGGAGATTGGACCGGCGTTACAGATTACGTATTTCGTTTCATCCGCCCTGAGCATACAGATTTCAAATTTCAATCCTGTTGGAAATCCGCCGCCGCCTCTTCCCCTCAGTCCGGAGTCTTTTATCTTCCTTACTATCTCCTGAGGCCTCATCCCTGTAACCGCCATTGCCATTGCCATGTAACCGCCATGATATATGTATGCCTCGATGTCGTCTGGATCAATGAGACCGCTTTTGTTGAGTACGCGCTTTGTCTGTAATTTAAAAAACGGAATATCCTGCTGGTGAGGTATGGATTTTTTGTCCTTGAGGTCTTTATATACAAATTTTTCAGCCGGCTGGCCTTTTGTGAAGTGTTCGTCAACGATAGCGGGGACGTCTTCGGGTTTAAACATTTGATATAATGTCATATCGGGATAGATGGTCATCACCGGAGACTGGTTACAGAAACCATCGCAACTGGTTTCGGAGACTGATACCTCGCTGTCTATGCCTTTTTTCTGCAGTTCGCCTAACAGTGCCTCCTGAATCGCCGCGCCGCCGCGGGCCTTGCATGCCGTACCGCCGCACAGCAGTATTGACGCCTTTGAGCCGCGAACTCTGGGGTCTTTGTAGTTGTCCTGAATAGCCTTTAAATCTTCAATGGTTAATTTATCAACGCTTTTATTCGTGAATTTAACTTTAATCGCAGGCATACGGGCCTCCTCAGTGATAATCCTTTAATAAATCCAGTGCCTTGTCGGGGTCAACACCGCCGTGGGTGTCATAGTCAATCTCTACTATCGGGGCAAAGCCGCACGCGCCGAGGCAGCGGATGGTCTCGTAGGAAAACCTCCCGTCGGCTGTCAGGCTGTCCTCATTGAAATTCAGGTTTCTTTTTAATCTGGTCAATATCTGTCCTGCCTTCTTGGCGTGGCAGGCGTTGCCTACGCATACCTTGATGTGGTGTCTGCCGCGCGCCTTCATCGTGAAATAGGGATAAAACGACACTACCGAATATACCTCGCTCACTGGAATTCGCAGCCCGACGGCTATGAATCTCTGCACAGAGGGCGGCAGGTAGCCAATCAGGTCCTGGGCCGACTCCAGAACTCTCAGCAGTGCCCCCGGCGTTGTCTTGTATTCATTTATGATAGCGTTCAGGGCGTCGGTCTTCCTTTTGGCCTCGGTTTCAGAATCCGGCCTGGCGGAGATGGCCTTTATCTTCTTTACCAAATACATGGCCTTCGTTATCGTCTCAAGCAGTATATGAGGAGAAAATGGTTTTGACATATAATCTATGATTCCCAACTGGAGGATGTCTCTGATATTTTGCTGAGAGGCAAAACCCGTGATGACCACAATGCCGGTAGACGGCTTTATAGCGTTTACCTGCCTTATCAGCTCATAGCCGTCAATGCCGGGCATATTTAAGTCCGTTACGACGATATCGTAGTCGTTGTTGTGTATAAGTTCGATGGCCTCGCTGGAGTCTGTTGAGCCGGTAACCACAAAGCCTTCAGGGGTGAGAATGCTTTCACAGCTTTTGACTATTATGTCGTTGTCATCAACTATTAGTATGTTTCCTTCCATGCTAAAGTGCCTCCAATATCTTCCATTTTTCCGAACCGGGCGACGGCGACGCGCGTCTTACATTTCCGGGATTGCCGTGTACACGTCTCAATAGGCATAATCCTTTCGGGTTGTGCTGGCAATTGAGAGGAGCTCCTCAGGCAGGAATGGTTTCTTTATAAAACCGTCCGCCCCGAGTTCTAAAGACTTGTTTGCCGCCTCCGTAGTGCCATAACCAGTCATCACGACTACCGTCAGCGAAGGCCATCTGTCCCTTACCAGTGTCAGAAGTTCAAAACCGTCCATGCCCGGCATTATCAGGTCGGTTATCACAAGGTCGGGTCCCTCGTCTTCTATAAGTTTAAGGCCATCCGCGGCGTTGGCCGACAGAAACACAACGTAACCTTCCGCTTCCAACACCCTCTGGCAACTTACTCTCACTATATACTCATCGTCTATAACGAGCACTTTACCGTTGCGCATAAACCTCCATTGCAGCCAGGTGCGGCGGACACTACCCCGCCTGCCTTTTTTAGCTCTGAGTATTATACAATGAAACCCGGAATTTAATAAATCCCTCCCGCCATATCATTTTCCTGTCTCATGGCGAGGATTGGCGAGGGCTGTAATCTCCAAATAGAAATGTCCTGAAAAGCGAGGAGTTTTGTACTTTACGGCGGGTCACTTTTTCACCGGCCTGCCTGGCAAACCCCCGACCTGAAAAGCCCCCCCTTTATGTCCCTCCTGACAACATCAGGACAGAAAAGGGGGGTGGGAGCGCAAATCAGGCTTCCAGCTCAACCTTTACTGATATAGCAATCCTGTATAAGGCCGTTAAAATCAGCAAACCTATTGACCAGATACCCGTAGTTACCAATAACTCATTTAATGTTGGCCAATACTCTGTAACCTTTTCAAGTGGGTTTGGCACAAAACCACCTATAACAAAACCAAACCCCTTATCAAACCACAGAGATATATGCACTGAGGCGCAAGCAAATAACAGCGTTATCTGATTCGTCCGCGTAGCTGGCACCAACAGTAATACAACTGCCGATATGGCTAAAAAGGTCGAAAACCACATTAGTGGAATCAGTTTTCCATGGCCGCCAAGACCAAAATAGAGATACTGAAATGTCTGCATATGACCAGGAACCTGACTATACAGGGCTGTAAAAAGCTCCAGCCCTATAAAGAATATGTTTACAATCAAGGCATACGTAACGATCGTTACCAGACCCTTTATCGCCTTTTCGCCAGGGTCGAATTTCGTTATTCTCTTGATTATAAGACACAATATTACCAGAAGGGCAGGACCTCCGGCAAAGGCGGAGGCAAGAAATCGCGCCGCCATAATTGCCGACAACCAAAAATGCCTCGCCGGTAATCCAGCATACAGAAAGGCTGTAACGGTATGTATGCTAAATGCCCAGGGTATAGATAAGTATATCAACGGCTTTACCCACTTTGGTGGTGGAACTGACTTCTGTTGGGAGCTTAGCGTTGTCCAGCCAACTAATACATTTATCGTCAGATAGCCGCTTAGGGCAACCATGTCCCAGAACATTATAGAGTTAGGGGTGTAGTAGAGTATAACGTTCAGGATTCGTGTTGGCTGTCCCATATCAACAAAGATGAAAAGCATACACATTACTACCGCGGGGATTGCCAGAAATTCACCTAATATCGTTATTCTGCCAAATCTCTTGAAGTTATGCAGATAGTATGGCATCACAACCATAACCGCCGAGGCGGCCACACCCACGAAGAACGTGAACTGGGCTATATAAAAACCCCATGAAACGTCACGGCTCATACCAGTTATGCCTAAACCATAGTGAAACTGTCTGATGTAGGATGCAACGCCTACCGCGATCACTGCCAGTAAGAAACAAACCCAGGCCCAGTAAAACTTATTTCCTGATAGCGCTTTTTCAATCATTCTAACTGCCTCCGATTATGTAATAGACACGAGGGAGCG
This sequence comes from Nitrospirota bacterium, assembly GCA_015233685.1. Classification (GTDB taxonomy): domain Bacteria; phylum Nitrospirota; class Thermodesulfovibrionia; order Thermodesulfovibrionales; family Magnetobacteriaceae; genus Magnetominusculus; species Magnetominusculus dajiuhuensis. Next base: position 20,619 of record JADFXF010000013.1, on the reverse strand, counting down.
TTCCTCTGTCAGGTTTGCGTGTGATAGCGAATTTGGTGCGAAGAATGTTTCTTACGTTAGAATCCTTATCCTTCAGGTCCCCAAATATAAGCGCTCCGCCTGATGCCTCAACGCAGGCAGGCTGCTCGCCTCTGTACAATCTATCCGCGCAGAAATTACACTTTTCAACCACACCCTTGGTTCTGGTCGGATAAAGGGGGTTGACGTTTTTTGTGAAGGGTCGGGGATCTCTCCAGTTGAAACTCCTCGCGCCGTAAGGACACGCGGCCATGCAAAACCTGCATCCTATGCAGCGGTGGTAATCCATTGCAACTATACCATCCTCACGTTTAAATGTCGCCTTCGTCGGACACACCCTGACACACGGCGGGTTATCACAGTGGTTACACAGAACCAGAAATGTCATAGACTCTATATTTTCTGACAAATATACGTCGTAATTATCTGGAAAGGCATGTTCATATGTCTCTGGCCATATCCACTTTACCTCATGTTTCTCGTTATCCATACGTGGTATGTTATGAGTGTAATTACATGCCTCTATACATTTGGTATAACTTTCCTCAGTTGGAAAGGCCTTCATATCCACCACCAACGACCACCTTCTGGCAGTTAAGGCCGCCCCTTCTCTAAACTCAGATGAGGCTTCAAGCTCACCGGGAGCGAAAATCTTCAACAGAGGCGAACCCACAAGGCCTAACAGACCTGTTACTCCTGCCGCTTTTAGAAACTGTCTTCTACCTGTACTCATGGCTTGTTCTCCTTCGGCGCAAGATGACAATCCCAGCAATAGACGTCCACTGACGCATACGCGTGGCATCTGTCACAGAACTCACTTTTATTTGAGTGACAATGCATGCATGTCCTTTGAAGGCTTTTTTCATACATTACGCCGTCAATGTTGCCAAACTCTCTATGGCTGTCACGGACCACCTCGTCGCGCCATCTGTTTAAAATCTTCATGTGGTCACGCCTCATTTCCTCTTTTGGAACTATGCACTGCTTAACCTTCATGGCGTCTATAACAGGCGTATTTAACTCTATCTTTGCATTTACAGGTGTTGACAAACTGTTATACAAAAACGGAAAGGCAGCAACTGCACAAAAGATAACCAACAAATATATTACCTTACTCTTGTCAGACATCTTCACTTTCCTCCTCCGCGTCACCGCCCTCTGCGCCTAACAGCGGATCGCCCCTTAGATCTGTTTGTCTGTTGTTCTCTCCCTTCATCTTCATGGCGTTGGCTAAGAGCTCTGTTACTCCTATTACCCTAACCCCCGGCACCCAGTAGTCCATAATCGTGGTCAGGGCCGCCCTGTCAATAGCGCATATACAGGCAAGCATATCAACATCGTATTTATTTTTCACATACTTCACGGCGTTTGCACGCGGGAAGCCGCCCCTTAGGCGCATCTCCATGTTCTCAGAGGCGTTGAGACCTGAGCCGCTCCCACAACAAAAAGTCTTTTCTCTGATTGTGTGTTCCGGCATCTCAAAGAAGTTATTACACACCTTCTTTATAATGTAGCGGGGTTCCTCTAACAGCCCCATCCCTCTTGAGGTGTTGCAGGAGTCGTGATATGTCACCTTGTAATGGTCGTTGCGTGAGGGAGCAATTTCAAGCCGGTCATGTTTTAACAGGTCTGCCGTAAACTCTGAAATATGTACCATTTTTGTGGAGCTTGCATTTTCAAAGACAGTCCCGGTTATTGGAGAGACCGGAACCTCAAGAAAATCCGCCGGCCCGTTCCATGTGTCCATATACTGGTTTAACACCCTCCACATGTGGCCGCACTCACCACCAAGTATCCACTTTACACCCAGCCTCTTTGCCTCGGCATATATCTTGGAATTGAGCCTCTTGCCCATTTCGTTTGATGTAAACGAGCCAAAGTTTCCGCCCTCAGAGGCATATGTGCTCCATGTGTAATCAAGGCCTAATTCGTGAAACAGCATCAAATATCCCATACATGTATAGGTTCCGGGATCGGCAAAGAGGTCTCCTGATGGGGTCACAAATAGTATCTCAGCACCTTTTCTGTTAAAGGTCGGCTCTATTTTGATGCCCGTCAGCTCCTCAATCTCATCTGTCAGAAACTCTACACTGCTTGTGATGGTGTGTGGTTCAAGGCCAAGATGGTTGCCCTTCATGTAGCAATTGGCAACCGGCCCTGCTATCCACTCAATGTTCAGCCCCAAAAGATTAAGCAACTCACGGGCTATCATTGTAATTTCGGCCGTATCTATGCCGTAAGGGCAAAACACCGAACACCTTCGGCACTCCGTACACTGAAAGAAATAATACCACCACTCCCTCAGTACCTCTTCATTAAGTTCTCTGGCACCTGCAAACTTGCCGAATAACTTGCCTGCTGTTGTGAATTCCCTGCGGTAGATTGACCTTAGCAGCTCGGCCCTCAGCACAGGCATGTTTTTCGGGTCCCCCGTGCCAAGAAAGAAATGGCATTTGTCGGCACACGCCCCGCACCTTACGCATATATCCATAAAGATGTGAAATGACCGGTATTTCTCAAGCCTTTCAGCCATTCCCGTTAGTACAATATCCTGCCAGTTCTCAGGCAGCTTCCAATTCGTTTCCGACGATGACCACTGTCTTGGGTTTGGAAATCCAACGGTTATAAGACTGTTTTCGTTGGCACCGTGGCAATACATACCCTTTTTCATCCGCACCGGAACATCCATCCAGTCTTCCTCTGGAAGCGTATACTTTATGTCGGACGACAACTCCTCTGACTTTGAATTTGACATATCTACTCCTTTTCAACAGGGATTCCAGCTTTTTTCATCTTATCCCTGAAATCATCCTCATACTCTTCATAAGTATGGACTTTAACAGGATAGTTCCACGGGTTTATGTGCCTTACCCTACGACTATTGTTTGGCATATTTCGTGTAGGGCTTAACAACACACCGGCTGCGTGCATCAACTTACTGAAGGGGAAATAGGCTAATAACACGCTTACTAAGAACAGGTGTATGTAGAATATTAGCCCCAGGTTATGTGTAATGACCGGTTTGAGGCTAAAAAGCCCAACTGTGAGGTCTTTAACATAGATAATATCTACTTTTAAGAAATACCTCATAAGCAGCCCGGACAAAACAATAGCGATAATCAGTAACAAAGGAAAGTGATCGTTAGGCAGAGAAATATAACGTACCTGCGGTATAAAAACCCTCCTGATAAACAGATATGTCGCTGAACCCAGCAAAATCAGTCCTGTCCAATACAAAACCGGCACGCCCAATTGCATTAGACCGTCCAAACTGTCAACCAAATAAAGCACTGATGGAATTGGGTCAACAAACAGCCTCAAATGTCTGAACACCACAATGAAGAATGTCCAATGAAACGCCAGCCCAGCCCCCCATAGCCACTTACTGGAGCCATGAATAAGGCGTCCCTCATCTTCTTTAAGACTTGAGCTTGTGTTGCTAAACAGAGAGCGGAAGAGAAAGACCTCTAAGGCCATTCTGCCAATAACCTCAAGGTTGTCAGAGGGATTGTCCAACCTGTCCCGTTTTACCCATGGAAAAGACTTCTGCTGCCCGCTTGTAGTTGGTATACAAAAAGGAACCGCCGATCTTCCCCATTTCAACACGTGCAGAATAACTCCTGCCATAAAAGTGATAAAGGCCGCGTAAGGTATTATTATCCCAAAGAGATAACGAAGGTTTAACAACTCCACGCCTACAAAGGCAACCATTACAACGCCTATTACTCCAAGAAATGGAAGTAAGATTTTCATTTAAACCACCTCCTACATCAGTTTTTTTACAGAGTTTCGGCACCTTCTGATTTTAATCTCTTTGCAATCATAAAGGTGCTTCTTTTTAGTTCATTAACCTTAAGATTGAAAACATCCTCACGGCACTTCATAAAGATATCAAAGGAAAGAAGGGTTAATCTATCTATTTTATCCTCAAACGCCAATAATTCACTAAATAGCTGATCCCCTTTAACATATCCCCTTGTTGTGTCTCTCAGTGTCCGCTTTAACAACAATATGAGTAATATCGTGTCAGATGGGCTACAGTCCTGGATAGCCATTATTCTGATAATATCGCTTAACATGACCGCCATTTGTTCTTGAGCCCCGTTGCAGAGCAGTCCTTCCAGTATCCCTTCTATGGATGCCGAGATGGTATGTCCTATGGGGTTGGCAAACTGGTCACTCTTTTTCTTAAGAAAGACCCTGCTCTCAGGGGGGTATGTCTCAAGTATAAGATTATACCAACCGTCTAAAATGTTACCTTTCTCTTTTGCCATTATATCCCGCAATCCCATACCTTTCACGGGCATTTGTACGCCGCCAAATCGCTCAGCCACAGCTCAACACCATATCCGCAGAACCCCTTCTTAAAACAGTAATCACAAACAGACACCCCAGCCTACGCACGGCCTGACACCACCTGACCTCCCTCTAAAACGGAGGAATGTTACCATACACGCGAAAGAAAAATCAGCCCCTGCCACCTCCCTTGCCTTCAGTCAACCATCACCGAATCTATTAACAACCCGCTCCCATATGGCCGGGTTAACTCCGCTGACTAAATGTGCCTGTTGGCATGTTTATTGAAAAATCCACATTTTCTGCAAAGCCGCATCTTTTCATTAAACTCTAATATCTCATTATCATTACAGCGCGTGCTGGTAAGCTTCCAACACTCCTGGCCTTGCCTTTCAATATATGCCTCACACAGATTCCTTTTTGACTCCGGACACTCCAGATAATCCCAGCAGTTCACAACACTAGGGTCCGGTTTCAACGCGTTCATCTCTTCATTGTAAACATCGCACGTCGCCTTTACAGCACAGTCACATTTCTTAATCTCCCAACACTTCAAAGCCTTCTTCATAGCCATCTCCTTGTTCATTCATTTGAAACAACCCTCTAAAAACCCAACCACGTGATTTATATCACAAGACCAACGCCTGTGTCAACAGCTTTTTACGGAAGTTCAATTTTTTACAGAGAATTGCAGGGAGACGCTGATATTTTGAGGAATTATACAGACAGCGCCGACTCCCTTAACTCTTAAACGAAAAACCCTTATTAAAGACGGCAAGACACGCCTCCACCACGTTTTTATCGTATAGTACCGCGCTGTTTGCCGATATCTCCCCTAATGCCTTGTCAAGGCCTAGGGCGGGACGATAGGGGCGGTGGTTACTCATTGCCTCAACGACATCTGCCACGCAGATTATCCTTGCCTCAATTAGTATCTCATCGCCTTTGAGGCCGGAGGGATAGCCGGAGCCGTCGAGTCTTTCGTGGTGCTGGAGGATTATATTTGCCACAGGCCATGGGAAATCCACATCCTTTAATATATCGTGACCAATTTGGCAGTGATGTTTCAGCAGGCTAAACTCCACCTCAAGGAGTTTGCCCGGTTTACTAAGGATTTCTGACGGGACATAAATCTTCCCTACGTCGTGTATGGAGGCCGCGATTCTCACGCCCTCCGCCTTATCTCTGGGAAAGCCCATCTCGTCGGCTATGGCGCGGGAAAGATCGGCCACCCTTGACTGGTGTCCGGCCGTGTATGGGTCTCTGGCCTCTAAAATAGCGGATATGGCCACTACTACCGAGCCTGTGAGTTTGCGGAGTTTTTCTATTGCCTGCTCACGCTGCTGTCTCTCAATTACATGGTTGGTAATATCCCTAAGTATCGCCGTAAAAAACGTCCCTGTCTGCACCGTCCACAAGGCGGCGGAAAGTTCCACTGGAAACTCCGTCCCATCTTTTGTTATCGCCGTCAGGGTGGTCTCTTTACCCAACAGATAGGAATGCCCGGTTTCAATAGCCGTCTTAAAGTCTTTCCTGAAGCCGTCTCTCATGGATTCAGGTATGATTATGTCAAATGGCCGTCCGGCTGCCTCATGTGGGGCATATCCAAATATCTTCGCCGCCCCCGTGTTCCAGAGGACTATCTCCCCGTTGGTGTTTGTACAGATGATTGCATTGTCCGTAGTCTGCACAATAGAACGCATCTGCTCTTCATTTTTTATTAAATGCTCTTCCATTCTGGCACGGCTGATAACCCCGGCAAGCGTATTTGCCACCGCCGTGAGAAACTCCTCTTCCTCAATGGTACTTTCATGGCCTTCATTCACATATAGGTTCAGCACCCCCAACACCCGTTTGCCAAGCGTTATGGGTACGCAGTAGTGGCCGTGCGCCGCCATACCCGGAGGTCTGTGTTCATGCCGGTCATCTATGGTATTGGCAAAGACTATCTCCCGTGTGGAGGCCGCCAACCCACACAGGCATCTGCCAAATGGCAGCACATTACAGAGTTTCAATAGTCCACTCTCAAAGTTTTTATGCGCGTACATTACAAGCGTCTCCGGTCTGTTGCCCTCAACCAGATGAATACTCCCCTTTGCGTGAAACCTGAGCCACTGGTACGACAGAATCAAATCCAGCATAAGGTCAAGCTGTCTCCTCAGGGGAATAGGCTTTAGGGCTACCTGCAGGATTGAATTAATTATCGTCTGAAACTGGCAGTTTTTCTTCAACTGGGTGTCGAGCATCTTACGCGCGGTAATGTCTCTGAATACGGCGCAAAGGACTTCCATGCCATCCATCTCTACGGCCTTTGTCCTGTGAGTTCCACGGGTATGTGCCGACCCTCCCGATGCCTTAGGTACATATCGCTTACTATGTGTTGGTCGTGGCCGCCCGCCAGACGTCTCGCGTATATTTCTCTTTGCTCAGCCGGGAAAATCTCATAGAGGTCCATCCCCCGCAACTTGGCCGCGGGTATGCCAAGAAGCTCGGCGAATCTATCGTTGCAGTAGCTAATAACGCCAGTTTCCACGTCCGCCGTCAGGATGTAATCCCCCGTGGTGTCAAGCAGCAGCCTGAACTTTCCCTCCGATTCGCGAAGGCGCTGCATCTCACATAAAAGTTGCTCCCCAGGTGCCTGTTCGTCGAACATAACTTCTATTGTCTCCTCAAAATAATATTGCCTGTGTCAGCTGCCCGGCATCTACAATGACACTGCGAACAATGTAACCACCAATTAACGCAAACAACGCCGATATGAAGTTAAGCCAGGGACTGTGTACCCGCATCTTCGTGCAGAGCTGATACGCGGCGGCGACAAATGGTATTACTACCCCCACCGCCACAAACCCAAACCAAAATAAAACACTCAATTGCCCGCTTGTAACAATACCCAGCGCGCTCGCAGCGCTCTGTGTGGACTTGCCAAGGCCGATTAAAAAAATCACCGTACATAGTAATAATAAATACAGCAGGACAAAATCCCCCGTGTGGATGAATGTATTGATATCCCTTTTATCCTCATCCGGCTTGAGACACAACACCAGAGATATTGCGGCAAGTCCATCAATTACCGCCGAAATAAACAGCAGCACAGGGGTTATTGGCGTGTTCCAAAATGGTCGCGCCGTGAGCGTTGACAGGAGCAGCCCCGTATATAGCGCAACGCTCGTACAAAGGATAAGCCCCGCGAGCTTTATGGCATTTACCGCGGTGGTCTTTGTCTTTAATTTCAGATAGTCTTTTTGAAGATTTAAGATAAAATAAATTATACTCACGGCGGAGAAAAAGGTTATTATCCACGCCCCAATGGACATGATTGACTTATATTTGAATGTCGTAAGGAGGAGCCAGAAAAGCCCTGGCCTCTCTAAATCAAAGATCAACATAATCATCCCCGCCATTATGGGAAACGGGGCGATATATGCCCCTGTTGTCACAATCTTCTTATACTTCACAGGGTTTATAAGATCGGCGGCAATTGATAGCAGCATAGCCCCGGCACTGACGCCGGCGCTAAACAGGTAGAACGTTATCAGAGAACTCCAGTATATCATTGTCAGTGTGTGCCCTGGCGCATCCTCTTTATTCCCCGATTTATTTCCCGAACCGGGAAATCCCCTCTCAGCTTCACGCCGTTCCTACCGCTATCTTACCCTTGCCTGTTGAGTGTGAGGCATCTTTGAAAACGGCCTTGCCGCCTTCGTTTATAGGCTTTACTTCCGGTGGTGTTGGCAACACGAGCATACCCCACAGCCCCGCGTAGGAATCCCGCCCCGCCGCCCCCGCGGCTTCCTTAGCCTTTTGGGAGGAGCATGACGCCAAAACCCATATCAAAATTGATAAAACAATTTTTTTCATTCGAATCCCATCATTTCAGCAACACTGCCGACGCTACCCTATGATATAATAAATTGAGGGTTTTGTGTTTAAATCTTTTCCTATTTGTATGACTTTTTTTGAGGCGGCAAGTTTTGATATTTCGCTGTTGGGGTCGTTCAAATCCCCGAAGACCCTCACACCGGTGGGGCATGTGCCGACACAGGCGGGTAGGGCGTTATTATGTAGTAAGGCGGCACAAAAGCCGCACTTATGGACGAAGCCGTGTTCCTTGTTAATAATCCTCGCCTTATACGGGCAGCTCAGGATGCAGTACTTACACCCGATGCACCGCCGCGTGTCAATTGCCACAATGCCGTCGCTTCGCTTATAAGACGCCCCTGTGGGGCAGACGCTGACGCAGGGGGGATTGTCGCAGTGCTGGCATTGCATGGGCAGAAATCTCCGGTTGTAGTTCGGGAAACACCCGAACTCCCGCTCCTCTACTCGGTTGAAAAACTCCGTAACCGGCAGCTCATTCTGGTTATGGCAGGCCGCCACGCAAGCCAAACACCCCACGCACTTTGTGGTATCAATAAGCATAGCCCATTTAGCCAATTTCCCTGATTTCACGGGCGCGCTCATGCCTTTGACACCCGAACTATTATCTCGTTGCTCATTACGTGCCCAACGGCGGGGTCGAAATACGTGTTCAGGAAATCGTTGTAGTTGATGCCTTTTCCATAGGCTGTTTTCAGGTATTTAGAGAATATGCCGTAGCCGCTTGGCATCCACACGGCAGAGGGATGAAGGCCCTCGGTCAGGCGCACCTTCACATAACCCTTCCCGATGTCCGATTCAATAACTACCGTATCGCCGTCTTTGAGGCCGATGGCCTCCGCCCTCTGGCGGTTAATCCAGAGGCGTATCATGTCATAACGGTCACTTAACTGCATCAGGTACGGCACGTTGGCGGTCATAGAGTGTGTATGAATGGCCTGTTTGCCGTGAATTAGCCTGAATGAATTCTTGTCGGATGGATTTGGAGTAACCAGCGGCTCCTGCCACCGTGGCATCGGGTCAAGCCCCCAGGAGGCAAGCTGGTCTGAATAAAACTCAATCTTACCCGACGGCGTCTTACAAGGTTTAAAACCCTCCACCCAGCGCGGGCCGACCTCAACAACGCCCTCCCTCTTTAGTTCCTCAAGCTTTACGCCAAATGGTTGAAGGCGCAGTGTATTCAATTCGTCCATCGTAAAATTAAAATACCTTCCTATTCCAAGCCCCTTTGACAGGCCGGTGATAATATCAAGCAGGGGTTTTGTGTCATACATCGGCTTTACAACTTGTGCAACCACAGTGAGCTGACCAACCGGCCCTGAGTGGACGGTATCCACATGGTCGTCGCGTTCAAGGAAAAACGACTCAGGAAGTACGTAATGCGAAGCGGCGGCGGTCTCTGACATGAAGCAGTCAATGGTGACAAGTAGTTCAAGTTTCTTATATCCGGCAATGACCCGTTCGGGGTTTGGATTGGTTCTGACGGGGTTCATGTGATTGACGAATCCGGCCTTTAGTTTGCCGGAGAGGGCCAGCTCCGGGATGGCCTGCACAATGCCATCGGAGTATGAGGCGGCGGGGTATCTGCCGGGCACGCCAGCGCCGTCGGCCTTTTCGATTTCAGGGATAGGCGGGGCCGGGTGGCCGCCCTTTTCAAGCTCACCAAGCGTGGGTTTAAGTGGCATAAACAGCCCTCCCACGGCCTCGTAATTGCCGATGATGGCATTTAAAATGGCCACTGCGCGCGCCGTCTGAAAGCTGTTAAAATAACCCGCGCCGTAGCCGCCGTGATAACCCCTGTGAATAAGGGCGCGGGGTTTATAGGAGGCGAATTCCCTCGCCACGCGATATATGGTTTCCTTTGGGATGTCGCATGTCGTCTGCGCCCATTCGGGGGGATATGTGACAAGGGCGTCTCTGAGATTGTCAAATCCGACGGTGTGTTCTTCTACGAACCTTCGGTCATAGAGACCTTCCTCAATGATTACGTTAAGCATGGCCAGTAGAAAGGCCAAATCTGTTGCCGGCTTTATGGCAAGCCATTCGTCGGCGATAACGGCCGTCTCGCTGTGTCGCGGGTCGAGGACGACAAGGCGCGCGCCCTGCCTTTTTGCGTTGGCGATGTCTTTGATTTGCTGGAGTTTGACGCCGGCGGCGGGGTTTCTGCCGACCAGTATTATATAGCGGCTGTTTTTCAGGTCATTGTCAGGCAGGGCGCCGCATGTGGCGTTAAACGCGGCGTTTCGCGCGGTAAAACACGTGGCGCCGTGGGTAATCGTATTTGGAGAGCCGAGGGCGTGCATAAATCTGAAGGCAAGGGGTATGTTGGCCATAGGATACTGTGCCCAGAAGACCGACTGAGGGCCGTTGTCCATGATGATAAGATTAAGTTTTGTGGAGATTTCCTCAAACGCCAGCTCCCATGAGATAGGCTCGTATTTGCCTTCGGCTGTCCTTTTAAGGGGCTGTTTAATCCTGTCCGGGTTATATAGCTCCTTGATATAGGCGTGGCCGCGTGGGCAGACCGTCCCCGCGTTGTTGTATGTGCGTGGGTTGCCCTCGACTTTCCAGACACGGCCATCTTTCACATATACATAGATGCCACAGCGGTTGGCGCCGCAGCCCTGGCACTGGGTTGCAATCTTTCTTATGTCGGGGTCGGCCTTTATCCCGTCAGCCGCCTCCTGAGCATTTTTCGGGCCGCAGGATACTGCCCCCACCGAAAGGCCGGAGGCCAACGCACTTCCGGCAGCCGCACGAATGAATGTCCTGCGCGTTATCTTCTTGTCAAAAGACATTGTGTATTATAACATTATATCTACATACCTTAAAATGCTATTGATTTCAGCTTGCCGCGATTTCAGTTGCCGCCTTGGGGTCGGCTCCATACTTATTATCGCCTTTAGTGCCTTCTGTGCAAGCTAAGATTAAATTGTAGATAGGTATAAGCAGAAACCACCCGCTTTTCCCAACATCATGCACACGGCGAAAACCGGCGGCAATCGAAGGAACGAGGACCGCAAGCTGATAGATTGATGAAAGCAGACGAAAATCCAGAATGTCTCCAACAACGCTTAACGCAATGATGATAAGGAAATTGAAAAGAACAAACATCCAGTATTCTTTCCTTCTGGCCCTGCCGCTAAATACCGCATACTTTTTCAATACCGTTAGATACCAATTCATAGTGTCGCCTCCTGACGCATATTTTTTGAACATGTCAACAAGATGGCACTGTCACGTACCGCCTTGCTGTATATGTATTGTAAACCCTATCTCTCTATGGGGTAGTTGGCCTTGACCCAGTCGGCTATCTTCATATCCACAGAGGTTACGTTGGTGAATCCTACATCTTGCAGCGCCTTTACTGTCAGCGCGGCCCTGCCGCCGAGTTTGCAATATACATAGAGTTTTAAAGCGGTATTGGTCTTGTCCGGAAATCCGGCGATGGCCTTCCATATCTTAAATTCGGCGAGACCGCGGGGGATATTAACGGCGCCGGGGATGTGGCCGCTTGTAAACTCCTCAGGTTCTCTGGCATCTATGATTATGGCGTCGCCCTTGTTGTCAACGATCTTCTTAAAGGCCTCCATGTCTATGAGTTTTATTTCTTTTTTGACCTTTGCCACCATCTCATCAACCTGAGCTGGCCACACCCTCTCTGCCACTGGCGCCTCAGCGGCACACAACATCGGAATTACGGCTAATACAAACACAACCCACACCCCTGCAACCATCTTCTTAAGTCTCATAACTATAACTCCCAATAACAAATAGATTCTATCGGGAAACCCGACATATTCTGCGCTAGCGACGGTATTGTAACATATGAATGCCATAAAATAGCAAATTCCTGAGTAGTTTGTCACAGCAAAGTAGAAATGTCCTATCCTTAGCAAAATAGAAATGTCCTATCCGGTTAATAATAATAGCTCATATGCGGTTAAGGTATCCAGTCCAGCCTATGCCGGTTGCGTAATTGATTTGCTGATATTATTTGCGGCCTCGCCGATGATTTCAAGGCTCCGTACCACAGCGTTTATCGTCTTCTTATCCAGGATAAACTCATTGTATGTCATGCCCTTTACAAATGAAATAGCATCGTCAATGGATTCCGCAATGTCGTTGAGGTAATCCCTGTTTTCACGCTTTTTCATACATACACTACTTCATTGAGGATATGCATGCCGACATACGGTTTCAGCGCGTCCTTTGTAACGAGGTCAACTTTTATGCCGAGAACCTCAGTCAAATAACCCTCAAGCTGCATAAATTCTATCAAGCCTACGCTGCCGCTGAACTCAACGAGGATGTCTATATCGCTGCGTTTTTTCTGCTCCCCACGCACATATGAGCCAAATACGCCAATGGTTTTGACATTAAACCGTTGTTCAAGGACTTCCCTATTAGAGTTGATTATAGCCTTTATCTCATCTATGGTATTCATTAGCCACCTTGTTTAATTATATCAACCGGCATTGATTCGGTAAGGGTTGCGATTCCATGTCCTAAGCTGTCCGCGCCTCCCATGTCAAAATTATACCATTGGCAGGGATATTTTGCGATATTGCGCTGGAGGCTTTCTACGGCCTTATGGGCGGCCCCATCAATATCATTAGTCACGGTAAAAGGCCCCTCTATTATGCCCTTGTAGCCGCCTTTTTCCATGACGACAAAGCCCGTGATTATTGGAGCGCCCGTCATCTTGCTTAATATGAACGGGCCTGCGGGGAAATCTGCTTTTTTGCCGAAAAACTCTATCTTAATATTTCCCATGAGTGGGTTATGACGGTCTATGAGCATAGCGACGACTTCGCCCCTGAACAGCGCCCCGGCCAGCTCCACCGACGACAATGGGGTTGACGCACCTACTGTTATCGTTTTTATGCCGTGTCTTTGTCTATAACGCGTCCTTGCCTCGTCTACCCCAGGATTTTCGTCTCTGTTTGTCAGGACGTGTATCCTGAGGCCAAGGCTGTTCAGAAAAAGACCGCCGAGTTCCCAGTTTCCCATATGCGCGGTCAGAAGGATGATGCCCTTTCCCTGGTTGACTGCTGCATCAAGAATGTCTTTTCCCTCAAAGGAGACTATCTTTTTGAGAATTTCATCCTCTGGCAGAAAGGCAAACATAGCGTAATCAACAAGGTATCTGGCATAGTTTCTGAACAGCTTACGGGCTGAGGCGGCAAGTGACCCCTGTGATTCCCCCTGTAAGACCATGCGAAGGTTTTCAATCGTGTTTCTTAGCGCCTTCCGGTAGAGTATAAGGCTCACCCCCGCGGCACCGTCGGCTATTGCGTAGGCAAGGGGCATGGGCAGGCGCCCTGCCCACTTCGTACCTAGCCGATAGACGGCTGGCCTGTTCAGAAAATGGGTCTTAGGGCGTTTCGCGGGCGGCGTCAGCGTCTTTGTCCCCCTCCGGGAACACACGTTTATATATAAAGTCAATGTGCTTGAGGTAGTCGTCTAAGGCGAACAGTTTATCAAGCGCTCCGCCCGACAGATAAGCCTTAATCGCTTCGCCTCCTTGCAGGAGTTTCTTAAAACTCGTGCCTTCCGCCCAGCTCTCCATGGCCTTCTTTTGGACCTCCGCATAGGCGTCCTCTCTGGTCATTCCCGATTCTGTAAGCGCCAGCAACACCTTTTGTGAATTATATAGCCCGTGGCTTACTTCGAGATTTCTAAGCATCGCCTCTGGATAAACAATCAGTTTCGACAGGATTCCTTTCAGGCGTACCAGCATGTAGTCAATGAGAATTGTGCTGTCCGGAATGATAATTCGCTCCACTGATGAGTGGCTGATGTCGCGCTCATGCCACAGGGCGACGTTTTCAATGGCGGCCATCGCGTTGCCGCGTACGACGCGGGCAAGGCCGGTGAGGTTTTCGCTTCCTATGGGGTTGCGCTTGTGGGGCATTGCTGATGAGCCTTTCTGGCCCACAGAAAATGGCTCCTCAGCCTCGCGTACCTCCGTGCGCTGCAGGTGTCTTATCTCCATGGCGATTTTTTCGATTGTCGCGGCAACTATGGCAAGCGTTGTCATAAACTCCGCGTGTCTGTCGCGCTGAACTATTTGCGTGGCCACAGTTTCGGGGACAAGGCCAAGTTTTTTCAGCACTATGGTTTCTATGTCGGGGTCTATGCTGGAAAACGTTCCGACGGCGCCGGAGAGCTTCCCCGCGCTTATCGTCTTACGCGCTCTCTCCATTCTTTGAAGATTTCTTCTCATCTCCTCATACCAGAGGGCAAATTTCAGGCCAAACACCATCGGTTCGGCGTGAATGCCGTGGCTTCGCCCTATGCACGGGGTGTTTTTATATTTAATGGCCTGTTCCCTGAGGACTTCCATGAGGGACTTAATATCGCCTATGATAATATCAGCGGCGTCCCGCATAAGCAGGGCGTTTGCGGTATCAAGGACATCGGACGAGGTCAGCCCCTTGTGGATATATCTCGATTCCGGGCCGACGTGCTCTGAAACGCTGGTGAGAAAGGCAATGACGTCGTGTTTGACCTCGGCCTCAATCTCATCAATGCGCCCGATGTCGAAGCCGACCTTTTCTTTAATTGTTTTCAGCGCCGCGTCGGGGATTTCTCCTTTTCCAGCCCATGCCTCGCACACCGCCAACTCCACCTCAAGCCACTTCCTGTACTTGGCATCAAGCGTCCACAACTGTCCCATCTCTTTTTTCGTATATCGTTCTATCATATTATTTGTGTTTTAATAACCCCTTGTGATTAATTTAATGCCCGAAAGACAATCGCTCAATGAGCCTTGCCGGTAGTCCTGCCTCTGCCATCTCCTCCTGGGTCTTTTGTATGTCATATGGGACACGGATTATTTCAATGTTTGTGTCATCGGCGAGCACGTATGAGGCGCGTGTGTCGCCGTCGCGCGGCTGCCCCACGCTTCCCACGTTTACTATGTAACGGCTTGTTTCCCTTATTTCAGTCTTGTCCCATATAGTTGACATCTCGCCGGGGCCAGAGTGTTCTATTATAACCGGCGTGTGACTGTGGCCTACGAAACAGAATTTTTGTTTAAAACTCTGAAAGTTAGCCGCCGCGTTTGTCAGCGAAAAGATATAGTCCCAGTTATCAGGGTCTTTTGGCGTGGCGTGGACAAACATCGCATCGCGTGCCGGGTCGGATTTGAATAGTTTAAACGCCCTTATGTCGTCCATATGTTTGTCCGTGAGTTTCTCCCTCGTCCATTCAATGGCAAGCATGGCGATTTCGTTAAAATACTCGGTGTCGGTATAATCCACGACCGCCCAGTCGTGGTTGCCGGCGATGAGTATCTTGCAGCGCCGCGTTATTATATCTATACACTCGTTTGGCTTTGGGCCATAGCCGACTATGTCGCCGGAGAAGTAAATCTCCTCAATCCCGCGGCCTTCTATGTCACGGACAACCGCATTGAGTGCGTGCAGGTTTGCGTGTACATCGGAGATTACCGCGTAGCGTGTCATTTGTTGCACTCCCTTGCCGACGGTTTGACATTTTTGGCATTGTCCGGGGTGTTAGCGTGCGCAATCGTGTCCAATATGCCGTTAATGAATGAAAAGGACTCAAGGGTTGAATACTTTTTTGCTATATCCACGGCCTCGTTAATAGTAACCGCCGCCGGTATGTCCGCCCTGTAGAGTAATTCATACACGGCAAATCTGATAATATTCCTGTCTACGGAGGCAATCCTCTGCAGTTCCCAATGCTTCGAGACCGATTGTATGATATCGTCAATTTCTTCCAAATGTTTTATTACCCCTCCTATGAGATCCTCTATGAATTCGAGTATATCGTCTGACGGGGATTTATAGACAAGCCCCTCCTTTATCTCCTGCCTGCCGGAGACAGACTTCGTAAATTCATATTGAAACAGTGCTTGTAAGACGTATTCCCGTGCTTGTCTTCTCGTCATAAGCGGTCGGTTATAGTTTCTTCATGAGATTAGCCATTTCTATTGCCGTCATAGCCGCGTCCCATCCCTTGTTGCCGCTTTTGGTTCCGGCGCGCTCAATTGCCTGCTCTATGGTGTCTGAGGTTATTATGCCATAGGCTATGGGCACTCCGGTGTCCATTGAGGCCGCGGCTATTCCCTTTGACGCCTCCGCGGCTACGTACTCGAAATGCGGCGTTGCCCCGCGGATAATAGCGGCCAGCGTGATAACCGCGTCATAGGCCTTTGATGCGGCCGCTTTTTTGGCAATCAGCGGCACCTCAAACGACCCGGGAACCTTTATTATTGATATGTCAGCGCTGTCTGCCCCATGTCTTGTAAGGGCGTCTATCGCCCCCTCAAGAAGGCGGCCCGTAATAAAATCGTTAAAGCGGCTTACGATAAGGCAAAATCTAAAACCCTTCGCGTTTATGTCTCCTTCGTATATGTTCATCTGCTTCTCCTTTGTCCTATACCTTATCCAGGATATGTCCCATTTTCTTCTTTTTCGTCTTTAAATAAACCAGATTCTTATCGCACGGGGTTATCTCAATAGGAACGCGCTTTACTATTTCGATGTCGTAGCCGTCTAATCCAACTATTTTCCTTGGGTTATTTGTCATCAGGGCTATCTGCTTGACGCCCAAATCAACGAGTATCTGTGCCCCAATTCCATAGTCTCTGAGGTCATCCTTAAAACCCAGCTCAAGATTGGCCTCTACGGTGTCAAGCCCCTGGTCCTGAAGCTCATATGCCTTGAGTTTATTGACGAGGCCAATGCCGCGTCCCTCCTGTCTCATGTACAGTACCACGCCGCGCCCCTCTTTGTCTATTATCTCCATTGCCCTTTGGAGCTGCTGCCCACAGTCGCAGCGCTTTGAGCCGAACACATCTCCGGTGAGGCACTCCGAGTGTACACGCACAAGCACAGGCTCATCAGCCGTGATATTGCCCTTTATAAGGGCGAGATGGACATGCTCGTCCACGGCGTTTTCGTATGCGATAGCCCTGAAGTCGCCGCCGTATCTCGTCGGACATTTTACGTTTGCAACGCGTTTTATCAGCCTCTCGTTTTTGAGCCTGTACTCAATGAGGTCTTCTATTGTAACGATTTTTATCTGGTGTCTGGAGGCAAACTCCATAAGCTGCGGCACCCTTGCCATAGTGCCATCGTCGTTGAGTATCTCGCAGATTACACCGGAGGGGGTAAGACCTGCAAGTTTTGCCAGATCAACAGAACCCTCAGTTTGACCCGCCCTTTGTAAGACGCCGCCGGGCTTGGCTCTAAGAGGAAATACATGTCCCGGACGGGCAAGGTCCTCAGGGCGGCAGTCGGGATTGATTGCGGTAAGAATAGTCTTTGCCCTGTCAGCGGCTGAGATGCCCGTGGTGACTCCCTTTCTGGCCTCTATTGATACCGTAAAGGCCGTGCCAAAGGACGAGGTATTGTTGCTTGTCATCATGGGGAGGTTAAGCTTTTCGACTTTCTCGGCGTTAAGACTAAGACAAATCAGCCCCCTGCCGTACATGGCCATAAAATTTATCACGTCGGGGGTGATTTTCTCAGCGGCAATGCACAGGTCGCCCTCGTTTTCCCTGTCCTCGTCGTCTATGAGGATTACCATCTTCCCTTCTTTTATGTCTGTTATTGCCTCTTCTATGGTGTTAAACGAATGTCTGGTCCTCATCTTGTGAAACCTTCCTCTCTTAATTTATTTAATAAATTTCCACCGCCTCCGGCGCTGTTTCCCGAATATGCGGCGACAAACTTTTCGACGTATTTGCCTATAATGTCTGTCTCAAGGTTTACGCTGTCGCCCCGATTTTTGGCCCCAAGTGTCGTTACGCCCGATGTATGGGGGATTATGACGATGGAAAACCCACCCACCCACACGTCTGCAACCGTCAGGCTGACGCCGTCCACCGCTATTGAACCCTTCTTTACGATGTACTTTTGAATCACGGGCGGGGCTTGAATGAGTATCTCTATGACGCCCCCTCCTGCCGCGCGTTTCGATTCGATAGTCCCTGTGCCGTCTATATGTCCGGTGACGAAGTGCCCGCCGAACCTGCCAGGAGCCGCCATAGCCGGTTCAAGGTTTACCTTTGCACCAGGGCGCAGGTCGCCCGCCCCTGAGCTTTTTTGGGTCTCATCCGAAACGTCAAAAAACATCTTGTTCCCTTCCCTTTTGACCACCGTAAGGCATACGCCATCCACTGACACACTGTCGCCGATTTGCGCGTCCTGCGATATGACAGCATCAGTGACCACCAGTTCGGTTACACCGTGTTTCCTCTTCATTGAGGCCACTTCCCCTATGGATAGAGTTATCCCCGTGAACATTATTATTCTTTTACGTCAACCCTGAAGAAAAGGGTTTTTTTATAGAAGCCCATGAGGTCAACCTCTACGTTCCACGCCATTTTTATTGTCACAATCCTCTTTTCTCTGTCGAATGTGACGTCTATCTGTTCTTTCTTTACGGGGATTCCTATTTCCTGCACCTTTTCGTTCACCAGCTCAAGGGTTTTTTCTTTATCCTGTCCCAGCCTGGCTATTTCTTTCGCCTCCGACATCATCGTATTATGTTTGAAGTGCGGCATTGCGAACTTGTATCCAGAGTACAGCCCGGCCACTATAATGGCTATCACAATGATTGCCTTGATACCGCCACCGCCGAGTTCGTTGTTCAACATATTCTTTCTTATCATTTCACCAGCCTCCCGATACGATTAAATCTGATATGGTCATACCAGTTTATATTTTGAGAATTATCCCATGACCAATAAATAATCAGGGCCTTTCCACGCACAAGATTCAGATCTACGAAGCCCCAGAAGCGGCTGTCCTGGCTATTGTCGCGGTTGTCGCCCATGACAAAGAGCTTACCCTGAGGGACTCGCCTTGGTTCCATGTTGTCGCGCGGGGGAATACCGTTTCTCATTGATGTGTCCGTGTGCCTTGTGAATGGTTCAACGAGCTTCTCGTGGTTTACATAGACCTCTTTATCTACTACCTCAACGACATCTCCGCCTACGGCTATGACACGCTTTATAAAATCCCTGCTGACGTCTTCGGGATACTTGAACACTATTATATCGCCCCTTTTAGGCTGATTGAACATGAGAATTTTAGTGTCAGTAAAAGGAATCATTATGCCATAGACGAACTTATTCACCAGTAGCTGGTCACCTACCAGCAGTGTCGTCTCCATTGAGCCTGAGGGGATTTTATATGCCTGAATCACGAACGCGCGTATTACAAGGGCCAGTAACAGGGCGGTTACAATTGCTTCTGAGTATTCCCTGAAAACAGTTTTTTTCATTTGTCTATCCTCATAACCGCTAAAAAGGCCTCCTGTGGTATCTCTATGTTGCCTATTTGTTTCATTCTTTTTTTACCTTCCTTTTGTTTTTCCAACAATTTTCTTTTTCTTGTAATATCGCCGCCATAGCACTTGGCCAGCACATCCTTTCTCATGGCCTTTACGCTCTCTCTGGCTATTATCTTCCTGCCTATGGCCGCCTGTATAGCTATCTCATAGAGCTGGCGCTCTATGACCTTGCGCAGGTTTTCCACAATCTGCCGCCCCTTGTGATAGGACTTGTCCTTGTGCACTATGAGCGAAAGGGCATCAACGGTCTTTGCGTTTATCAGGATGTCGAGCTTGACCAAATCAGCTTCCCTGTAGCCGATGAAGTCATAATCCATTGAGGCGTAGCCCTTTGATATGGACTTCAATCTGTCGAAAAAATCCCACAATATCTCGTTCATCGGCAGCTCGTATGCGACCATCACCCTGTCCTTGCCATAATAAGTGAACTCCTTCTGTGTGCCTCTCTTGTCCTGGCACAAGTCGAAGATATTGCCGACAAATCTCTCCGGCACGAAAATCGTCGCCAGAATAAACGGCTCCTCTATTTTAACAAAACTCTCGGGTAGTTGTGTTGGATTATCTATCATCTCCACATCGCCGTCGTTTTTTGTAACCCTGTAAATAACCGTGGGAGCAGTGTTTAACAGCGACAGATTAAACTCGCGCTCAAGCCGTTCCTTTATGATGTCCATGTGCAGGAGGCCGAGGAATCCGCATCTGAAGCCGAATCCCAGCGCTGTGGAGGTCTCAGGCTCATAGCTGAACGAGGCGTCGTTGAGGCCGAGCTTTAGCAGGGCATCCTTTAGCTCTTCATATTCGTGTGTCTCAGTGGGGTAGATACCGCAAAATACCATTGGTTTTATTTCTTTATAACCGGGCAGGGGTTCAGAGGCGCCACCCTGGGCGTAGGTTATCGTATCCCCGATTTTCGTGTCCCCAACTGTCTTCATATTTGCCGATATAAATCCCACAGTGCCGGGTCCCAGCGCCTCAGTATAGAGGAGCTTTGGCGTAAACACCCCCACGTCAATGACCTCGAATACCTTGCCGGTTGACATCATCTTTATCTGCGTACCCTTCGTAAGTGTGCCGTCAAAGACCCTGACCATG
>JADFXF010000012.1 GCA_015233685.1 Nitrospirota bacterium | reverse complement strand
AGATACTTCATAAATACGCTAATCACTGATTATTAATGCACATATGATTTAAAAATAGAATCAGACATCACCGCATTGACGAGGAAACAAAACTATTGCTTAAAAAACTCTCGGTAAAAATAACAGGGGATAGCATAGATGGCAGGGCAGGATATCATATATTTTTTCTAATTCAAGCCCTTAATTTATTAGAAAAAAATGGCAAACTCGCATTTATTATGCCTGCCGACACCTGCGAAGGAACTTTTGCTAATAAACTATGGAAATGGATTTCAGAAAAATTTTGCATTGAAGCCGTAATAACATTTGAAACGAAGGCTACGCCTTTCCCCGCGGTAGATACTAATGCGATTATTTTTCTAATTAAAAACTCAAAACCCATTACAAATATTTTTTGGGTTAAATCAAGTCAGCCGTATTCAACAGACCTATTGAAGTTTGTCTCTTCCAATTTTAAGATACAAGAGATTGACAGTCTTGAAATAGTAACAAGAGAGTTAAAAGAAGCCATCGCAACCGGACTAACAAGACCGCAACAGAACCACAACGGTTTTATTTTTCACTTGAATGATTTTGCCAGAGTAATGAGAGGCATAGCCACAGGTTCAAATGAGTTTTTCTTCCTGACAGCCAAACAGGTTAAGGAATTTGGAATACCAAAAGAGTTTATTAAAAGAGCCGTCGGAAGAACAAGAGATATAACCGGAAGCATTCTGAATGACGAAGATATTCAAAGATTAGAAGACAAAAACCGCCCAACCTATCTTTTTTCCATCAATGGACACGATGCACTTCCGGATTCTGTTACCAACTATTTAAATGCAGGGAAAGAAATGGGGCTTCCTGACCGTTCTCTAATCAAACAGCGAAGGCCTTGGTATAAAATGGAAAAAAGAGAAGTTCCTCCATTATTGTTTGCTTATTTAGGCAGACGCAACACGAGATTTATTCTAAATGAGGCTGGTGTCGTGCCGTTGACAGGGTTTTTATGTGTTTATCCAAGATACAAAGACAAATCTTACATACTCAACCTGTGGGAAGCGCTTAATCATTCTGACACCTTAAAAAACTTACAGCTTGTGGGCAAAAGTTATGGTTCAGGTGCAATAAAAGTCGAACCTGGAAACTTAAATATATTACCCATACCAGAACATATTGTAAAACAGTTTGACCTCCAACGGCCATGTATGGCTGAGGACAGGCAACTTTCTCTATTTCCAGACCTATATGGGTAGCCCAACGCTCGTGCCATCAGCGGCGCAACGCCGGACATTACGGAAATGATGGAAGATATGGTAGGTTAGATCGGAGATTTATATCCTCAATGAACGCCAATGAAATATACGACATTCTGCATCAGACAGACCGTGGGGTGCTGAGAAAGATAATCAATGGAGGCACGGCCATTTTAGACGCGCACGAACGGTGTGTCTATGAGAGGATTGTTAAATGCGCGGACGATATCGGCTGGACTCATGAACGGGTAATGTGGGCAATTCAGCGGGTTATGGAGCAATGACAACGCCGCAAATTACGTCTTCATTTGCAGCAGCTCAAGTTTGACGAATATCTTCGTCTCTGCCGTCGGTCTAAACCTCTCGTCGCCTCTCATGCCGGCTATCCAGACCAAATCACCGCCCGAATAGACCAGTGGCACGCTGTCTCGTTCGTCCTTTGGCACCTTCTCGTCAACAAAGAAATCCTGCACCTTTTTTCTCTTGCCAAATCCCATAGGATAGAAATAATCCCCGTTGCAACGCCCCCTCACGGTTAATGGGTTAATAAGGCGTTCGCCGTCGAGGACTATGCTGCGCCTGTCTGGCGCGACTTCTGCCGCGTCTGTCAGAGTTGCCCTTATCACAACCCCGGCCTCTTTGACGGCCAGCTCTCCGGGTGTGTTTAAGGCGTATGTATTAATTTGCACGGGTTTATCCTCATTCGTTATGGTCAAGATGGAATAGCCTTTGATAGCCCTTATCCCTTTTGGCAAACGAATTGAAGCGCCGGTGGCGGCGTTATTTACTAATCCAATGATGTCGTCAATATGCACCGCGCCTATGCCCTTGAGTGTATCAACCGAACTAAGGGCAGTTTTTAGAACCCTTCTGAGGACAGACTTTTCAATGGTCTGAAGCGGCGACAGGAATAGTTCAACCCGTTGGTCGGACTTGCGGCTTATCAGGGTCATGGTTTTTTTAATCGCAACTCTTTCCATGTAGCTATTTTCATCCCTTATGATGTCGGCGTTTCTTGATAAGGTATCCACAATGTTTGGATTATATGCCTTAAGGGCAGGCAGCAGCGTAAGGCGAACCTTGTTGCGCTTATATTTCTGTGTCAGATTCGACGAGTCTGTGACGAATGTAAGGCCATTTGAATCAAGGTATTTTTCTATATCCACCCTCGTTGTCTCAATCAGCGGTCTTATTATCTTTCCCCTGCAGGGGGGGATTCCTCCAAGGCCCGACAGGGCGCTTCCCCGTAAGAAATTCAACAGGACGGTCTCAGCCTGGTCGTCCTTGTTGTGGCCGAGGGCAATTCTGACGGCCCCACGCTCATATGCTATCTTCTCAAGGATTTCATACCGTAGTTCTCTTAACGTATCCTGTGTGTTTGCTATTATTTTGGGTGGGAGGGAAATCTGTTCATGGCAAAAGGACACCCCAATGCCCTTGCACAAACTCGCGCAGAATTCCACTTCGTGCGGTGTCTCAGCGGGCCTAAGCCCATGATCTATGTAGACGGCGCAGAGGCTCAGGCCACAATCAAGCCCCCTCAGGACGTGAAGCAACGTCACAGAGTCCGCCCCGCCCGAAAGCCCGACAATTATTGTGTCACCGTCGCGCAGCATCGAGTATTTCCCGATAGTGTCTTTAATCCTATCTATAAACAATCTTATCCACAGGCCAAACAACCGGCTCTACGAAAGGCTCTGTATCGCTTCGGTCTCTGTTTCGCAGATAGTAAATACCTTTGTGAATCCGGCCAGTTTGAATATTTTCATCACATTGGTGGTCAACCCGCACAGGCGCAAATCCCCGTCTCTGGCCTTTAAATCCTTTACTGTCCCAAGAAGCACCCTCAGGCCGCCGCTGCTTATGTAGTCCGAACCCGATAAATCAATGACTATCTTATTCTTACCGCCAGCGATGGCATCCTGTATCTCTTTCTCAATTATCGGGGCGGCAATCGTATCTATGCGCCCGCTTATTATGGCTACCGCGATTTCACCGCTTTGCTGCCGTATTGATATATTCATAGTTTCTCCTTGTGGGTAGCGTTGTC
Organism: Nitrospirota bacterium; assembly: GCA_015233685.1. Classification (GTDB taxonomy): domain Bacteria; phylum Nitrospirota; class Thermodesulfovibrionia; order Thermodesulfovibrionales; family Magnetobacteriaceae; genus Magnetominusculus; species Magnetominusculus dajiuhuensis. The sequence goes on along the minus strand of JADFXF010000012.1, from coordinate 37,688 downwards.
TACGCCCTCATATTTTAATATCATTAACGTAATGTCGTCAAACTGCGGCTGTCCATTAGAGAATTGCTTTACAGCTTCGTTTATCAGCGTGATGAACTCCTTTATTGGCTTGTCGTGGTTTTCTACAATCAGGCGGTTTAGCCTTTCCTCGCCGAATTCCTCATCCTTTTCATTAATGCCCTCAGTCACGCCATCCGTGTACATGAGGATAAAGTCGCCGCTTTGCATTGTAATCGTTCCCTTGTCAAACGTGATGTCTTCCTCCATAATCCCTACGACAACGCCGGCGCACTCTAATGGTATAAGCTCCGCCGTGTCTTTTTTGTATAGCAGCGGCGGGTTATGTCCACCGTTGGCGAACTCTACCACGCCTGTTTCTGTGTCTAAAATGCCGAAAAAGATTGTCACAAACATATTGACGTTGTTGTCTTTTGCCAGTTTTCCATTAACGTCGGAGAGTATTTTGTTGGGAGATAGTCCAACGGCGGTCTGCGCCTTTAGCAACGTCTTGGTCATTGCCATAAACAGTGACGCTGGCACCCCCTTGCCGGATACATCAGCTATGAGAAAACACAGGTGCGTGTCATCAATAAAAAAGAAGTCATAGAAGTCCCCTCCAACCTCTTTAGCTGGCATGATTGTGGCGAATAAGTCCAGGTCAGCCCTGTCGGGAAACGGCGGAAATAGTTTAATCAAAAAACTCATTTGAATATCGTGGGCAATCTTTAGTTCGCTCACTATTTGTTCCTTTGCCCGCGTGGCCTCGGTCAATTCCCTGATATATTCCTTAAGGGCACTCTTCATATAGATAAACGAGTTTGTAAGGACTCCGATTTCGTCTTTAGTATTGGCGGGAGCTATCTTGCAATCGTCGAGGTTGCCCCTTGCTATGTCTTTTGTGGCGTCGGCAAGCCTTCGAAGCGGGCGTGTTATCGAAGCAGAAATAGAAGCTATCAAAATGATAAGAAGAACAACCCCCACAAAGACAAGCGCGATTACTTTATTATGCAGCGCCGTGAGGTCGGCAAGCAGCTCTTCGTCCGGTACGATTAGTCCAAGCGCCCAGCCCTCCGATTTCAGCGGCATGTAAAACAACCACGCCTTATGGAATTTATTGGATTTTTTGACCGGGCCGAACCCTTTGATTTGCTTAAACCCTGTCTCTCCTCTTATCATGGCCTTGCCTATGTCACGCAGTCTCTTGTCCGCCCTGGTTTCGGCGATGCTGAATATACTTTCGTTCATTATTAGTTCTTTATCCGGGTGCGTGACTATGGTGCCGTTTTTTGAGATGAGAAAGGCGTATCCGGTCTTGTACATCTTCACTGAGGCGATTGTCTCGTGAAGCCAGTTTAGATCCACATCGGTTGCCAGGGCGCCGATAAAGCGCTGTCCGGACTCGTTGTCTTTGAAGGGTACAGTGTACGTTGACTCGATTATTCCGGCGTCGGGGTCAAAATATGGTTCGCTCCACTCGGGCCGCCCCAGTTCCATAGGGATTTGATACCAGTCCTGGTTGAAATAGTTGTCTTTTTCATTGCCGAAATTCATAAATTTCAGGGCGCCGTCTTTTCTGAAATAGTAGGAACCAAAATAATACAGGTCTTTATCAATAGTATGAGGCTCGAAGGCAAGGGTCGCGCCGTATATCTCATGATTATTTTCCATTAAATGATGCAATATCTCCTTTACGCCTTCCTTCGTATATTGAGTACGTTCCATGTACCTGGCAAGGTTTTTACTGGTGCGTTGCACGATATTCAGCACACCCTCTATTTTTTGGACGGTCAACGTGGCAATGTTTTTGGCGTTGTCTTCGGCGTTTCTTAGAATTATTTTCCTTGTCAGTTCGTAGTCATACTTAAAGATCAGGGCAAAGATCAACGTGCTGCCCGTGAGGAGCAAAAAGATGAGCTTAAAGGTTATGCCTCTATTTTTTAACACAGTTCTTATAAAACGAATTGAATTCTGGAATTGTTTCTATCAAGCCGGTCGCCTTGAGTTCAGCCGCGGTGCGTTGATAGTCCTCTTGCCGCAATATGCCGATATCTGCGGTATCATTGTCAGGGATTATCAAATCTCTCATCTTATCGAGCATCCACCTCTGGTGGGCAGTGTTGGACGGGACATGTGCCCTAAGCATATATTTCATCACAATATCAATGGCCTCATCCGGGTGCGCGAAGGCATAGAGCCAACCCTCAATGGACGCCCGCGCAAAGGCGCAGCACAGCGCCGGGTCAGCCGCGAACTTCTCCTCAGACACATACAGGCCGTCCTCGGGGAAATTCACCCCGTGTTCGTAGAAGGAAAACTTCATAAGCTCATCAGGGTCAAGCCCGGAGTTTAACATTGTATGATATTCGTTATACAACATGGCTGAGGCAGCGTCAACCGCCCCGCGCATGAAGAGGTTTACTGTAGGGGACTGAGTTACTATTTTTACTGTAAGATTATATTTTTTAATAAAGGCAATGCCCTGAATAGAGGAATCCCCGCTCCAGATGCTCACCTTTCTGCCGTTTAGGTCCTGCGGGGTAGTGATGCCGCTCGTCTTTCTGGCAACCAGCATCTGCGAGGTACGCCTTATGATTTGGGCGATATTGACCAGTTTTTGTCCATGTGCCCGTGAATTAATAGCGGTTGAAAGCCAAACGGAGGCAAAATCAGCAGTCCCATTATCAAGCAGCGAGGTTGGCGGATTATCGGGGCCGCCGGTGATGATCTTTAAATCTATGCCGTACTTTTTATATATCCCCTTGTCGAGGGCCACATAATATCCGACAAACTGCGCCTGAGGAACCCACTGCGGGACAAAAGACGCCCCCTTCAGCCCACCCTCGCCCTCGCCCCAGACCGGCGGCGAGGCCATCAGTGCAACTATAAGCACAACTGCCAGCATAATGAACGCCCTTATCCTGGTTATAAAAGATTCACCTACCTCAAATAAACTCAGCAATACTCTATCGTAATGGAAAGCCCGCCAATAAATCAATGTTACCAAAGGGGCTGGGTCGGGGAAAAGGGATAGGGGGCAGGGCAATCGCATTAGAAATTGCCTCCCTTATATTTGTCACCTCCCTTATTTTTGTCATTCCGGCTTGTCCGGAATCTGTCTTTATGCCTCAGAATATGCACAATCATCATGAAACTCCCACTAAAGGGAAGATTCCGGACAAGCCGGAATGACGGAAAGGGACAATGATGACAACAATCTAAGCAACAACCGCTTACTTATGATGGCGAACAAAATTACCGTGAGATATTTTTACATACATATTGACAAAAACTCATATCAAAGACAATAATTACTATAAATACTTAATGGAGGTTAAAAATGTCAGAAGGGGGAGACAAATACAGACTGGTAACAAGAAGCGATTTCGATGGACTGGTTTGTGCGGTTTTGTTAAATGAACTGGACATGATTGACGATATAAAGTTCGTCCACCCAAAAGACATGCAAGACGGCAAAATAGAAATAACCGGTAAGGACATTACCACCAACCTTCCCTATGTACCTGGAGTTTATCTTGCTTTCGATCACCACTTAAGCGAAACGATAAGAGTCGGTAAAAAAGACAACCACATTATTGACCCCGAAGCTCCATCCGCATCCAGGGTTGTTTACGATTACTTCGGCGGAGATAGTAAGTTTAAAGAAATATCGAAGGACATGATGGAGGCGGTAGACAAGGGTGATTCCGCCCAGTTTACCGTAGATGAAATACTGCATCCGGAGGGATGGGTGCTTTTAAACTACCTGATGGACGCACGTACGGGCCTGGGTAGATTCAGAAACTTCAGAATCTCCAATTACGCTCTCATGATGGAACTGATAGCATACTGTAAAACGCACAGTATTGACGAAATACTGGCTCTGCCTGACGTCAAAGAGAGAATAGACCTCTATTTCGGCTATGAAGAAAAGTTTAAGGAACAGATAAAACGCTGTTCGACCGTTTATGGTAACCTCGTTGTTCTGAACCTGTTAAATGAGGAGACAATTTATCCCGGCAACAGGTTCATGATATATGCACTGTATCCTGAGTGCAACATATCCATTCACACCATATGGGGAGTAAACAAACAAAACACTGTTTTCGCTGTCGGTAAGTCCATAGTCAACAGATCGTCCAAAACAAACATCGGAGAGTTGATGCTCAGGTATGGCGGCGGTGGACACGCTAACGCGGGCACCTGTCAGATAGAAAATGACAAGGCTCAGGACATATTGAAGGAACTTATAACCGAAATCAACAAAGACGGTTAATCTGTTTCTATGTCCATCATATGGAACTGAATATAGACAAATACTGTCTGAGATACGGACTGGACAATAACTACCATGCACTGTGCCCAAACTGTGTTACTGATAACGTCATATCCCCCGGCGTAGAGGGACATAAGTGCGGCCACTGCGGAGCACTCCTCACTATAAGCCGGTACCCAATCTCCATAATTGCCATCAGAGGCCATCAGGTAACATCGGCAGTCATAAGAGATAGTGGCGGTCTGCGTGTCGTATGTGGCAGTTGCGGACTGATTATCTACGTCAGGTGCGAAGGAGAGGAGTTCATTAACTGCGACGACTGCGGGATACAGATAGACTATAGCAGTTATCCTGAGTGACAATCCTCAAACAACATAGAGAAAATAGCAAAAACTGTATACCTGTCATGCGCGTTAGATAGCTCCATACTGGCTAAAAATCACATAGAAATGTTATAACAAGCCATGAATGGCATAGATAAATCTTATGATATACTTGGCGTGAACCCCGGGTCGCCATTAGAGGAAATCAAACAGGCGTATAGGGATTCGATCAAGGTATGGCATCCTGACAGGTTTGCCCACGAGGATGAACGTTTTAGAAAGAAGGCTGAGGGGAAAACGAAAGAAATCAACCTTGCGTACAGTAAAATCATTGAATCCCTGAAAATCCAACCCAGTCCCTCTGCCAAAGGCGGTACACCAAACGAATACTCACAACAGAAAGAGACAGCATCGCACCGCACAAACGATAAACACTATGACCCAAAGACTTCAAAAACCCATAGTACAAACAGGGAATATACCCAGGGCGGCCAACAGCGGGAAAGTCAAAATAAAAGAGAATTTCAACAGCGCACTTTCACCTGGGCTGATGGGACGACATATTGCGGACAGTTCAAAGGTGATATGCCAAACGGGCAGGGGACCTTGACCTACACAGATGGAACTACATACGTTGGAGAGGTTAAAGACGGTATCCCAAACGGCCAGGGTGTTCTATGTTACCACAGCGGCTGGAAGTACGCGGGGGAATTTCACAGTGGTATGCCCCATGGGGAAGGAATCTTAAATTACCCTAACGCAACGGTATATACAGGTCAGTGGAAGAGTGGGAAAAAAAATGGGCAGGGGACGCTCACCCACCCAAACGGAACAACATACACCGGGCAGTGGCAGGATAACACAAAACATGGGGAAGGACTCTTAACGTATCCTAACGCAACGGCATATGCCGGACAGTGGGAGTACGACGCAAAACACGGGTATGGAACATTGACATATCCCGATGGCACGAAGTACGTTGGCCAGTGGAAGGATAATCTGCAACATGGGCAGGGAACTTTCACATACGCAGATGGGACAACGTATGTTGGCCAGTGGAAGGATGATAAAAAGGACGGGCAGGGGACTTTGATATTCCCTGATGGAAGGAAGTACACCGGGAAATGGAAGGACGATAAAATGTGTGGGAAGCCACGGACAGTCAAAATTCTGCATTCAGAGGCATACACCGGGAAGTAAAACGCAGGCGCCATGAAACCCCCATCTTTGCAAGGAAAACAGCAGAGGCAAGACGAAGCTCAGTCTTTGATTAATAAGGATGTTGATTAATAAGGATGCTGTTAAAGCGGGCGACGGGATTCGAACCCGCGGCCAATAGCTTGGGAAGCTATCACTCTACCACTGAGTTACGCCCGCAGCAGATGCCAGTGCATGTCAGTATAACACGTTTGCGTTGGCTCTTTCAATAATAATATTAAACATAATAATATTAAACATCAGGTTGCTGCCATCATTAATCCTGCCTCCTGCCCCGCTCTATTCAAACTTTATAGCAAATATCCTTGACCTTATAAGCAGAAATCTAATTCGGACTATCTTACCGGCAAGGGTCGATAATTCCTCAGTCCCCTTCCATGAGACAGGCCGCCACATGGAGTTCCCCCTGACAGGGTCGCAGTCGTCAATGGAAAATCCTTTAAATGGCTGTATCTCAAATTTAGGTCTCAATTCGATTATCTCAATTCTTATTTCACCACCGGGATATGAAAAGGAATTCAGCAGCAGGCGGCTCCCCTCAAATACGCACGGGTATGTGTAGAACTCACCGCGAAGTGTGGCCTCAACCGCCATAAAGCCGTCTTCTCTGATAATGGCCGCGTGGATTGCCGGCCGTTCAGAGACGTATTCATTGTGCGCCCTGCGCGAGAAAAATACGGGAAACGCCCACTTCCCCTCTCCATACGGGACGATGCCGACCCCCGCGTATGTCGTCACCTTCTCATACGACGAATTCTCGGCAAGTATGGGCGTGTTTTTTGGCATCGCCCAGTGATGGGCGTCTCTGCTTACGGCCAGGTGCAGGGTCACGGTGTCAGTGTTTCTGTGGTAGAGCGCGGGCAGCATTATATGGGCAGAGTCTGCCCCGGGCCAGCGGTGGTATGCGTTTGTGTATATGTCCATGGACGGCTCCCATGACGGCTCCGGTGTGAGTACCGGCGTTGGGGCAGGGAATTTCTTAAATGTGTCCGATTCCGTCCTCCCAACGATACGCCGCCCACCAAAACCCGCCGCCGTCTGCGGCGTCCACTGGCGAACATACATGACGTATTTTTTCAGTCCTTCGTCATACAGGGCAATGGACTGCGTATCACTTGAGAATTTCCCCACGGCTGACGCCATGGCCTTCCAATGGATGCCATCAGGGGACACTGCCCCGTAGAGCCAGTTCATAAGGCCGGAGTCTTTTTTCGCCGGCCCGAGGCAGACCATTTTATAGCGTGAGTCGGGAGTTGCCGACGGGTCATAAAAAACTGTCGCGCCATGGGCACCTATGTCCCCTCCCTTAGCCCTGGGGCCTACCCCATAGACTATATTGTTGTGGCGCGAGCCTTTGTATGAGATTAGCCCCAGGTCAGGGCGGTGCCAGTCTCTGAAATCGCGGGACTGCGCGTAGCAGATCTTGTCGTTTTCCTGCCCGTCCTTGTCGAAATCGTATGTCACGTACCAGAGCCGGTAGAGTCCGTCTTCATATCTGAGGGTGCTATAGGCGCCGATGTATCCCAGCGGGTCATTTTCTATGATGGGACGACTGAGAATCTCAGGCTGACCCACGGTAAGAGAAACCCCATAAGGACTGAACCACGGGCGCGTACCATATGTATCCTGATAGTATTTCCAAAACGGCATCCCATATCCCGCCTCCACGTACTGCCAATCGGTGAAGACATGCTTAGACCCTTTGTGAAATTTTATGGGTATGCGCTGAACTTCAGTGGCGCTCATGCTGGCCTGTGCCTCTGATTTTATAAAAAATTACCTGTTGATATATCCCTTCCATATGGTATACTATATAATAATAAGCGATATAATATAAAGGAAATAAACCTTAATAGAAAATGACCGTACCCCGGTGCGTGAGCCAATGAGTGAGGATGAATGAGCCAAAAAGATTATGAATCAAACTTAGAGACAGCAATCTCGTACCTTAAGATGCAAAATGGGATTGACGCCAGGCTGTCAATAAAAAAGGCCCTCTCCCAGGTACCAGACGAGGACAAAAAAGAGGACAACAGCCCTTTCTTAAAGATACTCTCAATGTGCGGCCGGTTTGCTATTGAGGATGGGGATGTCTCACGGGCGGCCTATTACATCAGGCAGGGCCTTAAATTAAAGAGATTCCATGTGGATTTACTCTTCCTCGACATCCTTCTGTCAAAGGCAACCCACCGCTATGGTGATATGCTGACATCTATCCTGAGCTATCTGGTGGCTATTGACCTGCCGGACAGGGAAATCTATGCGTATGATTTCTTAAATTCGGAGGCGCTTAAAGAGGTTTATGACGTGTATCTGCCCATTGCCTATTCAAACACGCAAAACCACACCCCTGTGATGGAGATAATCCTGGACACCGCGGAAAAATTAAGAAAGATAACCACCGGCGTATATATTGATAAGGCCCGCGATATTATGCGCGCCATAGACCTGAAGTCCAACTAATGGCAAAAGTCGTCATCCCCGTAGGGGAGAATGAACTAAAAGGGACAAACGGCAGACTTCTTTATATGGCCCGTGCCATGGCCATGAAGGGTATTGCGGTTGATGTGCTGACCTATAGCCGCTCGGTATATGATTTCTCTGTTGAACTGCACAAGGGCTACCCGGCGGTCAGGACTAATATAATTTCCCCTAACCCCATTGCCCTTGACCATATAGCCTCGCTCGTGAACACGTTTATCAAGCTCACATACGATATGTACATCCCCGGAACCGACATGAAACTCTACAAGGTGACGGCCTTTGACGATTTCAGGGGCCATGTGGCCACGTTTACCTACCCGGGAATAGACTTAACCTCCTATACGGCCGTGATGCTGCCGATTCCTTCGACTGAGGTCCCACCCCTTCCAGACTGCGACATCTTCTACTCTACCATGTGTTTTTACGCGAAGGAACAGGGCGTGCCCATCGTCGGCATCCAGATGTTCCCGGCCATTCAGACGCCACCTATTTTTCTGCGGACGATCAATTATATCATAATAAAATACGAATGGGAGAAGGAGTATTTAAAGGAATACGGCTTTGACCTGCTGCGTGCCTTCATTTTGAACTATGAACAGGAGGCGTATTATATTGATACAATAGAAGACAAGTACATGGATTCACTGCTCAACCCCAGTATCCACCTGCCAAAAGAGGAGCTTGTCATACTGCTTATAAACCATCCGAGACTGCGATTTTGCGTCAAAGAGGCCCTTGAGGCGATAAATGAGCTTGATATGCCCAAGACGGTGTTCTTTATGAAGAGGAAATTCGTCATCAGGGAGCTTTCAGAGGACGATATAATAAACGATTTCTTTATGAATGATATAAAGAAAATAAAGGGCAGGTCGTTTATCATGGAGCCGGACTCAAAGGGCGACCTGATAATGCTCTGCGATGTTATCATCTCGCCGGCCTATCTGACGACGCTGGGTTTTGCCTCAGATTACGGCAAACTCTCAATCGTATATAATCCTATATACGAAAAGAAGGATTTTCAACGCGACGTAGCCTTTGTCAACAACAAGGAAGCACTAAAGACAGCCCTCAATGAATGCTACAAGAAGAAACAGGCAAAGCTGTCTTTTGCCGATATAGTGAAAGGCATAGTCCATGACCAAAGGCGCCCGACAAGCGCCCGAAAGTAACATTAATTATTATAATGTGTGGATTTATTAAAGTATTTTCATATTAATCCGATAAAATGTTAGGATAGAGATGAGATTAGAGACAATGATAGATAAAAGCGGCAACGTATCGGCGTCAGCGGCGGCGGTTTGTAACGAAATAAATTATGAAATAACGGGAGGTATCCGTGGCCTTTGTACTTAACACGAATATGATGTCGGTAAATGCTCAGAGAAATCTTATGACGACCGAACAACCCATGCAGCAGGCGACTCAGAGATTGTCCACCGGTATAAGAATCAACTCTGCGGCTGACGATGCGGCTGGTCTTTCCATAGCCACAAGGATGACTTCCCAGTCAAGGGGTCTTAATGTTGCAATAAGAAACGCCAACGATGGTTTGTCTATGGTGCAGACGGCCGAGGGCGCGATGGGCCAGATAACGACCGACTTGCAGAGAATGAGAGAGCTGGCCGTGCAGTCCACAAGCGGGCAGTATGGCGCCAGCGACACCGGCTCTATGCAGATGGAGATAAACACCCTGGTCGAGAATATCGGACGTATCGCCACAGAGACAGCGTTCAACAACAAGCAGCTCCTTGCCGGCAATTACCAAACGAAATTGGACGTTAGCTATAATGCCAGCGATGCCTCTATTGACGTCAACGTAGGCTCAATGAACACCGATGTCTTAGGCGGGAAAATATTTACCTCAACCGGCAAAAACGGGGCGTATCTCACACTCAAAGACATCCACACGGCGACATCGTCAGGGGTGCGGGGCGTTGGGGATGGCTCATGGATATCCGGCGCAGGGGCGCCTGTGGCGTACAGCTACACGGCAAACGAGGCCATCACATATACCGGAGCCTCATCGCTGTTGGTAAATGGTCAGGCTGGAGGTTACTCTTCGCGGGCCTCAAACGCCATAGCAATAATAGACGGGGCATTGGCCACCATTACAAGCGCGCGGTCTCTGATGGGTGCGAAGGCCAGCCAGTTTAACGCAGCTATATCAAACATTTCCAATGTGGTAGAGACGACCACAGCCGCTCAATCAAGAATTGTGGACGCTGACTTCGCGGCGGAGACGGCGGACATGACAAAGTCAACGATATTGCAAAAGGCTGGCATTTCAGTGCTGTCTCAGGCAAACACCACGCCTCAAAACGTGCTTGCCCTGCTAAAATAAATGAAATATTAAAGTTTTTAAGCAGAAGTCCGATAAGTATATTAAGAGAGTTAGTGAGCAGTAAAGGGGGCGAACAGCCCCATGGAGTACGGGACGCACGAGTGAAAAATAGCGGGAAGCTATTTTAGACTAAAATTAGTAACATTACACGGAGGTAGAAGACATGGCAATGACTATCAACACAAACATGCTGTCGATTGACGCGCAGAGGCATCTTAATGCCACACAAACACCATTGGCCCAGGCAATGCAGAGGTTGTCGTCCGGCCTGAGAATCAACACGTCGGCAGATGATGCCGCCGGTCTGGCTATTGCAACAAGAATGGATTCTCAAACAAGGGGTCTTAACGTTGCGATAAATAACGCCAACGACGGTTTGTCTATGGCTCAGACGGCCGGAGGCTCGATGTCCCAGATAACGAGCAACCTTCAGAGAATGAGAGAGCTGTCTGTCCAAGCAACAAGCGGGCAGTACGGTGCCAGTGACATAGGCTCTATGCAGATGGAAATAAACTCACTCGTCGAGGACATTGGACGAATTGCAACGCAGACGACATTCAACAATAAGCCTCTCCTTGACGGCACGTACTCATCAAGGTTGGCGGTTGGTTATAATGCCAGTGACGCGCAGATTGGCATCAACATAGCCTCAATGAATACAGACGCTTTAGGCGGGAACACGTTTTCGCCAACCGGCAAAAACGGGGCGATCCTACATCTTATGGACATGCACACGGCCTCATCGGTCGGGGTGTCCGGCGTGGGAGACGGTTCGTGGCTGTCTGGAGCAGGGGCGCCCAGGGCATATAGCTTCACTGCAAAAATGGAAATTACATACTCAGGAAAGTCATCGTTGATGGTAAACGGCCCAAACGGTTTGACTTCTCAGGCCTCAAACGCCATAGCAATAATAGACGGGGCATTGAGCCAGGTCGCATCGGCGAACTCTTCTATGGGCGCTAAGGCCAATGAGTTTAACGCCGCTATATCTAATCTTTCAAATGAAGTCGAGACTACGACTGCCGCCCGCTCAAGAATTATGGACGCCAACTTCGCGTCAGAGACGGCAAACCTGACAAAGTACATGATAATACAGCAAGCTGGTATATCAGTATTATCTCAGGCTAACACTCAACCACAGAATGTGCTTGCCCTGCTGAAATAGTAGGATAAGATAGTTAAAGGGGAGGCAGGGTTGCCTCCCCATACACTTTTCTAAAATTGCCTGATGATGAGGGCGATATAGAGGAGCGCTTAAAAGGAGGAAGTTATGGATGTTAACCTGAATTCGATGGGTGCATATATAGGCAGCACGGCGTTGCCGCCTACAGTCACAAACCAGGCCGACAGTGGGCAGGGTGGCAACTCTCAGGCAGGCAATAAGGCCTCTGTTGCCACCATATCGCCGCAAGCGGTAGTTGATCCCAGACAGGCAAATGCCGGTAATAAGGGCGATGAGCATACCGGCGAAAAGACGATGTCTGATGGAAAGGCGTTTTTTGACGTTGACGATGATAAGAACGTGGTAATAAAAGTTACCGATTCCTCCGGCAAGGTAGTTCAGCAGATACCTGCCGAGCAATATTTGCAAACGATGAAGGTTCTTGACGCCAATGCGAAGAACCTTTTACAATCAAGCAACGGGAACAACCTATACCACAAGGAGGCCTGATGGCTGATGTGACGAGTACGACGGGTTCGACTGGTACGACGGCTACGACGGGTGTGACAGCGCCATGGACACCTACTGCGCCGCCTGTTGCGCTTTCTACGGGTGTTTCGACCGGGCTTAATACCACCGCTATAATCAATGCTAGTATGCAGGTGGATGTACAGCCCTACAACAACCTCGCAACAAAGGCGGCCAGTTATCAGAGTGAAATAAGCGCCTATGGCCAGATTTCCTCAAGTCTGTCCACGCTTCAAAAGGCCGTTGCCGGGCTTACCTCAGCAAATATCAGCGCATTTAACGTCACGTCGTCCAATCAGACTATCCTCACGGCCACGGCCTCTGCCAAGGCCTCCCCCGGTAGCTACTCAATAAAGGTAAGCCAACTGGCGCAGAACGAAGAGGTGATTTCACAATCGTATGCCTCCGACACTACCGTGGCGTTTGCAACCGGTACGCTCAACGTTGGTAACGACGGCCACACAACAACGATTAATATTGATAGAAGCAACAACACGCTCTCTGGCATAAGAGACGCTATAAACAGAAGCGCCACCGACGTTAGTGCGTCGGTGATAAACGATGGTACCGGATACAGGCTCATCGTAAGCACTAAAAACGGTGGCGCAATAAACGGCCTTCAAATAACTGGCACCAGTACAGGCCCGACGGGACTGAATCTAAGCGACCTTTCTTATGATTCATATAACCCGACTGCCGGCCCGACGACGCTTCTTCAGACAGGCTCAGACGCATCGTTTACCGTTAACGGCCTCGCAATAACAAGCCACACCAACACGCTGACAAATGTCCTCAAAGGCGTGACGATTAACTTGCAGAGCGCCACATCACCCTCAGCGGTAACGTTGAACATAGGGCAGAATGCAGCCTCAAGTTCCACCGGCCTGAAAACGTTTGTCACCGCATACAACGATGTCCTGACCCAATTGAGCCAGGTGTCTTCGCAGGGGCAGCCGCTATACTCCGACATGACGGTAAAGACGATTCAGAACGCCATACGAACCATGACAACGACATATTTTAACGGCGCTACTTCCATTCTCGCGCAATTTGGGATAAACCACCTGAAAGATGGGACGCTGCAAATTGATACAGCGGCGATGGACAAGGCCGTAAGCTATAATCAACTTGGATTTAACAAACTCCTTGACGCCTTATCCTATAAGTACAGCAGCTATGCGAGCAAGACCCCTTCGGCGTACGGGATGCTCAACAATCTCATTAGCTCCACGATAGCTAATGTGACCACTAATATGCAAACTAATATCTCTACAATTCAGACGCAACAGTCAAGCATGTCAGAGCAGCTTAACAATGAGTATAAAATGTATCAGCAGAAATATGCCAATCTTGAGGCCACTATTTCTCAATTGAAGAGTCAAAGCGGTAGTCTTTCTTCCACTTCGGGCAGCAGTTCCAGCACCACGAGCAGCAACAGTGGGATTCCAACTTTAAATACGACGGCATAACAGGAGGGTAGTAGTGACAAACCCGGCATACGCAAAAAGTGCTTATATAAGCACGGACATAAATAACTTGTCTCCGCTTGATCTTGTGATAAAGCTCTACGACGGGGCAATAGGGTTTTTATCAAAGGCGGTTTTTAGCATAGAGAAGAAGAACAGGCCGATGAAAATCCAGTATCTCAACAGAGCCAGGGCCATTGTAGAGGAGCTGATGAGTTCGCTTGATATGGAAATTGGTGGCGAAGTAGCCGTTAGTTTGCATGACCTATATACCTATATGCTTCTTGAGCTTACAAGGATTAACGCCACTGATTCTATTGACAAGATATATCACATGCAGGAGCTTCTAAGGACATTGAAAAGCGCGTGGGTAGAGGTCAAATCAATCGTACCGCAGTCACCGGCCACGCTGCGCCAGCATATGAGTGTCCACTAATACCCGCCGGAGGAATGGGACCTCTGGCCGTTTGCCTGTTTGGCCGTGTCCTGGATTCCTGCCTTCGCAGGAATGACAGACAGGGGCAGGGAAGGGTAATTACATAGTGGCTGTAAAGCGCTAAGCCATTGGGTTTTAGTAGATTGTATGTTTTAGTAGATTATATAACCAATCTCACCCGACAAAAAAATTGTCTCCGCAACCTCACTCTGCGACAAAAAATTGTTTCACCAAATTGTTTCACCGTCTTGCCTTGTCGTCATTCCGGCTTGTCCGGAATCAGTCTCCACGCATTCTCAAGCCAAATAAGATTCCGGACAAGCCGGAATGACGGACTAACGGTGAGTTCATAATAGCCTGTAGCCGGAGTACTGAAGCCGCCCCGGAATTCTGAAGCCGCCAACGGGCGGCAGCCCAAAATTAATAAATAAAGCGTGGCGAGATTTATGGGGTGAAGGGGGATTATCCCCCTTCGTCTTTAATCCTATATTGAGTTTATTATCTCACCGGCAATGGCGTTAATAGCCACGATTTTATCAGCAATCCCCGCATCCACCACGGCCTTTGGCATCCCATACACCACGCATGTGTCCTCGTTCTGGGCTATTGTACGACCGCCGCATTCCCGTATCGCCTTCATTCCCTTCAGGCCATCGTTGCCCATTCCGGTGAGAATAACACCGAGACACGCCCCAGGGTTTGCCGCCGCCACAGACAGCATCATCACATCCACTGAGGGTCTGTATATATACTCGGCGTTGTCGGCGATGTTTATTATCCTGTCTGTGCCCTTTTTTATCAGGCTCATGTGTCCGGAGCCGGGGGCTATATAGACTATGCCGTTTTCTATCTTTTCGCCTTGTTTGGCCTCTTTTACATGAATCTGGCTCAACTGGTTAAGACGCTCAGCAAACGGGCCGGTAAATGTGGCCGGCATATGCTGCGAGATTACAATGGGGACTGGAAAGTTTTTCGGCAACAGGGGTACCACCGTCTGAAGAGCCTTCGGGCCGCCTGTTGACGTCCCTATCGCCACAATCGCCATCTTCTTTGACGACGAAAATTTTACAACCTTCGTGTGATTTTCATGTGGTGAAGGCGCTGATTGTTGTACCGGCTCATCAACAGGACGTTTGTTTAGCTGCCCCTTCTTGCCGCCGATTTGTTTTAACTTATCTATCAACATCAGTTTTATATTCATTATGTTTATTGATAAATCTGAGAGATTCTTAGGAATAAAATCCACAGCGCCAAGCTCAAACGCCTTAAGCGTCGTCCTGGCGCCCTCTACGGTCAGAGAGCTTAGCATCACCACAGCAACAGGGCACTTAGCCATTATCTGCTTCAGCGCCTCTAAGCCGTCCATCTTAGGCATTTCCACATCCATAGTCACAATGTCCGGCTTCAGAGACATGACCTTCTCTATTGCCTCCACCCCGTCGCACGCAACCCCGACTACCTGTAAATCACTGTCTGAGGAGATCATACTCTTAAGGGCATTTCTCATAAACGCCGAATCGTCAACTATCAATACCTTTATTTTATCCATATCTTCAACTTATCCATCCCTTCTCTTATCCATATCCACTATAATCTATGTACGCAGGTCACCGACGAACATCACAGCCGGGTCAAGGATTAATACCACTTTGCCGTCTCCGGTTATCGTCGCCCCTGCTATGCCTTCCGAGCTGTTAGAGAACCCTTCTATTGATTTTATCACGACCTCTTCCTGTCCGAATAATTTATCAACCATCATACCGAACTTCTTCTCTCCTACAAGTATAACCACGAGATACATCTTATGCCCGCCGTTTGACTGCCCCATCGGCAGAAAGAACTTGTTCGCCAGCCTGTGTACCGGCACAATCTCGTTTCTCAGGATTACCGTCTCCTGCCCCCTGATGGTCTTTATATTGGACTGGTCTATGCGCACCGTCTCTACGACAGAGGCAAGCGGCACGGCAAACACCTCAGTGCCCACGCCAACCATCAGCGCCTGTATGATTGCAAGGGTCAGCGGCAGCCGCAGGAGAAACTTTGTCCCTTTCCCCTTTTCAGTCTCAATCGTAATAGTGCCGTTTAATTTCATAATATTTGTCTTTACAACGTCCATCCCTACGCCGCGCCCTGACACGTCTGAGACCACCTTTGCCGTTGAAAACCCCGGCAGAAATATAAAATCAAGGATTTCCTTCGTTGACAGCCTCTCAAGCTCGTCCGGCGTTGACAGACCCTTTTCCACTATTTTTTCCTTCAACATCTCCACGTCTATTCCCTTGCCGTCGTCCTCTATGGAGAGCACTATGTTATTGCCCTCCTGATAGGCCGACAACAGTACCGTGCCGCCTCTGGGTTTGCCCGCCCTCGCCCTGTCATCGGGCATCTCCACCCCGTGGTCAACAGAGTTTCTGACTAAATGCACCAGCGGGTCGCCGATTTCCTCTATTATGGACTTATCAAGTTCCGTGTCCTCGCCAGAGAGGGCCAGCTCGACATCCTTCTTCATAGAGCGGGCAAGGTCTCTTACCATGCGCGGGAATTTATTGAAAACCTTCCTGACAGCCTGCATCCTTGTCTTCATCACCGCCAGTTGAAGGTCTGTTGTTATTAAATTTATAAATGCCGTCAGCTCGGCAAGCGGGGCTACGTCCGTGTTGTCAGTATATTTTAGTTCAAGGTTAGAGACGACCTTCATCAGTCTGTTTCTGGCAAGGACAAGCTCCCCAACCAGATTCAACACATTGTCCAGCCTCTCTACATCCACCCTGATGGTCTGCTCTGCCTGCTGCGGAGGTTTATCCTTTTCGGGCTGTGTTTGTTTTGACAGCGCCTTTTTGACTTCCTCTTTTGATACCTTCTCTGTTGCCGCTAATATATCGCCGACCTTTGGCACTTCGCCCGTGTCAACGGATTCTTTTATCATGTTCTGAATCTTGAGGGCGTCGTCAACCTCTTCTGTTGTAACTGAACCTCCCTCAACGAGGATTTCGCCAACCGGCCTGAGGAGCATGTTGCTTTGCGCCTCCATAAGGGCGTCAAGCTCCTCAATCGTGGGGCCACTGCCACTGGATGGCGCGTCTTCGGCGGGTGCCGCCGGTATTTCCACCTGTTGGATGGTCTGAGGGGGGGCAGTGGCCGCGGGTGCCCCTGCCTGGTCATATACGCTTTGAAGCGACGCCAGTATCCCTGTGAGGTCCTCTTCGACGCCATCTTTGGCCTTTATATGCTCAAGCAGCACCTTCACGTTGTCTATGGACTCCAGTATGACGTCCATTACGCCGGGGGTTAATGGGATATCGCCGTCTTTTATCTTTTTTAAAACACTCTCGGTTATATGGGTCAACTGCACCATTTGGTTAAATCCTAAGAATCCCGAAGCGCCTTTTATCGTATGTACGGAGCGAAATATGCCGTTTACCAGTTCCTGATTATCCTTGTCGTTTTCCAGCTCCACAAACTTCTGGCTGAGGTCCTCGACTATTTCCGTAGTCTCAATCAGAAAGTCGTTTATTATTTCATCCATTTCATCGGACATAAATCCCTCCTTTTGGCAATCTTCCTGTCAACGGGCTAAATCCAAATCCGGCCAGCATGGCGTCATAGATATGCCTCCGTCTGCAGACTATTTATTAAATATTTTATCCAGCTTTTGCTTAAGCACGTCGGATGTAAACGGCTTCATCACATAGTTATTCACGCCTGACTTGATTGCCTCTATAACCTGCTCCTTTTCTGCCTCAGCCGTTACCATAAGCACCGGCATTGCCTTTAGCTTCGCGTCAGCCCTCACCATTTTTAATAGCTCAAGCCCCGTGCAGTTTGGCATATTCCAGTCAGTTATCAGGAAGTCGAACTTTCCCGCCTGGAGTTTCTTAAACGCCTGCTCGCCATCCTCGGCCTCTTCGACATCGTTCATGCCCAACTGCTTGAGGATGTTCTTTATTATTCTTCTCATTGTTGCAAAGTCGTCCACTACCAGTATCTTCATTGCTGTGTTGTACGCCATCCTATTTGCCCTCCTGTTGTTGTTTTAAGATTGTCATTTGTCTTATCATCGTGTCAACCGTCTCGGCGGAGACGGGTTTTACCATATATGCGTTTATGCCAGCGTCGTTGGCCTTGCTCTTTTCATCATCGTCGGTTTCAGTAGTTAACATCAATATCGGTATTGACTGAAACGCCGGGTTGTTTTTCAATTGCTTGGTCAACTCTAACCCATCCATATACGGCATATTCAAATCAGTCATTATGATGTCAACCTCATTTGAGGCCAGTTTCTCTATCGCGTCGAGACCGTTTTCCGCGAACACCGGCTGATGGCCTTTTGTTGTCAGATACAGACCCAGTATCTTTCTTGTCGTTTTGTCGTCATCCACTATCATGATTCTCATAATATGTCCAGTGCTCCTGTGATGTCTTTCATCACATTGTCAGGTCTTCTGATACACCACCGTTTTGTCAACGACCGTCGGCTTTAACAGCCTCGTTATGTCGTGAAGGCTCTCGGCCATGCCTATAAACAGGCAGCCGCCCGGTCTCAGGGCCTCATAAAGGTTCTCTATCACCTTTACCTTCGCCTTCTTATCAAAGTATATTAGCACGTTTCTACAAAATATAGCGTCTATATCTCTTACGGCCTTTATTCTTTTTTCGTCGAGAAGGTTGATTTGCGAGAATCTTACCCTTGACTTGATGACCGGTGAAAGGTGATGGTTAGAGTTGCCGTTGAGTTTAAAATATTTCTTTAAATAAATATCCGGCACGTTTCTCATGGCATATTGCCCGTATGAGGCACACTGCGCCTTTTGCAACACGGAGTCACTTATGTCAGAGGCCAGTATATCAAATTTTACGCCGCTTGTCTGAGGGTTTTCCATCAGCATCATCGCCAGCGTGTATGGCTCCTCGCCGGTTGAGCTGGCCGCGCACCATACCCTTAAGGCCGGTGGTTTGCGCCTTGCGATTAACTTTGGCGCCTCGCCGCGCACAAACACCTCAAGCTGTTTTACCTCTCTGAAGAAAAATGTCTCGTTTGTTGTTATCTTATCAAAAAGTACCTTCATCTCTTCTTTGTTGGCGCTATATTTCAACATATATAAATAGTCGTCGTAACTGCACAGATTCTTTTCCTCAAGCCTCTTGCTCAGTCTGTTTTCAATAAAATATTTCTTAGTGTCAGGGATGAAAATTCCGCTCTGTTCGTAGATAAAATCCCTGAATTTCTTAAACGTATTGTCCTTTAGCACTGTCATAAGCCGTGAATGACCTCCTCTATCCTTGCCCTGACATATTCGTCGGGATGGCTGCGTAGTTCGGCTAATCTCTCATACGTCTCAGGGCCTCCGATTTCTATCATGGCGTCTATTGTTACCATAACTACGAGGAGCTCTTCGTCTTTCAGCATAGCGTATAATTTGTCCAGATGCTCGTAGCCACCAATTGCCGTCACGGCCTTTATCGTATGGACTCTCACCCAAACGTCCATATCGTTTAAGGCGTTTAGCATTGTGTCTGAGAACTCGCCCCTTTTTGCAAGGCTTATTATGGCTGTCTTTCTTACTTCGGGGTTGGGGTCGCTGAGGTCTGTATCCAGCCTTGCCGCAACTGCCCGCGAAATGTCCTCATCAGGCCGCAGCGACGATAACCTCCTCATGGCCGCTATCCTCAGCTCTTCGTCCTCGTGCAACGCGAGCCTTAATAATACCTCCTCGTCCGAGGCGTACCTGGCTATATATTGCTTCAATTTTTTCGGATAAAAGTCAATGTTCTTTAAGAACTTCCTTGATTCCATCCCTATGAGGGCCTTTACCGCCTCATCAATTACATCCTCGCACTTCTCAGTATCAAGCAGGTCTAATATAGGGCGAAAGGCCTTCTTGTTTCCCAGTTTTCTGAGGGCATAGACCACCTGCCGTTTAACATGGCAGTCCTCGTCCTTCAGGGCCGCTATAAGAGGGTCAACAGCACTCTCGTCCGCTATTTCAACCAGCGCCTTTGCCGCCCCCCTTCGGATATCGCGGTATGAGCCGCGAAGCAATTGGATTAGCCGTGCTGCCGCCTCTGTGCATTTAAGTCTCCCAAGCAGCTCGACCAACAATGCCTCGCCGCGGTTTTTTAACCGCCCACTGTCCAATATCTCCAGCAGCGTATCACAGTCGGCTGTCTCAATTAAGGCGTCCTCTATTTTTTTATAATGCTCCTCAGCCTCAATGTTTGATGTATCCAGAGAGCCGGCGGCGTCAAGCAGTCCTTCAACCGCTCTGTTGTCGCGCAGCATCTTTAACCCTTTGACCGCCGTCATCTTCTCTTCCCAATCGCCGCTATTGAGCATCCCCAAAAGCTCAGGCGCCAAATAGCCCATATCCTGGCCTATCCCCAAGCTGACAAGGCTCTTTAAGGCCGCGGCCTTGAGCACATCTGAAAGGCCGCCCCCCCCGATGTCCTGTGCCGTGCTTCGATTAAGACATCCGATTATGGCCTCCTTTGAGTGTTCAGAAGGAATCTTCCCCAGTGTTTCTATCGCGGAGAATTGAAGCACACTTGAGCCGATTTTGCAGATATTGTCAATTGCGGCCACAGCACTGGCGTTTCCAATCTCCCCAAGGGCCTCAAGGGCGGAAAACGCCACCCATTCCTCGTCCTTCAGGGCATCCTCTAAGTGCGCCACCGCTCCTTCAGCCTTCAACAGCCCCAGCGCCCGACACGCCGCCGCCCTTACGTTTGCGTTTGGGTCTTTTAGCGTTGGCAGGATTTTATCAATCTCCACCCCTGAGTCAATATTGCTGGCAATGTCGCCGAGCAGGTCAAGGGCAAATTTTCTTATATCGTCGTCCTTGTCATACAACAAATCATAGAGCAGGGGGATTGTGCTGGCCCCAAGGTCTTTCAGCATCTGGAGTGCGGCGTTTCTCTGTGCCGGACCTTTTCTAAGCACGGGGATAAGCATGTAGGCGGCTGCCTCCCCCCCTATATTCAATATTGACTGCATGGCGGCGTCCACAACGGCGGGGCTGTCGTCCAACAGCAGCTTAATCAGCGGGTACAGCGCCCTTTCGTCAGTCTCGCCAAGCATGGAGGCAACTTGCCTCCGTCTCGAAATATCGGGGTGCGATATATCAAGGACTAATTTATCATATTTTTTTGTCCGAGCCATGTTCTTAATTGTCGCCAGCGACCATCGTTTGTATCAGCATTTTACACAAACACTATTATACAATTTTTTCATTGATAAATAACACCCATCTTCTATATTCCAAGGCAAACGCATTAGAAATTGCCTCCCTTATTTCCGTCATTCCGGCTTGTCCGGAATCTGTCCTTACGTCTCAGAATATGCACAATCATCATGAAACTCCCACTAAAGGGAAGATTCCGGACAAGCCGGAATGACGGACTATGGGTAAATTCACTATTCCCTTGTGTGAAAGTTCAGTTAGAAGGTGTGAAAGTTCAGTTAGAAATGTCGTGGAGTGATAAAAAACACCAATTTTGTCATTCCTGCGAAAGCAGGAATCCAGCCTCATATACAAACTCCTATCCACTCTATATTCCCACATCGCTGTTTAATTTTCCCTTTAGCCTGAGGAGGGCCTGGCTGTGAAGCTGGCACACCCTGCCTTCAGACAGGCTTAACACCTTGCCTATTTCCTTCATCGTAAGTTCATCCCAGTAGTAGAGCGAGAGCACCATTTTCTCCTTCAGGGGAAGTTTTGATATCAACTCGGCAAGGATTGCCTTCTTAGATAAGTCCATGAGCTGCCTGAGCGGGTCGCGCGTCGTTTCGTCGGGGATGTTCTCTAATAAATTCATCTCCTCGCCGCCGGGGGTCTTCGAGCCGAAATCGTCAAACCGCAGTGTGATAACAGAGTCGGCGTCTTTGAGTATCTTAAAATAGTCGTCAAGGGACATATTCAGGTGCTTTGCCACTTCGTCGCCGTCAGGGGGTCTGCATAGTTCCCGCTCAAGTTTTACGCAGGCATCCTTCAGCTCGTTGACCTTCTCTTTCAGTGAACGCGAGGATGTGTCAAACGCCCTTATCTCATCCAGCATAGCACCCTTGATTCTGAACTCCGCATAGGTCTTTAGTTTTGCCCGTGTTGAGTCGTAGTTGTCAAGCGAGTCGAGAAGGCCGATAACCCCCACGCTTATTAAGTCGTCAGAGGTCAACTGCGGGGGCAGCCTGTGAGACAGTCTGTACGCGGTATATTTTATAAAAGGAAGAAAATCCTTTATTACCTCTTCCTTCTTTTCGTCGGGAATTGCGGCTTTATATATCTTCGCGTCCACGTTGGGTTATCCTTCGGAGGCCGTCGAAAGCAGATTGCTGAAGAAAAATTGTATAGTGCCCTTAACAACAGGCTCCGCCCGACCAAGTATTGTAACGGCCAGGTCCATTATCTTCTTAGCGGCCTGCGAATTTGGGTAGGCGTCTATGAATGCCCGCTGTGCCCTTACGGACATGCGCACCGCCTCATCAAACGGGATAAAGCCCACGTAATTTAATGAGATGTTGAGAAACTTATCGGCCGCGGTTGAGAGGCGTTTAAAAACCTCCTTCGCCTCGGTTCCGCTCTTTACTGAGTTTACCAGAATGCTGAATGCCTTCTCCTGATACCGGGTATAGAGTACTTTTATGAGGGCATAGGCGTCGGTCATTGCCGTTGGCTCAGGCGAGGTGACTATTACTATCTCCTGTGCGGCTATACAGAAAAAGGCCACGTTGTCCGATATGCCCGCCGCCGTATCTATCAACAGAACGTCTATGTCCTCATCAAAGGACTCAAATTCCTCCAGCAGCCGCAGCCTCTGGAATTCGTCCAGTACCGTCAGCTCCTGCACACCCGATGTGGCGGGCAGGATCAGTATCCCGTGCGGGCCTCTTACTATTATCTCACTGAGGGACATCTCACCGCTTATCACGTTTTGTATGTTATATTCGGGTGCCAGTTGCAGCAGCACATCTATGTTGCTCAGCCCAAGGTCGGCGTCAAGAATCAACACATTTTTGCCCATTTTTCTCATGGCTATGGCCAGATTCGCCACAATGTTGGTCTTGCCCACTCCCCCCTTGCCGCTTGCCACGGCTATGGTCATGATGTGTTTCTTTTTTGTGCGCCCGTCATTTAACATCTATTGTAACACTCCTTCTTCAGGATGAGGCCGGCTATGCCCTCAACCGCGGTAAAATCTATGTCGTCGGGGACCTTTTGTCCTGTTGTTACATATGCCACCGGTTTGCTGTACATCATCAGGGTGTTGTACAGACCGCCGTATCTTACCGCCTCATCTACTTTCGTAAAGCCGAGATAGTTAACCGGCACGGTTCTGTAGTACCTGTATGACTCGGCCATGAATTCGTCGTCGGTGTTGGCACTCATCAGCAGGTGCGTCTCCAGCGGCACTTCTGTCTCGCATATATCGTTTATGCTATCGAGGTACTCGTTATCTTTCGGGTTTCTGCCCGTGGTGTCTATGTAAATCACGTCTTTCGTCTCCGCAAAGCGCAGCAGGGAGGTCTTAAGCTCGCCGGGTGTGGATGCCACGGCAAGCGGAATTCCAAGTATTCTGGCGTATATGCGCACCTGCTCCACCGCCCCTATCCTGTATGTGTCAAAGTTAATGATGGCCGTCTTTTTGCCCTCTTTTATGGAATGAGCGGCCAGCTTTGCCACAGTCGTAGTCTTTCCCACGCCGGTAGGGCCTATTACCATTACCGCCTTCATGTCGCTGTCACTTTTCTTGACCTTTATGTGGGACGTTATTATGGGTAGTATGTCCTGAACCTCTTTGGCCTTCTCACACAGTAGTATAGCATACTCATCACGAATTGAGCGTTCCTTTAAATAACTAAGCAGGGCTTTCTTTTTGGGCGGCAGGGACATCTCAAAGCCCATGTTTTTCATATCCTCGATAGTCTCTCTGAGGTGTTCTATTTCTGTGGATATGTTTGACGCCATGGTGCTGATAACATTGCTTATACCGCTTTGCCCTGTGGAGTCGGTGTCATGGGCGTGGCCCTCTGTGCGCGAGGTGGAGCGCATGGGCGTTGTCCTTGTGGTGGGGGCGGGGGAATTGTCCGCCGCGTGTTTTTTGGAGCCTGCAAGCGGGAGTTCCTCAGGCGTCTGCTCTTTTTTGAACAACCCCGCCGCGAATGACTTTGGCCTGGCGGAGGATTTTATTGATACCACGTCGGCAGCCTTATCCTCTTCGTCTGTGTCGTTGTTGCCGCCCTTGTTAAACATCCTTATGCTGTTGTGGAGCATCTCTGTGGATTTGTTGTAAGGCCTTGCCTTTTGCATGTCGTAGTCCACCGCGGCTGTGACCTCAACACCGCCGTCTCCTTCCTCAGTTGACAGGATTATCGCGTCGTCGCTGAGTTCTTTCTTTACCATTACAAGTGCTTCCGCAAAACTTTTAGCCTGGAACTTTTTAATCTTCATACTTCACTACCCCCATTGTATAGAGTTTACCGGCGGCTGAAATCTCAGCGTTTGACAACACGACGACTGCCGGCAGGAATTTTTCCATTAATTTCTTTACATGCCGCCTGACCTGAACCGATGTCAGGACTATCGGCTGTACCCCTCTGTGGCTCTCGCTTTCTATTAATACCTCTAATCCCTTGACCAGTTTACTTACAACGACCGGGCTTATGGCCTCGCCGGTCTGGAGGCTCCTCAAGAGCATGTTTTCATACCTCTGGTCGAGTGTAAACACCGGTATGGTGCCGTCTGGTGTGGAATATTGCCTTGTTATGTGTCTGCTTAGCGCCTGTCTGGCGAACTCTGTCAGCACTTCGGCGTCTTTCATCTGCGCCCCGTAGTCTAAGATGGTCTCAAGTATGGCCATAACATCGTTTATAGGCACACGTTCTCTCAGCAGATTCTGCATCACTCGCTGCACGTTGCCGAGCGTGGAGATAGACATCAGCTCCTCCACTATCTTAGGATAGCTCTTTGATACGCTGTCGAGGATGTTCTGAACCTCGCTCCTTGACAGAAGCTCCCAACAGTGCTTTCTTATCAGTTCCGTCAGATGTGTGGCAATAACTGTGGCATTGTCAACGACCATATAGCCGGCAAGCTGAGCCTCTTCCACCCTTGACTGTTCCACCCATAACGCTGGCAGGCCAAAGGCAGGCTCTTTTGCCGGTATCCCGTCAATCGGGTGCGTGTCATCTCCCGCCACGGCAAGATAGTAGCCCATCATTATCTCGTACTTGGCCACCTCAATGCCCTTCAAAGAGAAGCTGTACTCATGTGGCCGCAGCTGCAGGTTGTCCCTGATATGCACAGGGGGTATGACAAAACCAATCTCCTTGGCAAGCTGTCTCCTCATTGATTTAATCTTACTAAGCAGCTCTCCCTTTTGCTCTTCCACTATGGGGATAAGCCCGTAGCCGATTTCAAGCGTAAGAGGGTCTAACTCTGTAAAGGCGTCTATCTTTGGCTCCTCTATTGGCGCCTCTGGCTGTACTTGTGCCGCGGCCTCTTTTTTACCGGCAGATGTAATCATGTAAGCAAGGCCGGAGGCGGCAGCAGAGATAATCAAAAACGGCATATGCGGCATCCCCGGCACAACGGCAAAGGCAAACAGTATCCCTGAGGTCGTGTAGAGCGCCTTGGGGTTCACAATAACCTGCTCTGAGATGTCCTTTCCTAAGTCGGATTCCTTGCCAGCGCGGCTGACTACGAGACCTGCCGCCGTTGAAATCAACAGCGCCGGTACCTGAGACACCAGACCATCACCTACCGACAGCACCGTATAAGTCTTGAGGGCCTCAACAATGGGCATCCCCCTTTGCAGCACCCCTATGATTATGCCGCCAAAAATATTGATAGCGGTTATGATGAGCGCGGCTATGGCGTCGCCTCTTACGAACTTGCTTGCACCGTCCATCGCGCCGTAGAAGTCGGCCTCCTGGGCGATTGTCTCACGCCGCTTTCTTGCCCCTTTTTCGTCTATCAGGCCGGCGTTAAGGTCGGCGTCTATGGCCATCTGCTTGCCGGGCATGGCGTCCAATGTAAATCTTGCCGCCACTTCCGCGATTCTTCCTGAACCCTTAGTGATAACCACGAAGTTTACGATGACAAGGATTAAGAATATTATCAGGCCTACGGCATAGTTGCCGCCTATTACAAAATTTCCAAACGACTTGATAACGTGCCCCGCCGCGTCCGTTCCCTCGTGGCCGTTTATAAGTATCAGCCTCGTTGTGGCGACATTCAGCGAAAGCCTGTACAGTGTGGTTATCAGAAGCATTGTTGGAAATACGGAGAAATCCAGAGGTTTCTGCACATATACGCTGATTATCAGCGTCATCACGGAGATGGATATGGACAAGGCCAACAGCAAATCCAGAAGAATCGGCGGCAGCGGGATGATCATCACAACCAGTATGGCAACCACGCCGATAGAGACGAATATCTCCGCGCGCTCCCGTATCAGCTTTAATATGTTCATGTCCGCAATATTAATAGCCATCTCCGCCATATCACACCTTACCCTTTAACTGATAGATGTATGCCAGTATGCGCGCAACCGCCTTGTATAGCTCTTGCGGGACGAACTCTCCGATTTCGAACTGAAAAAGCGCACGCGCCAGCGGCTTGTCCTCATAGATGGGAATGCGGTTTTCACGCGCTATCTTCCTTATCTTCTCGGCTATATAGCCGGAGCCTTTTGCCGTTATCTTTGGAGCGGACATCTTATCTCCCTTATAGAGCAGGGCTATGGCAAGATGAGTCGGGTTTGTTATTACCACTGTGGCCTTTGGAACCTCGGCCATCATACGCTTCCTTGCCTGTTCACGCTGTATGGACCTGATTCTGGATTTTATCTTAGGGTCACCCTCTGTTTCTTTGTATTCCTCTTTTATCTCTTCTTTGGACATCCTTATGGATTTCTCAAACTGCCATCTCGCAAAGGCATAACTAAGCACCGCTATGATAAAGAGATAGAGCAGGCCCCATACCATAGCGCTCATGACAAACCCATAGGTGCCCGATACTATCTGAACAAGTTCTTTCGTCATCAGAAGCGGCCACCTGTATATATCCCTTCTTACTATGAAGTAAAAGATGAGGCCGCCGCCGAGGAACTTAGTAAAACTCTTTACGAATTCCACCAGCACGTCCGTAGAGAACAGCTTGCCAAGGCCGGACATAGGGTTAAGCCGGGATAGTTTAGGCTCGTAGGGTTTTAACATAAACCCCACCTGGAAGATTTCCGAGGCAACCGCACACACCATGATGCCAAGGAAAAACGGCAGAAGCATCATAAAGGACTTCAGCATCGCCACATTTATCGCCCTGAAAGGGTCATGTCCGTATTGAAAGGACAGGCATTTAGTCGTAACATCTTTCAATTTAATCATAAAGTTTGCCCCGCCATAGTGAATAACAAGGAGCAGCCCGGCCATGCCAGCGGCCGTGGTAAGCTCCCTGCTTCGCGGCATCTGGCCTTTTTCTCTGGCCTTTTGCCGCCGACGTGGTGTAGCTTGTTCTGTTCTTTCCTGCTGTTCCGCCATCAGGGTCTCGCCGTTAACAGCGTTTCATACAAAACGCCTTTGAGATTGTCAAACTGCCCCGCTATGACCCTGAGAAACACGGGCATCGTAAGCATCATAAGTATAAGGCCGACAAATAGAAATATGGGGAAACTAACGAACATGATGTTTATCTGAGGGGCTGCCTTATATAAAAGTCCAAGCAGGAGGTTGGCAACCACCATCCCCACCATCACAGGGGCGGCCAGCTTTAACGCCAGTATAAAGACCTTTGATCCACCAGAAAAACTGTATATCATCAGCGGGTTCACCTTTATCTGTCCGGGGGGAAGCACCTCAAAACTCTTCACAAGCGCGCCAATAAGGTCATGGTGTATATCCATTATGAAAAAAAGCAGCGTTACCAGCACACCCAGAAAACGCGATACCTCAGCCGACTGGCCAAACTCAGGGTCGAAAGACGTCGCAATAGACAAGGACATCCCGTTACTCATCAACTGCCCTGCCATATCAGCGGCGAAAAAGACCAGCCTTGCCGCCGCCCCAAGCGCCATGGCAAGCACTATCTCCTTAAATACGGTAAACACAATCTCCTCTTTGCCGTCGAGGTTAAAATTCACAAGCGGGGTTATCAATACCGCAAGTGCCACCGAAAAGGCAATCTTGTACTGAGGGGAGATATTTTGGCTGCTAAATATGGGCAGCATCGCCATCACTATGGAGACCCTTAACAGTACCAGCGCAAAATTCCCTATCTGCTTAGACACCAGTCCTGAGTTAATCAGCTCTTCCATCAGTCGTTACCTCACGTAATCCGGCAGTTTGTCTATCAGACGCAGCGTAAAGCCAATCATCACGCGCGCAATCCACGGCATCATTATAAACACGCACAAAAACACCGCTACCACCTTTGGCACAAACGTAAGCGTAAACTCCTGTATCTGTGTAATCGCCTGAAAGAAGCTCACCGCAAGCCCCACAGTCATGCTCACTATGAGCATCGGCCCAGCCACCATGAGCAGGGTCTTAAACACATCAAAAGACAGATCTTTTATTAATTCTACGGTCAATGGAAGCTCCTCACAATGCTGCCAATAACGATGTTCCAGCCATCAACAAGCACAAAAAGTAATAGTTTAAAGGGTAGCGATATCATCACCGGCGGAACCATCATCATACCCATTGAGAGCATCACGCTGGCTACGACCATGTCAATGATGATAAAGGGCAGATAGAGCAGAAACCCCATCTCAAAGGCTGTCTTAAGCTCGCTTATCACGAACGCCGGGGCCGCCACCTTCATAGGTGTGTCCATCGGTTCTTTGGGAGTTTCCACCTTCGCGAGTTTTAAAAACAGGGCAAGGTCTTTCTCCCGCGTCTGCCTCATCATAAAGTCCTTGACTGGCCTTTCACCCCTCTTAATGGCCTCTGACGCTGTTATCTTCTTATCCATAAACGGGACTATGGACTCACTGGCAAGGGTGTCCAGTGTCGGATACATGACAAAAAGGGTTATAAACAGTGATATGCCGATAAGAACAGTATTCGGTGGGATTTGAGGGCCTCCCAATGCCTGCCTTAAAAGGGACAACACGATTACTATCCTCGTAAACGACGTAAACATCATAAGAATCGCCGGAATAAGGGACAGAAAACTTATCAAAAAAAACATTGATATAAGCGGATGGTCTATGTTGAGCGCGCCCATGGTCAGTTCTCCTTGTCCGTCTTGCCGACAAAAATGTTTTTGATGCGGTTGGCCACATCAGACACCATGCCGTGCCCACGGGATATCTCCGTGTCGAGGGTCTTTTTAAAGGCGATTTCCTGGACTTCCTGCTCTCCAAGAGTCTTCAGCAGTTTGAAATCTGTCTGTGTCACGCCGACAACGAGTGCCTTTTTCCCCACCCTGACAACGGCAATGCCTCTTTTGGGACCAAGTGACAGGTACTCTATCATGCTCAGGAAGGCGCTGCCTCCGCGCCTTTTTTTCGCCGCGAAGGCGATGGTGTAAATCAAAAAAATCACCACCACAAGCGCGATGAATACCTGAAACACGGTGTCTATCATCTCAGTTGTTTCAACCTGTCAGTTGGGCTTACGACATCAGTAAGCCTGATGCCGAACTTTTCGTTTACCACGACAACCTCGCCTTTGGCTATTACCTTGTTGTTGACGAGTATTTCCATAGCCTCCCCGGCAAGTTTATCGAGTTCTATTACCGAGCCTTGCCCAAGCTGGAGCAAGTCGTTTATGAGCATCTTTGTCCTGCCTATCTCCACCGTTATCATAAGCGGTATGTCGAGGAGGAACTTAATATCCCTGGCGCCCTCGATGTTGCCGTCTTTATCCAATTCGTGGAAATCCGCCTTTTGCACATCCATGAATCTCCTCCTTAAGTATGTTTTCTGTATGCCCTTAAAAAACTACGTTGCTGAATATCTAAGTCTGTTCGCCGGTGATTTTAACGGCCAAATTGCCCTTCACCTGACCCGGCACACATCTGAATTTGGGAATCCCCTCGACCTTCAGTACCATGTCCTCGTTGATACTTTTCCCAAGAGGTATTACGTCTCCCTTTCGTAAATCAAGAATATCCTCAATCACAAGCTCGGCCGTTGCCAACTCAATTGAAACATCCACAGTGGACAGTCTCAGGATTCCATTTAAACGGCCAACCCAGCGCTGGTCTATCTCAAGTTTTTCGGCCTGAATGCCAGAGTATAGTTTCTCCTTAACCGGCTCAATTACCGAGTATGGGATGCAGAAATACATCTTACCCGTGAAATCCTCTACCTCAAGGTGAACCTCTACCTTTATTATCACCTCAGTAGGCGTGACAATAGTAACAAACTGTGGATTCATCTCCGACCCCACATGCTCAGGCTCCACTGCTATAATACCCTTCCACGCGGCGGCCAGGTCTTTGAGCACCATGGCGACCACTTTTTTGATGATACGCTGCTCAATGGGCGTAAAATACCGGCCCTCTGATTTCGTATTCCTCGCGGTAGTGGCCCCGAAAAAATACTCGACAAAGGCAAACACAGCGGGCGCGCCCAGCACAAACAGGGAAAACCCCTTCAGCGGCTCCATCTTGAATATGTTGATGCTTGACGGCAGCGGGAGCGTCTTCATAAATTCGCTGAACTTCATCATCTCTACACCGTGTATGTTGACATCAACAAACTTCTGAATAATCGTGGAGATGGAGTTTCTGAAGAACCTTGCGAAACGCTCATTGGCGATTTCAAGGCCAGGCATCCTGCCCCTGATTATCCTCTCCTGATTGGCGAGGTCATAGGTCTTGACCCCGCTATCCTCCTGAGCCTGTGACCCGGTCTCTACCGAACCGCTCTGCACACCTTTTAAAAGGGCGTCAATTTCGTCCTGCGAGAGTATCTTGTTACTCATCTATTGCACCATCAGTTCGGTAAAATAAACGTTTAATATAATTTCCTTTCCCAATGCCTGATTCAACCTTGAGAGCACTTCGTCCTTTAACTGCATCTTGCCGTCCGACCCTGAGATGGCCTCGTAGGACTTACTAGTAAGAAGCATGATAATGGCATCTCTAAGAAGGGGCATTTTCTCCTTTACAATCTCTTCATGCTTTTTGTCCCCCACTTCGAGTTGAAGCGAGATCTTCATAAACCTGCTCTTGTCCGTGAGGTTGACAATTAGCGGCTCAAGAGGGATTAGTATCTGCTCTGCGAGCTTCTTATCCTTGTGTCCGGTGTCTTTAGCGCTTTCCTTGTTCTCCTTGCCTTCTTCGTGCTTGGCGAAGAATTTGGTATAGGTAAAAAACCCCCCGCCTGCCAGTACAAGGATAATACCGCCAAAGATTAATATCTGTTTGATGCTCAACGACTTTTTTTGTACCTTAACTGGTTCTGCTGCTTCTTCGGGTTCTTCAGTCATGTAACCTCCATAGAAAAAATAAGACTGTTCTCTGGTATAGATAGCAAAATCCATGCCACCTATTGAACCGGCGATAATCCCTAACCGCCGGTGATTAAATGGGATTTTACAAGGCCATAATATACCCCGATTCTGTCAAATGCCTGTCAAATGGTTGACAGGGTGATGGTTTTTCAACGTATTGCAAGGCGGTGTTAAAACCAGTCAGGATGTAGTTCATGTTTGCAAGCGACTACGCCCTATGGCGTGCGAATCACTTTTGGGAGGCACAGGAGTTGCCGCAGCAGCACGATTTCCCGCGCGCCTTGCCCATCGCCTCACGTCCCTCTTTATATGACAGTGCCGCGATAATCATAGCCCCGGCACAGTCGAACCAGCCAATTCCAGTAAGGGCATATCCGGCGCTGCCCAAAAGCAGCACAACAGACAGGTATATGCAGGTACGGCCGCAGGCGGCGTCTGAGAGCATTGCCTGAGAGTTCAGTTGACTTCCTACTTTCATCTTATAGTGAACGAGTAGCCACATTGCCAGTATGGAGACACAGGAGATGACAATGCCCCAGAAGGCGGTCTGCGGGTGTTTTCCCTGAATTATATTAAGTACCGATGAGGCTGTCAGGCCGGCTGCGAGAATATAGAAAGCGCCGCCCGTGATTCTAAGCGTCTGCCGCTCAAACACGTCTGATGAGCCGTCGGGGGTTTGTCGAATCCTCACGGCCATATGCCAAACGCCGACGCCTGAGACGGCCTCGACAAACGAATCAAGCCCAAAGCCAAACAGAGAAAGCGCGTCGTCCTCAAAGCCTAAATACACAGAGACAAGCCCTTCAAGGATATTATAAAAAACGGTAATTACCGCAAGCACAAGCGCCCACCTGTAAAGGGCATCGGAAGAGGGTGTCTTTTCCATTACGGTACTAATTATAGCCAAGTGCCGAGGAATTAATCTATGGCGGAATTTATTTCTTTTTTCTGATAAAATGTCATTTCGGGACAATCTCATTTGACAAAACACAGGTAATAAAATAGACTAAAAAGAGTAAGGGAAATAGGGAGGATGGCTTTATGCTGGAAATAGTAAAAAAATACGTTATAGATGAGAACAACAACAGATTGGCAGTTGAAATTGACATTGAGACATTCGGCAAGATTGAGGAAATATTAGAGGACTACGGACTTTACCATCTAATGATTGACGACAATGATACTGAATCTCTCAGTCTTGAACAAGCAAAAGAATACTACCGGTCAGTGTCTGTGTAATGGATTTCAGGTACAGGAAAAAGTTTTTAAAAGACCTTGCTTCTTTACCTGTGTCTTATAAGAGGCAAATAGAGAATCTCGTGTTTGAAGAGCTGCCTTTGGATGATCAGCAATCGCTCTTCACCCGAATATCAAAGATGAGGGGATATGAGGGATTTTATAAGATAAGGATTGGAGATTACCGCGTTGGCTTGTATATTGCGTCAGGCAAACTGGAATTCAGAAGAGTGCTTCACAGAAAAGAGATTTACAGGTTCTTTCCTTAAAAAGATAAAAGGGAAAACTTTTTGTAGTTAATGAGGCGGCAGCAATGCTATAATACCCTGCCGATGGCACAGGTTAGGAGTAGGAAGAAATACCCGGAGGACAAGCAAACACTATGACACACTCTGCTATTACTGAACGATTCGCGAAAATTCAAGAGGAAGGCGGCGGCAAAAAGGCCTTTATTCCATATATCATGGCCGGTGAGCCGTCGGTGTCAGAAACGGTGGACATCGTCATGGAACTTGAGGCAATGGGGGCTGATATTATTGAGCTTGGCGTACCGTTTTCCGACCCCGTGGCCGATGGCCCTACTATACAACTTGCCGCTATGAACGCCCTGTCCAGGGGGGTGACGCTTCGCAAGGTCATTGATATGGTAAAAACCATCAGGCAAAAGTCCCTGATTCCCATTGTCTTAATGACGTATTTTAATCCCGTACTAAAGTTTGGGCTTGGCACTTTCGTTGATGCCGCCCTTAGCAACGGCGTTGACGGCATAATAATACCAGACTTACCGCCCGATGAAGAGGTTGATTTTACGGCCTCCTGCCACAGGGGCGGCCCTGATACTATTTTTCTGCTTGCCCCAACATCCACAGACAAAAGGATTGGCCTCGTTTCCAGGCAGTCGCGGGGATTTATCTATTACGTGTCGTTAACCGGCATCACAGGGTCGGCAATCGCTATTGATGACTCTCTTAGGGCGCGTATAGAAAAGATTCGCTCTATATCGAAAAAGCCGGTGGCAGTCGGCTTCGGCGTAAAGACAAAGGATGAGGCGGCGGCGGTTGCGGCAATTGCCGACGGGGTCATCGTAGGCAGCGCCATCGTCAAGGCCATTGGACAAGGACAAGAAACATTTCGCACGCTCGTGAAATCCCTAAGGGCGGCAATATAGAGCCATATGCCCTGGTTTAAAAAGACAAAAGAGATAACACAAGGCCGTGCGGTATCAAAGAAAGTCAAAATCCCCGAAGGCCTGTGGGTCAAGTGCGCCGACTGCAAGGAAATCGTATATAAAAAGGAATTCGAGAAAAATCTAAAGGTCTGCCCTAAGTGCAACTACCACAGCCGAATCGGCGTACGGGAGCGCATAAATCTCACCGCAGACGCGGGGAGTTTTGTAGAAATAGCCTCCGAGCTCCAGTCCTGTGACCCGCTTGAGTTTACCGATACAATATCATATGAGGAGCGAATAAAGACAAACCAGTCAAAGGCCGGCCTGAGAGACGCTGTAACAGCCGGTGCGGCGACGATTAATAAACACCCTGCGGTCATAGCGGTGATGGATTTTTCCTTCATGGGTGGCTCTATGGGGAGCGCCGTGGGTGAGAAAATGGCGAGGGCTGCTGAGGCGGCCATAGAAAACCGCCTTCCTCTGGTAGTGTTTACATCGTCTGGCGGGGCGCGAATGCAGGAGGGAATCTTTTCGCTTATGCAAATGGCAAAGGTCTCAGCCGCCGTAGGCCGCCTGAAAAATCATCCCCTGCCCTATATTACCGTCCTGACTGACCCTACGTTTGGCGGGGTGAGCGCCAGCTTTGCCATGCTTGGCGATGTCATCATAGCAGAGCCAAAAAGCCTTATCGGATTTGCCGGCGCACGGGTAATCCAGCAGACCATTAACCAGCAGCTCCCTGACGATTTTCAACAGGCCGAGTTCCTCCTCAAAAAAGGTCTTATTGACATGGTCGTCCACAGGAGGGATTTGAAGGCGGCCATAGCAAGGCTCATCAGAATCCTGATGGGCGGCCCAAAAGATACCCGGGACAAAAATGCCTGACCACAGATATGAAAAAGCGGTATCCTATCTCTATAGCCTTCAAAAGTTCGGGATTAAACTAGGCCTTGCCAACATCACCCATATATCTGACCTGCTTGCCGCTCCTCAAACCGCCTATAAAACAATCCATGTCGCCGGCACTAATGGCAAGGGTTCAACGTGCGCTATGCTTCAGGGGATTCTGATGGAAAAGGGTTATAAGACGGGGATTTTTACGTCGCCTCACATGGTTAGATTCACTGAGCGTATTAAGGTAGACGGCGGGGAGATATCTCCTGATGATGTGGTTGCCCTGACCGAGGAGATAAATCAGGCCATCAGTGGCGTTGACGGCCTAACCCCGACTTTTTTTGAGTTTGTAACGGCAATAGCGTTTTTATATTTCAGGAAGCAGGGAGTTGATTGGGCGGTCTTTGAAACGGGTATGGGAGGGCGTTTCGACGCCACGAATATAATTATGCCGGAGGCGTCTGTAATAACTAATATCAACATTGACCACAGGGAATTCCTTGGAAATACGATAGAGGAAATAGCGGTGGAGAAGGCCGGAATAATCAAAAGAGGGACGCCCGTGATAACCACGTCACAGACGCCGGGCGCGCTTGGCGTGATAAGACAAAAGGCAGCGCAGCAAAACGCCCGGCTGGAGGTTTTCGGTGAAGACTTCGACGCGCAGCCCATAAGGCAGGACATCACAGGGACGACGTTTAAATATCGCGGCGGCAGCGGGATTGAGGCGCTGACAATCCCATTTACCGGTGGGCATCAGGTGGAAAACGCCGCATGTGCCGTGCGTTGCGCCGAGTTATTATTTAATTCCACAGAGGGCATTGAGTCGGCCCTGCGGGGCATTAAGTGGCCGGGCAGGTGCGAGCTGGTCAGACACGCCGGTATGGATGTGCTGCTTGACGGCGCGCATAATCCGGCGGCGGCCGCGGCTCTCTCTAAAACGCTGAGGGATTTATATTTAAGGCAGTCGTTTTCGGAGGTCATCCTGATTTTTGGGGCAATGGCCGATAAGGACACGGCGGGAATGCTGAGGGCGCTCATGCCAGCGGCCAACATACTAATCCTCAGCGCACCGTCCTATGAGAGGGCAGCACGGCCGGAGGCACTCCTTGAGATGGCAAAGGAATTCTCCACATCCTCAACGCCAGTCCTCTACACTGCCCCATCCATACGCGAGGCCATTAAAATGGCAGGGCAATATTATAAACAAGGCGGTTTAATCGTAATAACCGGTTCTTTTTATACCGTCGGTGAGGCAAAAGAGGCGATGGGGCAGCGTCCACTATTAAAAGAACTTGCGGAGTTTAAATAACTATGGGCGATTATTTACTCATAGGCATAGGCGGGGCAGTTGGGGCGATTGCCAGATATGCCCTGGCCCTCTGGATAACCGGAAAGTGGGGCAGGGTGTTTCCCCTTGGGACGTTCGTAATAAACATAAGCGGGAGTTTTCTGATAGGGTTTGTTATGTCCATACTTGCCGCAAGGAATATAATAGACCCACAGTGGAGGCTGCTCATTGTGGTGGGGTTTCTTGGGGGATATACGACATTTTCGGCGTTTGAATTCGAGACTGGCGCCCTGGTCAAGCAAGGAGAGTCGTTAGCCGCAATGCTCTACGTGGCGTTGAGTGTCATAGTCGGTTTTATCGTCCTTAGAATCGGCGACGCCCTCGGCAAGTCCATTTAATTTCATGCTTTAAGGAGTGAGACATGGAACCTGTGCCGGTGTGTCCGATGTCAGACATTAAAAGGATTTTGTTGCTGACAGATTGTGCCGGGTGCAGTGAAGGGGCAATTCGTGAGGCGATAAAGCTGTCATCAAGGTGTGAAGCCGCGCTTTACGCGATGGCTGAGGTGAGTTCAAACCCGGACTACGAAATGATTTCTCCCCATGACTTTCAGGAGATGGAGAGGCAGACCGCAGCACGTCTGGATTCGATTAAAAAGACGGCACAGCGTTGCGGCGTCGCTTGTGAGGTAATACTTTTCCACGGGGAAAGTCCATATAATGACGTGGTGCAACAGGTAAAAAGGCTTAACATAGACCTAATAGTTATTGAAAGGCACGAATATAAAGGTTTTATAAAGTGGTTAATGCGTGGGGTTGTGGTAAACATTGTAGGGGTTGCGCCGTGTAGGGTGCTGGTCGTTCCTAAGGAGGCACGCATAGAAGGAAAGAAGGTGCTAATAGCAACCGACGGCTCAAGGCACAGTATGGCAGCGGCAGCCGAGGGAGTTGGAATTGCGAAACGCTTAGGCAGCGGTATAATAGTCCTGTCCTGCGTTGGCAATAGCGGCGGCGATGAGTTATCAAAGGCAATATCAAATATTGATATAGTCTGTAAAATGGCCGAAGGCATTTCTTCTGTGGAGACGCTGACGCCCGTGGGCAGGCCATCCGAGACAATCGTGGAGGCCGCAAGCACCAAAGGCGTTGATCTTATAGTAATGGGCAGCTATGGAAAAACCGGAATAAAAGAACTCCTCATGGGCAGCACAACCGAAAAGGTAATAAGCCATGCCGCGTGTGCGGTTTTAGTGGTCAGAGACAGAAGACAAAAAAGTTGGACAGGGATTAATTCCATTTCTAAATCATACCTACAATAATATATTTTATCTCACTCCGCGACAAAAAATTGTCATCACCCTTCTTGTCTTGTCGTCATTCCGGCTTGTCCGGAATCGTATTTGGCTTGAGGATG
>JADFXF010000121.1:1450-2003 GCA_015233685.1 Nitrospirota bacterium | reverse complement strand
TTGATAAGACAAATGGGAACAAGACCGCCGCCGCCAAGGCCCTCGGTATCGGCCTCAGAAGCCTCCACAGAAAGATAAAGGAGATAAAATCGGGTGCGCCGTGAAGGCAGGGCAACGGCACTGCGATAAGTATGCGCCGTTTCTTTTCCAGTCATTGCGGTCTCTGTCCTCACACCACGACAAGAAATCGTCTCCACTTGCCTTGTCGTCATTCCGGCTTGTCCAGAATCTTATTTGGCTTGAGGACTATCAGAGGCAGATTCCGGACAGGCCGGAATGACGGACTAATATGAAGTTGTGGTCAAGTGAGTAAAGGGAGCATCCTTCGACAAAAATATTGTTAACTATTTTAGAATTTATATTCTACTTTTAACCTCCAGTATGCTACACTGTCATCTGTTCACGACAGTCACCCAGTATTGCTGATGGAGTTGCCGGGACAATGACTATGACTGGAATCATTGATAAGCTAAGGGAGGATACTCAAATGCCATCGAAGGACGAACCAAATAGTAAAGATGCCGTCACCCTCCAGGGCTGCCCTGACCTGGTG
>JADFXF010000121.1:1001-1440 GCA_015233685.1 Nitrospirota bacterium | reverse complement strand
CCAAATAGTAAAGATGCCGAACCAATTAGTAATAAGGCCGGACTAAGCAGCGAAATTGACGGGTTGCTCAATCTAATTCGAACACGCTCCACATCTCTGTTTACACTGTTTTTTTTACTGCCGCAGTGTGTGCAGAAGACTACGGACTTGTATAGCGAGTGTATCGAGCTACAAAAGAGAGTAATTGCCGCAGACGATGCAACCCAGAGCCTCATGGACCTTGAAATGGAATTTCTAAAACTGGAAATCAGGGTTAAGCGAAGAGCTGCAGTTAACAATCTTGTGCCAAAGGGAGTTGGATTGTATGTTGGAATTGTCATAGTCGTTATTGTCTTTAGATGTTTTGATATTCCTGATTTTGTAACTAAAACTTTAGGTATCAAAAACTTCGGAGAACTTGGCCGCGTGCTGACATCGAGCATAGCGGGTGCTTTTGTCG
>JADFXF010000121.1:485-954 GCA_015233685.1 Nitrospirota bacterium | reverse complement strand
CAATTGGCTAAAATTATTGATTTCCCGATAAGGCTTTTTTTGTCAGTTATTGTCTCAATAATCTTAGCTATTTCGTTCTTTGACTCTAAAGGAAAAATAGAAGGGTTTTCGATAACTCCGGAATTACTTAGTTTCTGCTTCGGGTATAGTGCAAAGCTCGTCGTGTACATGTTAGATAAGCTCGTCGAAAAAGTCTCAAAGGTGATAGAAGCACTATAAGGAGCATCCTTCGACAGGCTCAGGATGATTCGATTGTTGAGAGTTGACACTCTAAGGATGATTCAGGCAGGTTATTCTGGCGCGGCATGGAAGGTGGGAATCCGGGAAACGCGGCTTCAGCCATGATCGTGCGCTGGGCAAGTGTGCCATATTGGCACTGTGCTGGATGCGCCTGAACAGCCTACACCGTGGAAAAGCCGGTACAATAGCAGTAAAAGTCATGGCTTTGGCAACCTCAAAGAATATTTAG
>JADFXF010000121.1:0-412 GCA_015233685.1 Nitrospirota bacterium | reverse complement strand
AGAACATATGGAGAAAGATGAAAAACATTACACTTTCGCAGGAGGAAGAACCTCCAAGCTTGCAAAGCGCGCAGTTATTCGACTACGATGTGCGCGACACACTTGAGCCATCTAACTCGATTATCCGCAGCCTTTGGCCCTCCGTCACCGCCGACGACTGGAATGACTGGTACTGGCAGTTGTCAAACAGATTAAGATCAGTATATGCACTTTCGGCTTTACTCGATTTAAAACCTCAGCAGATAGCGAAATATAAGCAGTTAATAGACAAGTACCACTATTCTATCACACCGTATTACTTGTCTTTGATTGATTGGACCGACCCGCGTGACCCGATAAGGCAGCAGTGTATCCCCGACTTTAAGGAGATAGATTATGTAAATGTCGGTGATAAAGACCCGCTTGAGGAGGA
>JADFXF010000120.1:1705-2108 GCA_015233685.1 Nitrospirota bacterium | reverse complement strand
CAGATAATAATTCAAGGCCTCCTCTTTATTGGGCACTTCTACGTATATCAGGCCGTCGTCCGTGAGCAGGCCAGTCAATTTTGTCAGGGTTTCAAAGGGATTGATAAGATGGTCGAGTGTGGCTATGGATATTATAAGGTCGAATTTCCTGCTGCCAAAGTCAATCTTGTTAATGTCCTCTGCGTATGCCTCGATTCCAAGTGAGTCCTTCATAAATTCGACGAATCCCTTGTGTATTTCTATGCCTGTGACCTCCTTTACGTAAGGCTGTATGCTGTGCAGCAGTTCTCCTGTGCCAGCGCCTAACTCAAGGACTTTTGCCCCGGGATGGAGGTATTTTCGCAGATGCCCGACAATGGGAGATATGGTCTTAAGCCTGTCGGCGAAATGCTCCCGCGGGGAT
>JADFXF010000120.1:0-1559 GCA_015233685.1 Nitrospirota bacterium | reverse complement strand
GTGGCGATAAGCTCAAAACCGCTGAGGCCGCATAGTTCACATTTTACTGTCATTCGTACTCATCGTTTTCTTTCATTAATTGCCGCTCTTTCATTAATTGCCGCTTCTGTAATATACTCTAACATATTATTTTTACCAATGTATATTAGGAGTAAAAATATTCCTAACCTAATTGAAAGCGAAGCAGCCGTAAGCCGGAGTGCCGAAGCCGCCAACGGGGGGATAATCCCCCGTCTTGTCGGCGGCAGCCCAAAATCGACAGATAAAACATGGACGTGATTACGGGTTGAAGGGGGATTATCCCAATACTGTCCGGTATAGAAGTTGCTTACAGAAACAAGGAGCTAAGTTAAAGCAATAGCGTATGCATACATGATGGCTGCCATACCAAGATACTTGATATGGCAGCCATCATGTATGTTTTTTAATAGTGGTTGTGCAACAATTGAAGATGAGCAGAAAGGTAAAGGAGCCGATTAAGGCGGAAGCCGTACAAGGGGTCAAGTATTTTCAGGTAATAGAGCCGATTTTAGAAAAATTGCGAGGGAGTAATGAGCATTTCAATAGGGAACTGCATTACGATAAGTACATACTGATGTATTTACTATACTACTTTAACCCTATAATAGATAGCCTTAGAGGTTTGACGGAAGTATCAAAGTTTGAAAAAATTCAGAAAGCGCTTGGGATAAAGCGGTACAGCCTTAGCAGCTTATCGGAGGCTGGTTATGTATTTGACAGCAAATTGTTAGAGCCTGTCGTGGGCGAATTAGCTGGTCAGGCTCTGAAATTAGAGACAGATAATCGGTTAAAGTCGATAGAACAGGCAATCGTCGCGGTAGATGGGACGATAATACATGCGTTACCCAAAATATTGTGGGCGTTATGGTTGGACAAAGATCATAAGGCGGCCAAGGTTCACCTTGAATTCGATGTAATAAAACATGTACCGGTATGGGCAGAAGTAACGGACGGTAACGCAAACGAAAAAAGCATATTAAGGGGCAAGCTAACCAGGAACAAGCTATATGTAATGGACGCGGGGTATGGGCAGTATAGGTTATTCGAAGAGATAAGGAAAGTCGGGAGCAATTTCGTATGCCGGCTTCGAGATAATGCAGCGTGGGAATTGATAGAAGAAAACAGATTGACAGAAGCTGACCGGCTCTTCGGGGTTCAAAGGGATATGACAGTACATTTAGGGGGCGGCTCAACACGTGGAGACTTGTCAGCTCCGGTAAGGGTAATAGAGGTTCACCACAAGGGTAGTAGTAATAGACGGTTAAAGGTATCGTCTAAAACCAAGATTATACGTACTGACAGGCAGGACTACACTATGTTGTTGGTAACCGACCGTATGGATTTAAGCGCCGAAACTATTGCTTTAATATACAAATACAGGTGGCAAATCGAATTGTTTTTCCGTTGGTTTAAGTGTATCATGGGGTTTAACCATTTATTGAATCAATCGAGAAATGGCTTGTCAATCCAGGTCTATTGCGCACTGATAGCCAGTATGCTAATAACATTATGGACAGGCACAAAACCCACGAAGCGGA
>JADFXF010000011.1 GCA_015233685.1 Nitrospirota bacterium | reverse complement strand
CTTCTTTGGCAATCAAAGCGGCTTCCTTAACCCTATCGGCCTCTTTTTTAGCAATCAAAGCCTCTTCCTTAACCCTATCGGCCTCTTCTTTGGCAATCAGAGCGGCTTCCTTAACCCTATCGGCCTCTTCTTTGGCTGTCAAAGCGGCTTCCTTAACCCTATCAGCCTCTTCTTTAGCAATCAAAGCGGCTTCCTTAACCCTATCAGCCACTTCTTTGGCTGTCAAAGCGGCTTCCTTAACCCTATCAGCCACTTCTTTGGCTGTCAAAGCGGCTTCCTTAACCCTGTCAGCCACTTCTTTATCTGTCAAAGCCACTTCTTTTACCCTATCAGCCTCTTCTTTATCTGTCAAAGCCACTTCTTTTACCCTATCAGCCTCTTCTTTATCTGTCAAAGCTACTTCTTTTACCCTATCAGCCTCTTCTTTATCTGTCAAAGCCTCTTCTTTTGCCTGAATACGCATTTTCTCAACCTGTTTATTTTTAATTGCGACGGCAATGCTATTCGATACGGTGGCAATGGAGTCAATTGTGAATTTGGTTAAAATGTTTTTTGAAAATATGGCCAAAACACCCGTAACTCTTCCTTCTGCTATTAATGGATATTCCTCAAAAGCTATTATGCCATCCCGTTTAACCCAATCAGTGCAGTTAATTAAGGGGTCTGTTTGTGCCGGGTTGGTAATATGGGGCATGGAGTCACTTGCAATAATCCCCATTGTGTCTTTACCAACAGTGATTCGTGACTGGTCTCCGTCAATATTTTTATATAGTCCAGCGCTAGCCTGTAGTTCAAGTGTATTTCCTGTTTCGTCCATAACCCAAATACGCGCCACAGATACACCCAAATGGCTGACTATGGCCTCAGCGCTATTTTGAAGCAATCCTGCTAATGATGACGCGCTTGATGCCAAAATTTGCCCAATCTCCGCCATAAATTTCGATAGTTTTAATTGCTCTTGTGTCTCTTGATAAAAGTATGCGTTTTTTAGGACTAACCCTATGATTTTTCCAATCATGTCCATTGTTTGAAACAATGGATCCAAAGAAATAGAGTTTGCATCAATTGTGATGTTTACAATCAATAAAGTGCCAATCCTTGTGGAGCCTGAATATAGAGGCATTGAAAGAATGTTGAAAATATCGGCGGATATGCCAATCTCGTTAAACACCCCCTTCTTCTCCGGGATGTTCCACACTTTTATGCTGGAGGTGCCTACCGATACATAAATCATTTTTTCCAACAGGTCCCCGGTTAGAAATTCATGGCTGTCTGGAGGCGTTAGTGTCACTTTTGATATTTTACCATGTTCATCATGCAGGACGATGGCACAAACCTGAGAGTTGGTAAATTTACGTATATCTTCGCACAGGGCTTCCTCCGCGCCGGAGGGATCTAATGCCTGCGCCGGCATCTTCTGTAAAAAGTCCATGATGAAAAATTCACTTCCTCTGCTGCCGCCAAAAGATTCTATCATTGCCCTCAGACTCCTCCGTTATTTATTAGACACACACATCACAGGTAATCAGGGAAACGCCCCTTTGCCACTCCACCTGTGGTAGTGCTGCAATATCTACACATTATTGTAGCATATCCACTTCTTGTTTGTAAAGCAAGAGGTTTTTTATAAATATATTTTACAAGACATGCTGTTTTACTATGCCGGTGTGGCAACCATGCCGACGAGTCGGATATGTATCAAAAAATATGATAATTCGCCCATTTGACACGGATATTCAAAAATGTCTATGAT
Organism: Nitrospirota bacterium; assembly: GCA_015233685.1. Lineage (GTDB taxonomy): Bacteria > Nitrospirota > Thermodesulfovibrionia > Thermodesulfovibrionales > Magnetobacteriaceae > Magnetominusculus > Magnetominusculus dajiuhuensis. Next base: position 39,696 of record JADFXF010000011.1, on the reverse strand, counting down.
TAAACATGGGAATGGTAAAAAAGCCTAAGTATGGACATGGCGAAGCGTTTCGGTACATGGAAAACGCGAGGGAGCTATTAAGGTCTGCCTCCATTGAGGATAATATATATATTGACAAGAAGCCGGTTCGGGAGGCATTTGGGACGGCATACTTTGCTGTGTTGGAGGCCATTAACGAAGTCCTGATAGAGAAGAAGGGAGTAACCTCCAAAGAGTTGCCTAAGTCAGTTGACGGCTACAGGGCGGCGCTACAAAAACACTTTGCTGTCAATAACGGCAAGCTCATGAGGGATTTTGAAAGCCTTTATGAAACATTACACATAGCAGGGTACTACAGAGGCTTAATCAGAAGAGGAACAATGGTCAAAGACGCCATGAAGGACACTGACGCCTTTATTAAGAAGCTCTTGAATTAGCCGCGCCTATCACACCCTGTTGATTTATGTTGTGCCGCTTGTCTTAGGTGTTGTTGCTGCTATTGTAGTGTTGGTCTCAGACGCCAGATAACCGTTTACGGTGTTGATACTTATGCCTAGTTTCCGGGCAATCTGTTCTGCACTATATCCCTCCTGTTGTAATTCCAGGGCTTGAGCAGCATTTGAAAGATGGACAGTGGTCCCGCCAGATGCGCTTGTTGTGGTTGTCTGATGGGCAGGTGCTTCAGCCTCAGTCTTTTTTGGGGTGATGGGAGCTGGGTTAGTCGCAGGCTCATTAACAATGCCCTGATTAATTCCTCCGATACCTCCAATGCCTTCAATACCTTCAATACTTGACATAATAACCTCCTCGTAAGTCATTCACATACTACAACTATATGTACCTTGTCGGTTGTTATGCGTCGAAACTTTAACTCATGTGAAGAAAGGGGGGCAGGCTACTTTTTATTCCAACACTAAACCGCCGTGGAATACCTAAAAAGACGATATTAGAAAAGTGGCCTGTCCCCTTTTCCCTTCCTTAATAATATCAATGCGTACAGCGTGAATATCCACCAACTGTGAACCTTGCAATGTCTATATGGCTATTTGGCCCGGAAACTGACACCAGACCCATATCAAGTTTCTCGAAATAAAAAAACGTCGACATTCTCATGTCGGAGTAAAACACCCCATGCCAGAGTTTATACCTATCTACTTTTACAGCTTTAAATCCGCTTATCACCGCGTTTTTAACGATTCTTTTTGCTATTGCGGTTATGGTCGACTTGATTTTCTTATTAATAGCAGGTACACACATTTTCCTGAACTCAGCCTTGTCGGTCAGGTCGTAAAACAGATTATAAATATCTGTAAATACAGTTTTTTCCTCGACCGCTAAAAGCAAACTCTCTACTTCTTCGTCAAGATTCATAGCTCACCTCTCATGCTTTAGGTTCCTCCTGCCTTTTTCTCAGATTATCTCATTCTCCTCGTATAATTATCATGGCACTGACTAAATTTAACACAGTCCGATGAAACAGTCAATACCATTTTGATTTTCATCGCGATTTGTGACCAAAGGCGCTCATTGAGGCTTTTGATGAGGTATCGGATCAGGCCAAGAGTGAAGCTGCCACTAAGGCCGACATTGAAATCGTAAAGTCTGCGCTTGAACTCAGGATTGAAATGGTTAAGGCTGAAATAGACAAATCAAAAGCCGAAACCCTGAAATGGATGTTTCTCTTCCGGGCAGGGCAATTAGTTGCGATGTTCGCCATGTTGAAGGCGTTTCTTAAATAGTCCTGCCGCAGTTAAGGCGCGTGGGGACAGCTATCATATTATATGAAAGAAAAGTAGCCCACCTCCGCATTCCACCAATAAAAAAACATCCGGCGTCATTTCCTGCCAGGACATGTCACATGTCAAGACCTGACACTTTTCGTTCCACTTACTTATCCTTCGGAAGGAATATATCTAAACCTCCAACGTCGTTCTTCGTTTCATTTATAAGGTATTGAATTTTCTTCCCTAATGATACTACGCCAACTCTTCCATTGAATATATAATCTTCACCTTTATTACTCTGAAAAATAGCATCTGTAAAATATTTCATAGCACTGTCAAATGAACTATGGGTAGTCCCACAAGTATCATACAAAAGACAACTAAGAATGAATAACGATAAAGGTTGACCACGATAAACTTCGTCAATATTCACACTGAAGGATTTATTGCCCCTTTCTTTACAGTCATTGTACTTAGTTTCAAAATTATGATCGTCTGTTCTTAATACCATAGGGGATGTCAATACATTTAAATCAGTATCATAAAATAAATAAGCACAACTACCGTGATCTTTGCATATTCTTGTCATTGTTTCATACTGCATTCTATTAATTTGTGTGCTTCTTCTAATATTCTTTGCCTGAAGAGTTAGAGTTTTGACTGTATAAGGATAATCTGGCAAATCGAGAACTAAGATGAATCCTAAATCAGCCCCTGTCTCTTTCTCAACTTTACCGCCTCTCGACATATCTGTATAAATAAAATCAATACATTTATTTTCGTTATAAAGATTCATTGAGAACTTATAACATTCATCTTTGACAAGATGAATTGAGTTGTCAATCTCCGATACTAAATTCCCAGTGAGTCTTTCTTCGTTGCTTCGTTGTGGAACATACCGGCTGATAAATCTTATTTCTGCCCTTATTAAGCTCTTAAAGAATAAATCAATAATTTCATTCACAAGGAATCCTTCATTTAATAGTAATTTTATCGTACCATATACATTTCGATATTGGTCATGTCTATGAAACCCACAGTCACAATGACCAAAATAATTATCCATGAAGTTCCGTAACTCGTAAGGACGATCTTTTACCCATGGATAATAGCCCTTAGATTCTTTCAACATCCAAAAAAACTCATCCTGAAATTTAGTTATCATTCCTGCTCCTTAACCCTACACCTTCCCCATCAGACTATCTATTTTTTGCCAAATCATCACGCATGGTACGAGCTTTTTTTTGTCGGTCACCATAATAGCCATTTGCGATGCTGCCTCGTCCCACTTACATTTTAACTTCACTCCAGAATTATGTGTGTCTATGTCCCACGGGCCATCTGCGTCGCCGCTTACGTCCGCTTTGCCTTCCCCTAACTTCTGAAGTATAAAATCAACCTTCTCTCTGGTTATACCTTCGTAAACATGCGCACCATCACATCCAGCCATTTATCAGCTCCTTCCCGCTATGAAACTATATGTGTTGAAATGTCGGCTGCATTATATATCATAAACAATGATATGTCAAGAATTATTTTTATCAGGTCACAATATATTATTAATGCGTCGAAAACATGGCGTGTTTATTTAAAAGTGTTACGTGGAGGTAACGTTTTTCGTTGTCGTGAATCATCGGCCTGTTCACAATGGCGCGGGATTGGATTGCCATGTCAAGAAATTCTGTTGCGGTAGGCATGGCTTTCAATCTATAATGATACGTATGAAAATTACATGTGTTCTGACGGTGGCCTGAGCTATATATGGGACGTGTTACACGTTTTGCTGTCAATGCAGCCCTGCTGATTGCCGCAGTGTTTATCGCGCTTGGGGTTGCGGAGATTGCCCTTCGCTTTACGACCTTTAATAAACAGCTCGAAATCTTTGAGCTGAAGGGCTATCTGGGCGACGATAACGAATCCCTGTATGATATTGTGAAAAATTATCCCCCCGCGACGTTTAATTTCTACGAGAAGCCCTACACCGTGTGGTCAAACGAACTTGGGTGCTATGACGCGCCATATAAGGGTGAACCGGACTATACGCTCATCGTCGGCGACAGCTTTACATGGGGTTTTACGCCCTATGAAGACCTGTTTCCACGGCTTATAGAGAAGTACACCAACGCGCGGGTGCTGAAATGCGGCGTTATGGGCTATGGCACAGCGCAGGAACTTCTGAAAATCAAAAAAGTCACGCGCGCTATCGAAAAATCCTCAGGCACTAAGCCCGCACTTATCATTACGGCCTATTTTATTGGAAACGATATGGTTGATGACCTGCATTTCTACAACAAGACCGAAAAAAATAAATCAACCGAAAAGATTCACTCACCACTCCTGCGCCACGTTAGAAAACCCAATACCACGTTTTATAAACACTTCGCCCTGTACCGCCTTTACGAGTTCATCGCTGATAATAATAAATTATATCGCGTCATAAAACTCTGGCTCGGCATCCACGGCGAATATGAGCTGCCTTTCTTATCCCCCAAAGATGTCCCGATGCTCACTAAGGCGTGGCAGATTAACCTCGACAATGTCAGGCAGATGCAGTCAGAGGCAGATGCCCTCGGCGCAAAATTCGTAATCGTCCTGATTCCAACTCGCGAACAGGTGTATAAATTCCTGCGCCCGTATGACCTCAACTGGGACTACCCAAACGAGGTTCTCACGGGATTTTTTAAGGCAAACGGGATTCAGTATCTTGACCTGACACCGATATTACAAAAATATGCCGACCAAACCCCGCGCAGCGTACTTGATTCACAGAGAGATTTATACTGGCGCCATGACAGACATTTAAATCTCAAAGGACACAGGCTCATGGCCGTTTCGATTGTGAAATATTTAGTTGACAGCGGCGCGCTGCATATTGAAAACGCTGCCGGTGTAGAAAAAACGCTTGCACTTGAGCTGAATAACTGGAAATGAATAAAATAATCCATGAAAAATAATGGTAAGGCGCTGCGGCATAAATTTCTCTGTGACCGATGGCGGTGATGCGCTGCGGTATGTTACAATGCAGGCGTTATGGAAGAGGTTGGCGTTGTGAGCAGGATTGACGGCGTTAATGCGACCGTGGTTGTACAGAGGAGGCAGACCTGCGAAGGCTGCAGGGAGGGCCAGTCATGCCTCTTTACAAGCGACGGCAATGACAATCAAACCGTCGAAATCACAGCGCTCAACATTGCAGGGGCTAAGGTTGGACAACAGGTCAGAGTAACCGCGAGGTCCTACACGTATGTCAGGGGGACGCTGTTGGTCTATGGCCTTCCCGCGGCTGCGCTTCTTGTGGGGGCGGTGGCCGGTAAGTACCTGCTTGCCGGTGTGTTTAAGACGTCCAATCCTGAGACGCTCTCCGCCTTGGGAGGGTTTTCCGCGTTTGTCGTTTCTTTTATTGCCCTAAAAATAATTTCCAGGAATCTTGAGCGAAAAACTGAAAATACGCCCGTAATCGAACATATTATCGAACTCTAAATATAAACCTTAAAGGGGGAACTATGGATAGTGCTGAAAAGGTTCGCAACGTAGCTATTTTAGGCCACAGCGGCTGTGGAAAGACCACGCTTGCAGAGGCAATTCTCTTTAATGCCGGCGCAACCACAAGAATGGGCAGCGTTACGGACGGCAACACGGTAATGGATTTTGACGCAGAGGAGATTGACAGGAAAGTAACGATTAACTCCGCGGTAGCTACCTGTGAATGGTCAGACTACAGGCTGAATTTAATTGATACGCCGGGATTTATCAATTTTATGGAGGACACAAGGGGCTGCCTCAGGATAGCCGATGGCGCGGTCGTAGTCGTAAGCGCCGTTGACGGGGCGCGGGCAGAGACCCAGAAACTCTGGAAATACGCCGACGAATTCGCCGTGCCGCGTATCGTCTTTGTCAATGAAATGGATAAGGAAAACGCCAATTTTCAGCAAACCATTGAGCAGGTGGAAAAACTCTTTTCTGTTGACGCCATCCCGCTTTTTATCCCTATGGGTGAGGGGTTGCAATTTACGGGTGTTGTGGATGTTTTACATTCCAGGGCGTATGTGATAAAGGGCGGCAAATCCGAGGTGCTGGAAATCCCCCCGGATATGGTGGCCGATTATGAGCAATACAGAAAAAAACTGGTAGAAAAAATAGCCGAGCTTGATGACACGCTGCTGGAGAAATACCTTGAAACGGGCGAACTCACGCAGGAGGAGATCGTCAATGGAATCCGCCACGGTGTTTGCACAAGGGAATTTGTCACAGTTGCCTGCGGCTCAGCCGAAAAAAATATGGCCATTCCCCAGCTCCTGCAGGCGATAACCATGTACCTGTCTTCGCCCTTAGATAGATTTAACGCGGTATCTGTTACCGCCAAAAATACAAAGGACGGCTCGGAGGTGAAACTCCCACCGGCAGAAAACGCGCAACTATCCATTTATGTATTTAAGACAATCGCCGACCCATATGCCGGCAGATTAACGATATTCAGAATCTTTTCGGGCACACTCCGCCCGGACGCCACGCTTTTAAACACCACGAGGGGTTCAAAAGAAAGGGTAGGGCAGATATTTCACATGATGGGCAAGAAACAAATCCCTGTTAAGGCGTTAGGCCCTGGTGAAATCGGCGTAGTGGCAAAATTAAAGGATACCCTCACTGGCGATACCCTTACAGACGAGGCACACCCTGTGGTGTTTTCCTCTGTCAAATTTGCCGAGCCTATTATATCCTATGCGATTGAGCCAAAGACAAAGGGGGATGAGGAGAAAGTAAGCACCGGCCTGCACAGGATACTTGACGAGGACCCTACAATAAAATTCCATAGAGACCCGGAAACCAACGAGATGATAATCTCCGGCATGGGGCAGGTACATATAGAGGTAACGCTGCATAAACTAAAGAGGAAATTCGGCGTTGATGTAGATATGAAGATCCCGAAAATCCCATACAGAGAGACCATTCGCGCCACAACCTCTGTGCAGGGCAAGTATAAGAAACAATCAGGCGGCAAGGGCCAGTACGGCGACTGCTGGATAACCGTAGAGCCTCTGGAAACAGGCGGCGGGTTTGAGTTTCTGGATAAAATCGTGGGCGGGTCTATCCCGCGCCAATACATCCCGGCGGTTGAAAAAGGTATTATTGATAAGATGAAAGGTGGCATTATTGCGGGTTACCCGCTGGTAGACGTCAGGGTTTCCCTTTATGACGGCTCGTATCATGCCGTGGATTCCTCTGAAATGGCATTTAAGATAGCCGGTTCGATGGCTATTAAAAAGGCGGTACTGGCCGCCAGTCCCGTCTTGCTTGAGCCGATTATGAAGGTAGAGGTTATTGTGCCTGATGATTATCTTGGGGCCATAATAGGCGACCTGAACTCAAGGCGCGGCAAGGTACAGGGCATGGAATCCCAGGCAGGGGGGAATCAGAAGATTGCGGCCACAGTTCCGATGTCCGAGATGCTCACCTATGCCAACCAACTCCATAGCATAACCAGCGGCAGGGGGTTATATTCAATGGAGTTTTCACATTACGAGGATGTGCCGCACCAGAATGCGCAAAAGATAATTGCCATGGCTAAGAAAGAGGAGGAGGAGGAGTAATACAAAAATGTGAGGTATGCGTTATCATTTTGTCTATTGTTGGCTATACCAGCTCTCAGAAAATACGTGGGTTTAGAGGCTGTTATATATGAAACAATAGACAAAATGAACCATACTGTCTATGGTTTCCCTGATGAATGCCTGTAAACCAGCGCATTTCCTAAGGGCCGGTAAGGCTGGGATCATATAAAATGGTGAAGACACTATAATATCTTCTGGCATAGCCCACCGTAGTCTTCATATCTGTATTGATATTCTATACAATAGTGTATTGTAAAGGAGTACAAGGAGGTGTCCTATGGCACAGGCACAAAAGAAGGAGGCCGTATCTATTAATATACGCGCCAAAGCGCAACAACGCGATCTTATTGATCAAGCCGCCGAACTGCCTGGCCGCTTAGCGATTGACCGGCGTTATCATAATCAGGGACTTGGCCGCGCACTGTTAGCGGAAGTCCCGGCCTCACTGAATCGGCAGAAGGCAGTAGTTGCCCTCGTCGTCCTTTTCCACTTTATAGCCATACATGATGACGGTCTCTATGAGCGGGCGGCCAAGCAGCAAGTCAAGATATTCCTCCGGAACCCCTGTCTTCTCTATCAGCAGGGGGCGCAGGTAGGTGTCGTAACCAAGGATTTCAAGTACCTCGCCCGTGTAGTCTTTTCCTTCGGCTATCTCTGAAAAAAGCCCCGCGAGATTTTTGTATGAGCATTTCAAATCGTGAGCATTTACGACCTCAATAAGCGAGGGTTGTCCCTTTAGCAGCTCGGCGCGTGTGAGTTTATCCTCGGTGAAGGCGGTCATAAATTTCTCCGTATCCCAGCACTCGTAGGCACGGCATTGGACAGGCCTATTTTCATATATGTCGCATGAAGAGGCGTCTTCGCTGTGAAAAATACATGTGCGACAACCCGCCTTTTCCCGTATTTTGATAAGCTCGCAATCAATAGTGATAAACTCATCGTCCATGTTATTGTAGACAAGCTCACCCTCGCGAATGGTAAAAAGGTCCTTATAGGTGAGAGTGCCGTCTTTGATGAGCTGCGAATCGCCAAAATGAAGCGTAGGGCTTCCCTTAACGCAGCACTGCCCGCAGCGGCTACATTCGGCCTTAGAGCCAAAAGTCAGGATGTCCATAAATTCTCCTTATCATAATTACTGAGGCTGCTGAATCGCAGTCAACTGCCAGTTAGAGCCACCAATATCCCTGACAAAAGTCCAGTACTCAAGGAATCCCACAGGGGCGCTGTCATCGCCGTCAACGACCCTGCCGGCGTCGTCCGTAGTGTAGTCAAGCATAGAGGCGGCAATCTCAACGGTAATAAAGTCCTTGGCGTTTTCCTGCCATACCTCAGATAATTTGACAGCCCTGACACCAATGTTCTCAAGTTTATTGATTCGGCCCTCCGCCTTCATCTTTGAAATATCAGCGCTCAGGTCTCCGAAGATCCCGGATGCCATAATGCCTCTGACGGGGGATAAATCCCTGCGCGACCAAGCGGTCTGCACCTTATAGAAAATATCTGAGACAATATCCCTAAATCCGTCCTCATCGAAATACCGGTCATGCTGTCGCAAGATGTCAAGACCGGCCATCAGTTCGTCTGGCTGATAAGAGACCTCCTCAGGAGGCTGTCCTATCTGATATTGCGGAGCATAATCCCCGCCGCCGTAATCACTGCCGTACTGCTGTCTTTTCGATTTGACTATCTTGTAAATAATATAACCAATGACGGCAAGGACAATAATATCGAAAAGCCCGATGCCACCACCGGCTCCTCCATAACCAGCACCGCCATAGCCGCCGCCTCCACCAAAACCGAGGGCGTGAAATAACATTCCACCAACCATACCGCCAACCATACCACCGGCGAAGCTGCGCCAGAAACCACCCGTTGCGGGGGCAGGCTGCACAACCGGGGCAACCGGCTGTTGTACTGGCCGCTGTTGCACGGGTGCCGCGGTGCGCGTCGGTTGCTTAGGAGGGGAAGATGTGCGGGAACCCCTGCTTCCAATGCTGCTTCGGCTTGAGCTGGAGCTGTGTCCCACGCGGGCAAGGACATCATCCGCAAAGGACAAACTGATAACAAAGACCACCACAATCCAGACTATGTATCTCTTCCAGTTCAATTCAGCCATTATCCGCCCCCTGAAATTTATTTTTACGACCACGAGCCAATTTACGGCGACCATGCCGAATGTCAAATCCAGCAATGGTATATCATAATATCTTGAGTATGAAAAAGTCCAGACAATTGAAACAGTTATGGGGGGATTGTATAAATAGCGGCATTTGTTCTAAAATTATGCAATGAAAGCGATGACGTCAAAGATACCGGATTGGGCAATAGGGACAGCGGTGATGCTTTTTGTGATGCTGGCCTTTGGCGTGCAGTGGTATCCTTTTCAAAAACTTGAGTATCTGACGTATGACCTGAGGGGTGCGCTTAGGCAGAAACAGGCAAATACACCCGTTGTCATCGTAGGAATAGATGAAATCAGTATTGAAAAACTTGGCCGCTGGCCCTTGCCGCGCACATATGTCTCCGATATGGTGCGCAAACTCGGGCAATACAAAGCGAAGGCCGTCGGGGTAGGGATTATCTATTCAGAATCCGAAAATAGTGAGGGCTTGTCGGCTATAAGAGACATCACGGCGAGGATAGATAAAGACGCCGCGGCACAAAAAGACCCCCGTATGGTCGAAATCCGAAAGGCTCTCATTGAGGCTGAACTCAAACTAAGCGGCGGCGCGGCGTTTGCCGATGTGCTTGAATCATCAAAGAACGTTATTCTCCCGCTGTCTTTTCAATTTACCGATGATGTCAACAGCGCAACAGCCCCGTTGGCCGATTATATGGTGAAAAACTCCATCAGGGCAGACGCGGGGGGCGCTTTTATGGCTGCCCGTGGTATCGTTGTCCCGGCACAGGACATTGCCGACAAGGCCATTGCGCTTGGCCATTTAAACATAGTGGCGGACAGAGACGGTGTTGTGCGCAGTGAGCCGCTTTTTATTCTTTATAAGGACAGGCTCTTTCCCTCGTTTGCCCTTGCTCTTGCCCTCAGTTATCAGGGCTATGGGATTAACGATATCCAAATAAACAACGACAACGAAGTCAGAGCCAACAAGATAACAATCCCAATAAACGAAAATGGAAAGATGCTTATCAGTTACACGGGCAAGTCGGGGAGCGTTCCCTATTATTCCTTCCTTGACGTAATGAACGATAAGGTTGCAGCCGCAACTTTCAGTGGTAAAATAGTGCTGATTGGACTGACGGCCACTGTGCGTGGTGCCGTTGGTGCAACCCCACTGCGGAGTAATCTTAATAACGTCGAAATAACGGCAACCGTGGTAGAAAATATCCTTAACGCAAATCATATAAGGCGTCCGGGATGGCTCTCGTATTTTGAACTGGCCGTGATGGCGCTATTTGGAGGTCTTATAGCCTTTCTGATTCCACGCCTCAGGGCTGGCGTTGGCGCCGCTGTCACCGCGGGGGTGACAATTGTCTGGGGCATTGTTTGCATATACTTGTTTTACTCTCAGGGACTGTGGATAAAAATGACTTACCCGATAGTGCTTCTCTTTTTGGGATATACGGCTATTGCGTTGAGGGGGGGGTTACCCGGCGAGGGAAAGACCGGGACTGAAGAAGCAGACAACGGCAGCGAAACCAATAAGATGCCCGGGCTGAGTTTCCAGGGCGAGGGTCAGTCAGACGCTGTGAAAAAACTCAAAGCGTCGGCGGAGGCAGTCGTTGCAGCAGCACCGGTAGAGGAGGCTACAGTAATTATGGACTCTGCCGGTGCCACATCAACCTTAGGACGCTATGTAGTGCTGAGAGAACTCGGGCGCGGCGCTATGGGAGTTGTATATCTGGGGAAAGACCCTAAGATAAACCGTGATGTGGCGATAAAGACGTTAAGCTATGAAGATATTGACTCAGAACAGGTTGAAGAGATAAAGACGAGATTTTTTCGGGAGGCCGAGGCGGCAGGCAAGCTGTCTCATCCCAACATTGTGCGCGTGTACGATGTTGGCGAGGATAAAGATATAGCCTACATGGCGATGGAACTGCTTGAAGGGGCGGATTTGGCGAGATACTGCGCAAAGGACTCAAGGTTGCCCTTCGGAGAGGTGCTGCGCGTGGTAACGCGTGTGGGTGAGGCGCTGGACTACGCCCATCTAAACGGCGTCGTCCACAGGGACATAAAACCGGCCAATATAATGCTTCTCAATAACAAGGAACTCAGGGTTACGGACTTCGGCATTGCGCGGGTTATGGAGTCCTCCAAGACACAGACCGGCATGGTGTTGGGTACGCCAAGCTATATGTCGCCTGAACAAATTGCTGGACGCAAGGTAGATGGGCGCTCTGATTTGTTCTCGCTGGGGGTAGTGTTCTTTGAGCTTCTGGTCGGTGAGAGGCCATTTAAGGGTGATAGCATAGCAACGCTGATGTATAATATTACGGGTACCGCGCCGACCGCTATTAAAAGCATAGAACCCCGAATCCCTTCATGCGTAGCAGAAATAATAGATAAATTGCTCCAAAAAAATGCCGCCGACCGTTTTAGCCGCGGCAAAGACCTTATTGACGCAATAAACAGATGTAAGAAAACCCTCGTAAAACGCCCGGCCGCGCCACCCCAGCAGGGCGCATGACCTCGTGATGGACTTGCGTCCCAGGAACGAACAGCCTAACACCGGACAGAATGACCTCCCCTCTCATCCAGTGTTAGAGAAACGCCGACGCCTTAATTGCAGCGCTTCCTGATGATTTATGTTGTGCCGCTTGCCTTTGGTGTTGCCGCAACGGCGGTTGTAGTATTAGTGTTCGACCCGGACGTCAGATAACTGTTTACTTTGCTGATACTTATGCCCAGCTTATGGGAAATCTGTGCCGCGGTAAGTCCCTGTTGCTGTAATAGCAGGGCCTGAGCAGCACTTGAAAGCTGGACAGTAGCAGCGCCAGATGAGCTTGCCGCGCTTGTCTGATGGGCGGGAGCTTCAACCTCAGCCTTTTTTGGGGTGACGGGTGCTGAATTAGCCGCAGGCGCATTAACAACGCCCTGCGTAACGCCTCCAATATTCGACATATTAACCTCCTTGTAAGTCATTCACGTACTCCAGTTGTAGATTCCTTGTCGGTTGTTATTGTCCGAAACTTTAATTCATGTGTAGAAATATTTCATATTCAGGTGTAATCCACCATAATTAACGGCAGTGGACTTGCCGCCGTCTGATCAGAATGTGATATAATAGCGGCGCGGGGGTGTTGTAGGTGAAAGAATCACAAGTAAAATGCCCTGTATGCGGCCATGACGCGTCCTATAGGTACGGGAAGACGAAAAGCGGTAAACCACGGCGTTTATGTCTGGTCTGCGGACGGCAGTTTTCTCCGGGCAGTGTGTCTGATAAACTAAAAGACAGGCCAAAGTGCCCCGTGTGTGGAAGGCCCATGCACCTGTATATGAAAAAAGGGGAACTCGTGAGATTCCGATGCTCCGCTTATCCATCGTGCAGGACCTTCCTGAGAAGACAACTCTGACAACTCAGGCCTGTGATGGCCCCCTGCCTACTATTCTGTATATCTGCGAGACAGACTTATCGAGCAGGGCGGCAATCTCAAATATACTGATTTTGCCGTATATCATTAGTGCTATCGCGCGAAGCCTGATGTCTTTTATTTGCCTGATTTTCCCAATGTTGATTTTTTTGCTCATGTCCCGGACTTCCCTGAGTTCGTTCAAAACCTCCTTGTAGTCGCGCATCTGCACATTGTCGGATGTCAATATTTCTTTCGTATGGGAATTAGCCGACAAAATCCTGTCTACATATACGCATGTCTCGTTACAGCTTATGTATTTTTTGCACCGCATACAGGATACCACCAAAGCGGCACCCTTTTTTGACACCTCGTGTTCTTCCATCTTATCCTCCTTTTTCCGGCCTGAGGCCGCAGTTTTTCGAGCCGCGTGAAGGCTCAATAATATGTGCGTGTCAGTAAAAGACCTATTTCAGTGGAGCCGCCGCCGGGGGCAGAAGACCTCAGCCGCATAGACTAATATAACACATATAATATTATATGTCAATAGATATTATTTATTTAGTTAGATTGATAATGCAATTTTATTTATATGGCTATCTCATAAATACATGGCGAATAATGTATGTTTTGCCGCCGGTTGCGCTATCATACCCATACTATGAACACGGCTATTGATGAACGCGTCAGAAATAAGATTATCAGGATACTTCAACAGCGCAGTATCAAGCAGAAGGAGCTTGCCGCTATGATTGGCGTCATGCCCCAAAACTTAAACGCCTATATGACAGGCAAGCGTGGTTTCGGCAAGAAAAACATCAGCCGAATAGCTAAGGCCCTTGGAATTCCGGAGGAAGATTTCTACTCGGATACCAACATAAGCCACGCGAAGCTAAAAAAGGCCAGAAAGGTACCTGTTATCTCCTGGGTCAAGGCGGGCCTATGGCACGAGGCGGTTGACATCTTTCAGCCCGGCTATGCCGATAAATGGCTTGCCTATGATACTAAGGATGAGCATGCGTTTGCCTTACTGGTTGACGGTAGCAGCATGGAGCCAGAGTTTAAGGCCGGCGAGTTTGTTGTCGTCTCTCCCTCTTTGGCCACCGTCAGCGGCGATTATGTCGTAGCTAAGTTTGGTGATGACGTGACGTTGAAAAAACTGAAGATTCTTGATGACAGCGTACTTCTTAAACCGCTGAATCCTGACTACGACGACATCATTATCAGCGGCAGAGACAGAAAAGACCTGAGAATTGTTGGTAAGGTTATCGCAAAGTATGTCGAGTACTAGCGCTGCTCATTAACTTTACTCTGACAATGGCCCGAACATAACCAGGTATTGCTCGTAGGAGACGGTTCTTATGCCGAGGGCGCGCGCCTTGTCGAGTTTCGAGCCGGGGGACTCTCCGGCTATGAGGCAGGTGGTCTGCTTTGATACAGAGGCAGAGACTGTCCCGCCCGCGCGGCGAATTTGTCCTTCGACATCCTTACGAGACACGGGCAGTGTGCCGGTGATAACAAACGTGAGCTTGGCGAGCCTCCGCCCGGGGTCTTTAGTGTCGGTGTCCTTATTTCCCGCGGTGCCGAAGTCGGGGTTTGTTATTGTCAAGCCCAGTGTCTTGAGCGTCTCTATCGTCTCTATATTTCTCGCATCTGAAAAGAACTCCGAGATTGCCGATGATGTCTTATCTCCCATTTGTTTTATCAAGCTGAGGGCATCGGCCTTTACGCCGTACAGTGCTTCAATAGTTTCATAGTGTTGCGCTATGAGCCGTGAGGCAAACTCACCGGAGTGCCGAACTCCGAGGGCAAAAAGAAAACGTGCCAGTGTGGCGGCCTTGCTCTTGTCTATTGCCTGAATGAGATTAACTGCCGACTTTTCCGCAAAGCGCGGGAGTTTTTCGAGGTCTTCTTGTGTGAGCCTGAAAATGTCTGTGAAATCTTTGACGAGGCCGCTTTCAAAGAGGGCAACGGCGATCTTCTCTCCGAGACCGTCAATGTTGAGCGCCGCGCGAGAGGCGAAGTGAATGATACGACCCTGAAGCTGCGGCGGACAGTTCAGCCCGACGCACCTAAGCACTGCCCCCCCAGCTTCCCTTACGGCCCTTGAGCCGCACTCAGGGCATACCTCCGGCTCGACAACCTCTGTGTCTGGCTCGTCGCTATGCCCAACGACCCCAACGACCTTAGGGATGACATCCCCTGCACGTTCGACTATGACGGTATCGCCTGTGCGAACGTCCATTCGCCTGATCTCGTCCCAGTTGTGAAGCGTTGACCTTGACACAGTGACCCCACCCACAGAGACCGGTTCAAGTATAGCAACCGGCGTAATGACGCCCGTCCTGCCGATGCTTGGGATGATATTTATAATGCGTGTTTGTGCCTGGTGTGCCTGATATTTATAGGCAACTGCCCAGCGCGGCGACCTCGTCTTGTCGCCTAGGCGTTGCCTGAGTGCAAACTCATCAACTTTAACCACAACGCCGTCTATGTTAAATGGGAGACTTGCCCTTGCGGCGTCCATTTCTCTTATATATTCGATGGCCTCGCGGATGTCCTTAGCCGGTTGAAAGCGATAGGGTGTGGGAAAGAGGTGTTTTTTCAGCCAGCTTACGAGTTCGGTCTGAGACACAAGCGTGAGGCCTTTGATTATTCCCGTGCCGTAGCAGGTGATGCGGAGTTTTCTCTGTGCTGTAACTGATGGGTCAAGCTGCCTGACAGCGCCGGCTGCCGCGTTTCGTGGATTGGCAAACAAGGGCTTGGCGTTTTCCTCACGCCCCCTGTTGAGCGCGTTGAAGTCGGCCTTAGTCATGTATATCTCGCCGCGTATTTCTATAAGCTCAGGGACGTCATCACCCGTTATAGACAGGGGGACGGTCTTAATAGTCATGACGTTTTGCGTAACGTCCTCGCCGGTTGTGCCGTCGCCGCGCGTTGCCGCCCTTATGAGACGGCCGTTTTCGTAGGTAAGCTCAACGGCAAGCCCGTCGTATTTTGGTTCAGCGGTATAGGCAACATCGGCAGTCCCCAAAGATTCTCTCACACGCTGGTCGAAGGCGAGTACCTCGTCAAACGTAAATACGTCGTCAAGCGAGAGCATAGGGATGGAGTGGACTGCCTTGTCAAACTTATCTAACGGCGGTGCGCCGACCCTTAGAGATGGCGAGTTGGGGGGTGTATAGCCGGAGCTTTTTTCTAATTCAAGCAGAAGCCGAAACATGCTGTCATACTCTTCGTCAGAGATTTCCGGGGAGTCAAGGACATGATACTCATAGTTGAAGCGGTTGAGCTGCTCAACGAGCCTGTCAATTTGAGCCTTTATATCGTCCACACGTTTTTCCACGGCATAGTATATCACGAAGGGGCAGGAAGTTGCACCTTGGGCGAAACATAACGATGTATGGAGTGAAGTCCTAAAAGTGGGTGACAATTCCCATATTTATGAGTATCGCCATTTTATAACTACCTGATTTATATAGATAATTGACATGGCATGAAAATTGCTCTTTTAAGGGCTATGAAGCAAGGGAAAACGCTGTCACATTTGTATTAAAGGAGATGAGGCAATATGGCTAATGTCGCAAGGGCAATTTTGATTTTATTTGTTGTTATTATGATATCCGGATGTAATAAAGAAGATAAGGCACGTGTTAAGGCATGCGTTGATGTTAAAGATAAATTCAAACAAAAAGGAACGCCTGGACTATTTCTATTCGTTGATGCAACACAATCAATGACAGGATTTGTCGATGACCATAATTCTACGTATTCTAAATTCATAAGAAATAACCTGCACACACTGGCCGATAGCAACCGCCCTGCCAAGTTTTTCAGTTTTGGAGATAAGATAGACAATATTACTGACAATAACTTTATTTGGGTATCGATTAATAAAGAATTTTACCAGCAATCTAACACCCTATTGAGCGAACCATTAAAAAAAGTACTGGATAAGTCGCCCAGCTCATTCGTAATAATATCAGACATGGTTATTTCCACCGAGCGAGGAAAAAGAAACGCTGAGATTGATATGATTGGAGAGCAAATAATGAAATTATCACAAAATGGATACAGTTTTACGTTAATAGGTATAAAGAGCCAATTCAACGGCGACGCATATAGTGAGATATTGAGAAGCACTATAAAACAGTCTAATGATGAGAATCAGTTGTTCGAAGGAGCGCGCCCATTTTATCTGTTAGTCGGATATCGAAAAGGCTCTGAACCTAAGAACTTACCCAATCCTCCCGAAAAAATCAAATTTATAGACAATGCCGCACTGCCCACATTTTCAACGCCGCCAGGCTTTATAGATTCAGGATTCAACTTTCTGAAAGAATGCGACAAAAAAGCAAACGACTCATCGGCATATGTTGTTTCATGGAAGGAAGATAAGACAATCAATAAGGCAAATTTTTCTCTTACCATAGAAACTATTGCTAATGAAACTGCAATTGATAATATAACTATAGAAACAGCGGTATTGCGCACGCAAACAGATGAGAAAATCGCCGACATTCACGTAGTCATGTCCAAAGATGACAAAAAACATAAAACAAAATTAGAAATTGAAATACCGCGTAAACTCCTAAAAACAGTTACTAACAATGACAATACAAGCAATTGTAAAACAAAAGACTATTCTTACTATGCAATTGATTTGATGATGAAAAACGAAAATATAAAAATAGATAAATGGGTTGGTGAATGGTCAACACAGGATGACAGCAACATAGCTTCCTTCACAAAGACCTTTGGATTAGAGGATATAGTATCGATTATATCAGATGGGATAGTCAAACCGTTGAGATTCTACCTCATCATTGAAAACCAACAACAATAGGGGGTTGTGATGTTAGATTTAATTTATAGTAAATTCAATTATCCAAAAGATGTAGTTGAGCAATTTTTAGAATTTACGCTTATAGTGCCAATCATTTGGGCTATGATTTGTTGCTTATTCCTTAAGAAATCAACAGACAAACGCAGCTGCGAGATAAAAAATAGCAAAATAAAATGTCACGAAGACATTATATCCATCATCAGGGAAAACAAGGAAGAGGGAAATGCAAAAAGAAGTCGCAGGAAAATAATTATAACGCTGGTTATATCCAGCGCAATCTTTGTTGTTCAATTTTTCGCCGGTCATATAATTTTCTTAAAGGGCGGTGATCTGCCAATAGCCCTGATTGGTTTATTACCATCTGTAATTGGAATAGGAATTGTCTATCTTTGCATAAAACGCTTTAAGCCGGATATACCTTCTCAATATATAGATCTCAAATACAGGAATAAGGAGCGTGGCGGAAATGAGTAGATATTATATAATAACAATTGGCGGCACAGGGGCAAGATGTCTTGAGTCGCTGGTTCATCTGAGCGCCAGCGGCGTATTCGACAAAAATGTATCGGTCTTACATATTGATGCTGACAAGGACAATGGAAACTGGGGTAGGGCGTTTACAGCGCTAAATCATTATAAAAAAATAAAACACCTGATAGGAACGAACAATACGGATTTCTTCAGACACAACATCGGCGAAGGTGCAATAGAAGAAAGGAGAGATGACATATGGTTTTATCCCCTGCCGGAAAACGAAGAAGGTGGTTATTATACATCCCTTAACAACTTTAGTGGCAATTCTGAGTTAACAGAAATACTCTTTACCTCGGGAATTAGAGCGGATAAGTGGGATATAGGGTTTAAAGGCAGGTCATCACTCGGTTCAATCGCAACCGCACAGGCATTCGAATGGAACAAGAGACCCTGGGATAAATTGCGTAGCGATATAACTACATCTCTGTCTAATAGTAAGGAAGTTCGAGTTTTTTTTATTGGCTCAATTTTTGGTGGTACAGGTTCGTCGATATTCCCGACAATTGGAAAATTATTTGACAATCAGTTCGGAGCGAACAGCAATTTTTTCCTTGGAGGATCAATCCTGCTTCCATATTTCACCTATACCGTACCAAATGGCGAACAAGACAACTATGCCAAACCTGCAGATTTTTTAGTGAAAACCAGGCAGCACATGGATTACTACAAGTCACTTCCTTTCAAAAAGATATATATGCTCGGTGAAACGGAAAGGAAAGGCGTGTCAGCAAGCATTGGAGCAAAGGACCAGGAAAACCCACCACACCACTTGGAAATGCTGGCAATACTTGCCGCCAATAATTTCTTCGAACTTAACAGGGACAATATAATAAATATACCTCCTACCGACAAATTTTCGTTTCTAGGAAGAAAAACCAGAGGTAAGGTCATATGGGAGGATTTACCAGAATTGCCTGGTAAGCAGGTTAATGAAACCAAACTCCTTACGTTTACTACGATGTCATGCAGCTTTATTGGGTTTTGGTATAAGCTTTTAAGGGACGATAAATACTTTAAAAGATCAGAATGGTATATTAAGCATATTGGGAAAGATCCAGATATTGACAAGAATATGGAAGTGCTGAAAGAATACCTTGAAGATTACTTCTTAACATGGTTGTTGGGGCTTCATGTCCAATGTGGAGAAAGGGATAAGAAGGAATATAAGGACTGGATACTTGAGGCAGATATATACAAAGTTATAGAGACTTGTCTATTTTCTACGGAAATACTAAAAGATTTTTTAAAAGATGTGAGCGGTGCCGGCCTTAATAAACTGAAATGGCGACCGTCGGATGGCAAAGGCGGTTACGTACCAAAAGAAGAAGACGCTTATGATTTCCTATGGAAATCGGCGTGTGACACTGAACTGCTTGAAAGGATATCAGGATATGGCAGCCTTTCACGAGTGTTTCACATTTTATGTGAGACAAGTAAAAAGTTTATGGATATAAATTATAGCTCTTAGAATGGAGGATTTATGGCTAGTTTCTTACCAGAATTAGAAGGTACTTCACCTATAGTAACCGGAGCAACCAGACCAGGGGTATGGTATAATATACACGATATAACAAATGATTTCATTGATAGAATAGTCACGCCCACGAGCGAAATCAATGATACATCATCATTTATACCGAATATGTGGGCAAGGATCATACTATTTAAAAAGGCACAAGCCATGCAAGAAAACCCTTTAAACAGAGAGTTAAGGGGACTGACAGCCGCTCTGGTATTAAGGAAGTTGTATAATATAAATGTGGAGTTTGTTCCATATGATTTTGCTAATAGTCCAATCAATAATGTGGCAAAGACGCTTTATGAAGGCAATATTGATAGTTTATATTTTATAAAAATAAATAGTATAACCGTGGCTGGTTTTATGAAAAGCGGAGACTACACGGGTTTTTTTACATCGGCCTGTTACGCCCTCAGCAGTAAATTAATACCATGGTATAATGAAAATACAGGTATATTTGATGACCCCTACAGAGCAGAAACTTTCGGTATTTATGATTCCGCTTTAATAAAGGGCGCCCTTAGGTCTTGGCGTGACAGAATGAATATACAGGATCCGATTTTCAACAATTGGCAGCATGAGCCTTCGATCATATGTACGTTTCCTTCAGACAGAATACCGTCACTTGATGACCAGCATCCTTTAAGCATATACACGTCGGCAGTGGACATCCCGGTAAAAAATATATTCATTGAACGAGGAGAATATTTTGCAGACGACGATTATGTAGTGCTGCCTATAAACTCAAAAGGATATGAAGATATTGATACATATTTAAAGACACTAAACGGGACCACCGGAACAAATAGACCGGCCTTTAAAATCAAACCAGGTGGAACAGTGCGCGTGGAAATCGACAAAGAAAATCACCTCGTTTTTGAAAAGAAATATTCCAAGATGGAACAGATAGAGCTTCCCGCAGTGTGTATTTGGCCCAATTTTAAAGCCGATGATTGGGGCGATTATTATGTATGGGGGTGCAAGTATGAGAAATTCACGAATAGATTGGAAAATAATGATATAAATATTGAACCGATGTATGAAAAGGGTATTACTTTGGGTGGCCCTATTAAGAGCGACTACAGTAGGACATGGCATTGTAATAAACAGCCCCTATGCGTGAAGGTAACAATAAACGACAATGAAGTTGGAGTAATCCCTGTTAATGTTGCAGATGGTAACGGAATAGATGTGAATTTACAGTACGAAATAAGTATCGACTTTGGCACAACGCATACCGTTGTAGCAAGAAAAATTGCCGGTGATGACACAAGCATTTCTCATCTAAATATACACGATAGAGTGATATGGATGACATCGAAAACACACAATCTTAGTTTAACCGAGAGGGTCGCTACGGACATATTTGAATTTATGGAACGCGATTTCATGCCGTCACGGGGGCAATTAGACAAAAGCGACAGCAGACTGGCAAGTTTCCCAACACTTTATAAAAGAAAAACGAATCAACAGGGTCATGCCCCAATATTGGATGGCGTCGCCGTACTTGCAAAAAAAGAAATGCCTCCATATTCTTTGACGGGTTCAGCGAGTATAACAGATAGAATAGCAGACGCTATCGAAAAAATGTCACATAAAGTGTTTGTTGAAAAACTCAAGTGGGGTCATCCTAATGATAATACTGAGAATAATACTAACTTTGAATTAACAGCGTATATACATCATCTTATGAAATTAATCAAAGCTGAAATGAGATACGATGGGTGTACAAAATTTAAAATACGATGGGCATATCCTATTGCTATGAATCAAATAAGACAAGATACTCTTTCAAATATTTTCGGAGATACCCCCGGAGATAAAAGATGTATTTCTGAAAGTGAGGCAATCGCCTATTTTTTTGATGCGTCTATTAACTCCGCCGAGCCGAATCTGATAATAGACATCGGGGGAGGCACTACAGATATAACTTTATACAGCAAAGATAAAATCGATGATGGAAAACAAAAAGCAAAGCCCGGTCTCGAATGTTCTCTTAGATTTGCAGGAAATATATGCAAGGAATACCTGATAAAGCATAAGGATATTATTACTGATAATCTAAACTACTTTTCTGGTGACCTTGTGAAATCAAAAGAATTTATAGAAGCATTGTTAGTTGCTATGCCTGAAAACACGCTGTCAGTACTGCTTAGTTTACATAGTGGAAAATTTTCAGGATATGTTGACTCCAATGTTCCCATACCAAAGCTTGAAGAACTTCGCAAACTAATTGAATTCGCTTATGGTGCAATTTTCTACTATTCAGGGCTGATGCTCTCTGCTGCCGGTATAAACCCGGCGAGGGCTGAGATATTTTGCGCTGGCAATGGTTGGGGGCATGTTGACTGGGTATTTGGTTCTAACAATAAGTATTTATCGAATGATGATAACAACGTATTCAAAAGTGTATTCACAACGGCATACAAAAAGATCCCTCTGACTATCAACAATAAACCCGACAAAAGAAAGTTTGAGGTAGCAAAGGGTTTATTGTTGGCTGACTCTGTCTTTAACAAAAATAATACTAATAACCAAAAGGCACCTGCAAGGCCTGTTGCGGGTTTGAATGCTGGAGCCGGTGTGTCCTCACGCATCCCACTGGCTAAAGATTTTGTTATAGGCGAAGATGGCTTTAAGGCAAAGAACGTGGCAATACCATTTGTAACTCGAATTGGAGATGGCAACAATTTAATAGACGATTTCATGCCTGCAGTATTTAAGCAATATGATAAATTCGTTCTTTCATTGACAGATAACGACGCTGCTATAAATCACAATAACACCGCAATTCTATCAAGCGATGCCATAAAGTCTCATGTACAAAGTCTGTTACGCAAGAATGTAAAGGACGGTAAACTATTGATTAATGAACCCCTGTTTATTACAATAGTAAGGGTTGCTATAAACAAGATATGGAAGCTTGCACTTTGACCAACAAATCAGTTGTCAGCCTTACAATAATTGTCATTATTCTATCGAGTATAACCGAGTATTACGCGTGGACTAAAGAAGACGATGGTGTACCAAAAACCGCGAATGCACAAAGTTACCAAAATTATAGAAGAGGTTACCAAGTAACTCCATGTTCTAGAACTAATGCAATTAAGAAAGATCAACAGCCAAATAATAGCTGTGATAATACACTGCACTATGAGCAGACAAATATGCATGAGATTATGTTTCTTAATGAAATGACATCCGAATATATAGATAAATGCGATGTTCTCATCAAGAATATTGATAATCTATCTACTGCTGTCATAGTTGAAGAAACTCCACTGTATAGTCTGCCCCTCCATTTGTCTCGCAAAACAATCTATACCCAAACAGTACCGTATAACGTCAATCAACCGAAGTTGCCTGCTGGCGATGATCATTACCATCAGCGGGTGATATTGACAGAATCAATCATTGGTGCTATAATACTCATCGTAATGGCATTCTATCTCATACATAAGCTCATACTTTGGTTAAAGTCTCAGAGTGAAAATAGTTATGAAAGAATAGAACATGTAGAGCCCTCAGCAGCAAACGACGATCCATCTTTATCTGTAGATTCAAATCCATCTCAAAATATATTTGAAAATGATATTAAGTCTTTATTTACTCCAATTAAAGATATGATGGCCACGATTGATATGCAACAAAAAAAAATTATAAATATATTTAATAAAAATAATCAACAGCAAATTAAAATTAGAGAAGAACTTAATGCTCTTAGGGAGGATGTACGTAAGATAATCTCTAAAGAAAAAGATCAACTGGACGAGTATAAGGACTCTAATCAAAAATCTGAATATGTTTCAACAGGGCAGGAGACGGCGCGTTCTCAAAAAAATCCGGACTTGGATGACAACGGGAAACTTATACATAATTATGATATAAAATACAGATACAACATTATGTCTAAAGATCAACTTGGAGGGTTCAAAGATAAAAAATGGTTATTACAATCTAATCCAAATGGCAACTACGTGATAGTCCCCGATAAGAATGGCGGCACATTTAGTTGCTATCCAATTGACGCGAACTTAATAAAGTCAGGTGATTACGCTGTTTACACGCGGAATCGTAATGAAAAATGGCGAATTGACAAGGTGGCAATATTTACAAAAGATCAAAATACAGTTATATTAAAAGAACAGGGACATATCGTCGGCCCGACTAAGAAGTATTGATCTCAGCAGCTGTGCCGCCCCTATATGTGCCGGTTTACAGCATGAAGTGGCTCACCACTTTAACTGTCTTTTTATTAATTTGTCGTAGAATTTCCTTGTCAGAAAACACTGCTCGTGGATTTCGTCGTCGTAGTATTTTGTTTCTATCTCAAAGGGGCGTCGGCATTCTCTTGGGTTCAGTTTCAGCGACCCCACCGCGAAGGCCCACCAATTTCCCGGATATGTCGCTATGGTCGCTGTGTATAGATCAACTACCGGAAATGTATTTTTCAGCTTTTCCTGCATCTCTATCACTATGTCCTTGTGCAGGTGCAACGATTCTGTATGCGTTACAAACATCCCGTTTTCTGTCATTGAGTTTCTCACAGCGTCAAAAAATTCCTTCGTAAACAGCGTCCTCGCAAATCCAATCACGTCCGTAGAATCCACTATCACTATGTCTATGCCCGTGGCGCTCTTCACGAACTCAGCGCCGTCCATTACCTTTATCTCAATCCGAGGGTCGTCAACAGACTGCGCTACGTCAGGGAAAAATTGCTTCGATACCCTTATGACGCTCTCGTCAATCTCCACAAAATAGACCTTCTCCACCGTCTTGTGCCTTAAGACCTCCCTCACTATGCCGCCATCACCACCGCCTATAACAATAACCCTCTTAGGACACGGGTGGGCGTGCATCACCACATGGGTCAACATCTCGTGGTAAAAAAACTCGTCCAGCGCGGTAATCTGTACTATGCCGTCAAGGAGGAGCATCCTGCCAAAAAAACGGTTCTCTATTACCGCTATGTCCTGAAATTTGCTCTTCTCTCTATGCAGTATGCCCTCCACTTCATAAGAGTGCTTTATCGGTGAGAACGGTTCCTCTTCAAGAAATTTAAACATCGCGGCCTCCTTAATATTTGTAATAAAAAAATATTTTTAAACTATCAGCGTCTCAGGGATTGAACAGCCGTTAAACTCGGACGCGTACGAAATAGTATACGCCCCGCCAGAGAGGATGAGAACTATATCGCCCACCTCCGGTTCGTACAGTTGCACGTTTTTATCTATCACGTCAAAGCTGTCGCAGCTTGGGCCGGCCAGTGTCCAGTTGTCCTTCATGCCGCCAGCACCGCGCGTCTCGGTTACATATGTGTATTTTATCCCGCCTATGCTCTCCATCAGCCCGTTAAACACCCCTACGTCAATATAAAGCCATCTCCCATCAAGCCGCTCCGCCTTTCCCGTTACGCGCGATACCATTATGCCCGCGTCGCCTACGACGGCACGCCCTGGCTCTAAATGGACGGTTATGCCCCCGCCTCCAAGATCCCCGGCATTATAGAAGCGCTCCCTGATGAGCCTGTTGATGTGCCTTTCAATGGCCTCTATGCTTAAAACGCTCTTCGTGTATTTAATCGGGTAGCCACCGCCAATGTTTATGAGGGAGATGATTATGCCAGCGTCCCGCGCCATGTCAGAAAGCAGCCGCGCCTTGTCAAGGGCGATGTTCCAGTTGTAGATGTTGTTGCACTGTGAGCCGACATGAAAGGTAATCCCCAGTGGGTTAAGTCCCTTTTCTTTTGCCCTCGTCAGCAGCGTCAGGGCGTCTTCTATCTCGACACCGAATTTCTTACTCAACGGCCACTCGCTCCCTTCGTTGGGTATAGCAAGGCGCACATAGAGATTTGAGCCGGGGGCGTGCTGGGACATTTTTTCTATCTCCGTGAGGGAATCATAGGAAAAATACCTGACGCCGTAGGCGTACGCAGCCTTAATAAAGTCAACTGTCTTGACGGGATTGCTTGATATAATCCTCTCAGGGTCAACCCCAAGGGCTGACAGCACGTTGAGTTCCCCAAAGTTGGATATCTCAAAACCCACATCCAACCCCGCTAATAACCTCAGGACCTCAACCGATGGATTTGCCTTAACGGCATAGAAAACCTTGCAACCGGCAATTCCCCTGCCAACTGTGGCAATGCTGCGCCTGATTCTGTCGCCGTCCATGAGCAAAACAGGCGTCTTCAGCTCAACCGTGTCTATGTAGTTTAGGACCTTAAGCAAGGTTGACTTCTCCACCAGTTTCGCTGTGGCCGCGTCTATCTTAAACGATTTTACCATTTACCTCCTGAAAGATGTTATTATAGCAGAACGCGGGCAATTCTTCCCAATTATTATGATTGATAATCGGGGCTGTTCGCATTTGAGCCGTTATAGCATGAGATAGCGTCGCCTCATTGGCGAAAAATTAGCGTGGGAGCGCGTTGGACATGGAGCGATTGAAGGGGTTTTCTATCAAGAGGCTGCCTCCTTGGGATGAGCGTTTCATCCTGAGCAGGTGCTGTGTCCTTCCGATTTTGATATGGGGGTTGATTGTCGCCGCTTCTCTTGTCTGGAATTTATCTTTGGTAAAACGTCAGACATTCGCCATAGTGGAAGGGCAGGCGCGAGTTATGTTTGAATTAGTAGAGACGATGCGCTTGTGGAATTCCCGCCATGGCGGCGTATATGTACCCGTTACAGAGACTACGCCTCCGAATCCATACCTTGATGTGCCCGACAGAGAAATCACAAACAAAGAAGGCAAGCTATTCACGCTTGTAAACCCTGCCTACATGACCCGTCAGATAGGAGAGATTGCGAAGGAACACGACGGCGTGTTGCTTCACATCACCAGCCTCAACCTGATCAGGCCGGAAAACTCCCCTGATGAGTGGGAGACAAGGGCGTTGAAGGAATTTGAAAAGACAAAAAGCAGGGAAGTATTCGATTTGATTGAAACAAATACTGGGGGGGCGTTCAGATATATGTCCGCGCTTTCAATCAACGAATCGTGCCTGCCATGCCACGCCATGCAAGGTTATAAGTCCGGGGACATATGCGGCGGCATCAGCATTACGCTGAAAGCCGAACCTGTAACTAAATCACTTCACGAGCAGTGGAAAGTAATTGCCGCCATGCACATAGCCGTGTTTATAGTTGTAGCCGGGCTGATGCTCTATACCATGTCACGCCGGAGAAAGATTGATGAGATACGGCGCGAATCGGAGGTTACACTGCGCACCATCACCCAGTCGGTAAACGAGGCGATTATATCAACCAACGCCAATGGAGACATTATACTGTGGAACAAGGCGGCAGAGGCAATATTCGGCTATACTGAGAATGAAATACTGGGCAAGAATGTCACTGTCCTGATGCCGGAGCACTATAGGGCCGGGCACACAAGCGGGTTAAACAGATTCCTCGCAGAGGGTAAAGCCAGTGTCATTGGAAAACTTTTGGAACTGCACGGTTTAAGAAAGAACACCACCCAGTTTCCTGTTGAGGTATTGATATCAAACTGGACGACAAAGGATGGGACATTCTTCACGGGCATTATAAGAGACATCACTAATCGTAAAAAGTTGGAGGCGGATGTCATTGATAAGAAGAGACAGCTTGAGACCATTGCCCATGACCTTGAGATAAGGGTTGCCGATGGTATTAAAAGACACAAAAAACAGGAACAGCTAATCATTCAGCAGTCAAAAATGGCGGCGATGGGCGAGATGATAGGCGCAATCGCGCACCAGTGGAGGCAGCCGTTAAACGCGGTCGGGGTCTTAATCCAGGACCTGCAGGACGCCCAGGGCTTTGGGGAACTTGACAAGGCCTACATGGACGAATCGGTTCAAAAGGCGATGGAACAGATTCAATTCATGTCAAAGACTATTGATGACTTCAGGACGTTTTTCAGACCGTCAAAAGAGAAACTACCATTTAATCTAAAGCTGTCCTTTGACGAGATATGGTCAATAATCTCCGCGCAGTTAAAAAACCACTTCATAGATTATAAGGTAGTATGCGGCCACGAGGCTGGCAGTGATGTACCGTGTGAAGGGATGACGGTGCTTGGCTACCCGAATGAATTTAAACATGTTATTATCAACATAATAAATAACGCCAAAGACGCAATTTTAGAACGTATAGAAAGAGGGGAATTGGCCGTTGACGCCGGGGAAATCATAATGGATGTCTCTAAGAATGACAGCGTGATAATAATAAAAATAATAGACAACGGCGGAGGTATCCCCCCTAAGATAAAAGAGAAGATATTTGAGCCTTATTTTTCGACAAAAGGAGACGCAAAAGGAACGGGAATCGGGCTATACATGTCAAAGATTATAATAGAACACAATATGGATGGAAGGCTCTACTGCCAAAATATAGAAAACGGCACAATGTTTGTTATAGAACTGACTAAGTGAGCGGCAAAAGGAGAACCATAAACGGCGCAGTTTTATTTATTCACTTAATAGTTTAGATTTGTTATAGTATATCAGTCCCCCATGCTTGTCGGGGAGCGTCATTAAAGGCGGAGGCGTGACGATTACCAATAGTATATATATATTATCTATCGGGATGCAGGTGTTGGTAGGGCTTTACGCCCTGTCCCTGATTCGCCTGACAGGCCGAAAGACGGCGTGGATATTAATCTCTGCCGCAATGCTTCTGATGGCCGGCCGCCGTGTAGTGTTGTTTTATTGCGTCTTATCCACTGGCGCACATATTAGCCTTGATGTTTCGGAGTTAATTGCCTTTGCTGTCTCCTGCCTTATGCTGCTGGGTGTTCATTTTATAAAGCAATATTTTCTTGCGATTAACGCAGATGATGCTAAGCGCAAACAGGCGGAGACTGCGTTGCTTGCGAACGAGGCGCGCTATCGGTCTTATACCGGCTTGACGGAGCAAATTGGATGGATTTGGATTACTAATGCCGAAGGATCTGTTGAAGAGGACATACCTTCATTGAGGAGATTTAACGGTCAGACATATGAAGAGGCCAAAGGGTTTGGATGGATAAGTGCACTTCATCCTGATGACGTTGAGCGTACAGCGCAGGCATGGAATAAGGCTGTGGCCTCAAAAAGCTTCTATGAGACCGAATACCGCATGCGCAGGCATGACGGAGTTTATAGGGACTTCATGGCACGCGGTTTCCCTCAGCTTAGAGAAGACGGAAGTATTCAGGAATGGGTCGGGACTTGTATAGACATCACCGAACGCATGCAGGCGGAACAAGAGCTCCGTTTAGTTAAGCAGCGCCTTGAATTAGCGACCAGGTCAGCTAATCTTGGGATATGGGACTGGGACGTTACCAATAACATAATGACATGGGATGACCAGATGCTTGACCTCTATGGTCTTACATGGGAAACATTTCCGGGGGGTGTGGAGGCATGGCAGAATGGCCTGCACCCTGATGAACGCGACAAGGTCATTGAAGAGTGCGGTGCTGTTCTAAGAGGCGAGAAGGAGTGGGATACGGAATTTCGGGTGCTGCAGCCCAACGGGACAGTAAAGCACATAAAGGCCAATGGCATGGTGATTCGCAATTCTGAGGGAGCCCCTATCCGTATGCTTGGAACAAACTATGATATTACCGGGCGCAAGCTTAGAGAGCAACAGGAGCGGTACCGCAGCCATACCATGCTAACCACACTTATTGACAATGTGCCGGATCTCGCCTGGATCAAGGATAAGGAAGGCCGGTTTATTATGGCCAATGAGGCATTAAGTCTGGCCTTTAAGATACCTGTCAATGAAGTGATTGGGAGAACCGATTTCGATATCATGCCCAGGGAGTTGGCCGAGAAATATCGCGCTGACGACCAATTCATTATGGCGGACGGTCTGAGAAGGTGTATAGAAGAGCCGGTCATAGATGCAGAGGGACGAACGCATATCGTAGAGACCATCAAGACGCCGATGAAGAATGACAATGGTGTGGTCATCGGCACGGTAGGCATCGCCCACGACATAACCGAACGCAAACAGCTTGAAGATGAGTTGGAACAATTAAATACAAATCTTGAAGAGATGGTAATATCTGAAATGCAAAAAAGACGAGCTCAGGAGCAACTGCTTGTCCAACAATCTAAGATGGCCGCAATGGGCGAAATGATTGCTATAATCGCACACCAATGGAGGCAGCCTCTGAATGCCATAGCCTTAACCGTACAGGATATGAAAGAGGCTTATAACTACGGGGAGCTTAACGAGGAGTATATAAATAATTCCGTCAATACAACGATGGAACAACTAAACTTTATGTCAAAAACAATAGATGATTTCAGAAACTTTTTCAAACCGTCAAAGGAAAGGATACGCTTCGATGTAAAAACCGCCATAGAAGAGCTGCTCTCAATGTTTGGACAAATATTTAAGAAAAACGATGTGGATATTTCTATAAAAAGCCAGCAAGATACACTGCTATCCACAGAGGGTTACCCCAATGAGTTTAAACAGGTGATGCTCAACCTCCTGAATAATGCCAGAGACGCTATTACTTCAAAAAGAGAAACGGACAATACAATTCGGGGGCTGATAGAAATAACAATCGGCAACAATGAAGAAAGAGATAAGGTAATAATTTCGATAAAAGACAACGGTGGTGGAATTCCCGATGATGTAATAGGGAAAGTCTTTGAACCCTATTTCACAACTAAAGGAGCTGAGGGCACAGGGATTGGGCTTTACATGTCAAAGACTATAATTGAGACGAATATGGGCGGAAAGCTCTACTGCGAGAATATCGGAAACGGCGCAATGTTTGTCATAGAACTAAGTGAGCAGCACAACTAAACGAGCAGCACATTGAGAGTTAACCGCGTTATTCCATTTCTGGATCATACGTATAATAATATATTTTATCTCACTTTACGACAAAAAATTGTCACCACCTTTCTTGTCTTGTCGTCATTCCGGCTTGTCCGGAATCTTATTCGGCTTGAGGATGTGCAGAGACAGATTCCGGACAAGCCGGAATGACGGACGAAGATATTTCTTAAATACGCTAATCACTAATCACTGATTACTAATGCGCTAATGAATTATAAATAGAATTAAACCGGCAGGACAAGCAGAAAACCGTTTATAAAGTAAACAATCCCGGCCGTGCCTACTGACATGCTTAGATACCAGATGGGTTTCTTTTTCATAAGGGCGGAGATAGAGCCGAGCAGGATAGCGATTTGCAGAAAAATGACCGCCATGCCGAAGGCCTTCGAGTGTTTTTGGGCGTCGTCGCGCAGCAGTTCAAGCCTCCTTGCCTCGGCCATGATGTCGGCCTTTTCAGTTTCGTACTTTTGTATTTTCTCTGTGAGTGAGGCGAGCTGTTCAGTGTAGTGCCTTTGTCCATCACCGGAGAGTTTCTGTGCGGAATATTTTAATTCTGTCTCGTATTTATCTTTTTGGAGTTCTTTGATATAGCCCTTGATGCTCTTGGCCTGATAAAATGCCCATTGGTCGGAGGACTGGGACTGAGAAAGCAGCGCCCGTGTGGAGAAGTTACCCCCCTTGAATGTGGACAAGGTGGCCAACACGGCAAACAGCACGGTAGTCATAGCCAGATAATTAAGCCACGGTTCTTTTTTCTCTTCAGCCATTATTTAACCTCTAAAAATAATCGCCCCATACAAACGTCAATGGGGTTATGTCATTTATCAGTTTGGCGTTGACTACCTCTCCGACAATAAGCTCTTGGTCACCGGCTGGAAATACATCCTTTAGTTTGCACTCACAATAGGCCATCGCGCAATCTAATACCGGCGAACCCTGAGGGGCGTTTGAATAGCCGTAGTCCTTGAACTTGTCCACTTTCCTGCCACTCTGAAATCCAAAGTGTCTGGCCTCGTCTGTTTGTCACAAGGGTAGAATCCGCAATCAGTGCCCTAATAATGATAACGGCAACTCAGTATCCTGATGGCAGTCTCCGAAACTTCATAGACTACCCTGTGCTCCTCGTCTACACGCCGTGACCAGCAACCAGATAGCTCATGCTTCAACTTTTCTGGCCTTCCTTGTCCATGAAAAGGCTCACGCTGAATTTTCTTGATCAGGCCGATAATCCTAAGGGCTTTCTTCCTGTCTTTCTCCACCCACCACTGTAAGTCTTCAAAGGCGTGAGGGTCAAACTCCAAGCTTCTCACGAACTACCTCAAATGTAATCCCCTCACCACGCCCTTTTGCCCCTATAAGCCTTTCCCGCATGGCTCTGCCCTGCAGGAGGTAGGCGGTCTCTTTCTCTGACCCGATCTCACGCCACAAGTCAATAGGGACTATAACCCCTGTTACTGTCCCAGCCTCGTCTGAGATGTATTGTATGTCTGCCAGGCTCATATAAGCTCCTGAAACAAGTAAATTCTATAGCTTATTGTAACATAAATGCCCGCTCTTTTAATTGAAAAACCATCATCTTCCTATTGATTGCCAGTGTGCGTATAAGTGAACCCCCCTGCGGCATATTCCGCCGTCAAGGGGGCTGTTTCTCAGTCTGCGTCGCCCCTCTAATACGGTGGCGGCGGTGGATATGGCGCCGGTGCTGGTGCCGGATAAGCCGGTGGTGGCGCTGGCGCATAATATGGCGGCGGTGGCGCCGGTTCATAATACGGCGGCGGTGGCGGCGGCAACGGCTCTATTGTTGCTATACATCCTGCCAATGACAACGACAACAGGAATAACGCTATGAGTCTCTTCATTCATTCCCTCCAAAGTTAATTCTCTACTTAAATTATCATACCACCGAATGCCCTCGGTTGTCAAGCGGCGCGGCGTCTAAGATTTCTCTGTCACACAGGCAATAGATTCCCCGATTCTGTGGAGCATTGCCCTCAGATTCCCCTCAGATATGGCCAACGGCGGCATTATTACTACGCAGTTCCCCAAGGGCCTCAATAACACACCTCTTGTCCTGACATCAAGGGCAACGCGCCACCCAGTCTTATCCTGAATGGGATATGCCTCCCTCGTCTCTTTATTTTTTACAAGCTCAACACCGGCCATAAATCCCGCGCTTCGCGTGTCGCCAACATGCGCGCGGCCCCGAATTGCCAGCAGCCACTTCTCAAGGATTTCTATCTTTGGCCTCAGCCGGTTCAATGTGTCTTCTTTGTCAAACAAGTCCATCACGGCCAGCGCCGCGGCACAACCAATGGCGTTGCCCGTATAGGAATGGCCGTGGAAAAATTGCCTCATCTGCCCATATTCACCAAGAAAGGCGTTGTAGATTTCCTCTGTTGCAACCGTCACGGCAAGCGGCACGTACCCGCCCGTTATGCCCTTCGACAGACATATGATGTCCGGTGCCACACCCTCAGTGCCACAAGCAAACATCGCGCCCGTCCTCCCAAAGCCGGTTGCTACCTCATCGGCTATCAGGATAACACCGTAATCGCTGCATAAGCGCCTCACGCCGCGCAAAAACCCATCAGGGGCGGCTATCATCCCCCCGGCTGCCTGCATCTTAGGCTCTATTATCACGGCGGCTATCTCATGGTTGTGTTCTTTTAACTGCTTTTCCATTTCAGACAGACACGCCATCGCGCACATCCCCCGGTCAAGTCCAAGCTCACACCTGTAACAATAGGGCGCGGGACTTTTAAGGGTGTTAAACAGCAGGGGGCTGAATGTGCCGTGAAATACCTCTATGCCACCGACGCTCACCGCCCCAATGGTGTCGCCGTGGTAGGCCATGTTCAGTGAAAGGAAGGTGTTTTTGCCCTTTACACCTTTGTGCAGCCAGTACTGAAATGCCATCTTAAGGGCAACCTCCACGGCCGTTGAGCCGTTGTCGGAATAAAAGACCTTTGTAAGTGGCAGGCCGCCATCGCCCAGAGATTCCCGCAGGATGTTCACAAGCCTTTCGGCCAGTAAGATAGACGGCTCACCGGCAAGCCCCAACAGAGTAGAGTGGGCAATTTTATCTAACTGCCCCCTGATGGCGTCGTCAATTTCCTTTTTTCTGTGGCCAAATATATTGACCCACAGTGACGACACCCCGTCAATATACCATCTGCCGCGCACATCTTTGACAAAGCATCCAAGGCCCTCTTCGATTACGATGGGGTCGGCCTCAACCCATTCGCTCATCTGAGTAAATGGGTGCCAGAGATATTTCTTGTCAAGTTCACATAGGTCGCGGTAATCCATAGAAGCCGTCTCTCCCAAATAAGGCCATAATTGAGTCTAACTCACGACGAATTTTAAGAAATGCCGCACGGCAATGTCAATGTCTCTGTTATAAATGCCAAAGAGGTTGCAGCCGGTGGCGCTGTTATGTTAGTATCCTATGTCACTGGGCGGAGGCAGCTAAAAATTGTTATGATTTATATCATTACGCGTTTAAAAAAGAGGGAGTCTGATTATGGATTATTCTAAGGCGACTGAGTTTGAGGATTTTAATACCATACTCAAGGGAATTATAAGCTATCTCAAGGAACAAGGCGGCAAGACAACGTTGGACGCCAACCAGGAGGCTATCATCGCCGAGGTCGTGAGTTTTGTTGATGCCCAGGCAAGGCTCAAAAGAAAACTCCTGCAAATCGGTATCTCACTGTCGGCAGAGAAAAGCATTGACAACCTGCTTGAGATGATTGTGTCAGAGGCGATGGACTTCACTAACGCCGACGGCGGTACGCTTTACGTCATGTCGCCAGACGAGCAAAGCCTGTCATTTAAAATAATCCGGAATCGTTCGCTTAGGGTGAACAAAGGCGGCAGGGGAGGCGAGCCTCTCGCTTTTCCACCCGTACCCCTTTACAAGGCAGACGGCACCAGAAACATGCAAAACGTCTCCGCGTACGTAGCCTTAACCGGTGAAACCAGAAACTTTCCCGATGTCTACGCAATAGAAGGTTTTGACTTTCAGGGGACAAAAAACTACGATAAAAATAATGGTTACCGCTCCCGTTCAATGCTCGTCACCCCCCTGAGAAACCATGAACGCGAGATAATCGGCGTCTTGCAGCTTATTAATGCCGGCGACGGCAGTGGCAACGTCATACAGTTTTCCCCCGACTATCAATATTTAATAGAATCTCTCGCCTCACAAGCGGCTATTGCTGTTACAAACACGACCCTAATCGCGGAATTGAAGGAGCTGTTGGATTCCTTTGTCAAGGTGATAGCAACTACAATTGACGAAAAATCCCCATACACCGGCGGCCATATCAGACGTGTGGCAGAGCTGACACTGGGTATTGCAAGGGAACTTTGCAACTCTGAAGATAGGAAGTGGGAGGACTTTGCTCTTACTCCATATGAGAGTGAAGAGCTGAAAACAGCCGCATGGATGCACGACGTAGGTAAAATAACAACACCCGAGCATGTAGTGGATAAGTCCGCAAAGTTGGAGACTATTTACGACCGGGTACATACGGTAATCATGAGGATTGAGGTATTAAAAAGGGACATCGAAATCAAACATTTAAAGGAGAGAGCCGGGCTTGAGGCCGCTCATGGCGGAGGTGCCCTGAGCACCCTGCAAAGCCTTGACGAGGAATTCACAGGGCATATTCGGGAACTGGACGATGATATTGAGTTTTTGAAGACGGCCAACATCGGTGGTGAGTTTATCTCGGACGACAAGATCGAAAGAATCAACAGGATAGCCTCATACAAGATTATTGCCAATGGCACAGAGCAGCCTATATTAACCGGCGAAGAGGTCATAAATCTGTGCATACGCAGAGGAACGCTTACTGACAAAGAGCGTAAAATAATAGAGAATCACGCCGCAATGACGTATAAGATACTAAGCCAGCTTCCGTGGCCTAAAAAGATGAAAAACATTCCCACGTATGCCGGTCAGCACCACGAAAAACTCGACGGCACAGGGTATCCCAACCGCACCCCTGCAGAGAAACTCTCCCTGCAGTCAAGAATAATGGCAATAGCCGATATATTTGAGGCCCTCTCAGCGGCGGACAGGCCATACAGGCCGGGTAAAAAGCTCTCCGAGTGTGTTAAAATAATTGGGTTCATGGCAAAAGATAAACATGTTGATAAGGAATTGGTTGATTTTTTAATAACCTCTGGAATAGCTGTTCGTTACGCGAAGCAGGAGATGAAGGAATACCAGTTGGATAATTTCGTTTATGAGGGCAAAGAATACGTGGTACTGTAAGTCCCATGCCGCGGATTGCAAACAGATGCTAATATAACACCAATTCAGGAGGTAATGTAATATGAAAAACGTCGTTAAGTTGCTGTCGTATAATACGTTTATACCATTTTTCTACCCTGCGCTGATGCTGCCAATAAAACCGTGGCGCACGAAGGCGATAAAAATGATGGATTTTCATACCGGAGACCGCGTTATCGTTCCCGGCGTCGGAACCGGCCACGACCTTTCCGCCATCCCTAAAGATGTCCGCGTGGACGGCGTTGACATAAGCGACGTCATGCTGGGGCTGGGAAAGATAAAACTCAAACTGTTCGGCATGGAAAAGAGCGTAACCCTCAGTAAGATGGACGCGGAGAAGCTGTCTTTTGACGACAATACATTCGACAAGGCGATATTGAGCCTCTTTCTTACCGTAGTGTTCGACGCAAGGAAGGCCTTTGCCGAGATCGTCAGGGTAGTAAAACCGGGCGGGCAGATACTCATATTTGACCATCTGCTTAGAAAAAGCAGCGTCCCCAATATACTTGCCAAGCCTATTGACACGGTCTTAAGTTACAGCTTCGCGAGCGTGACAAGGGTGCTCGACGATATAATCGAAGGCTATCCGGTCACGGTGGAAAAGACCGTAAAAGGCGACCTTTTGGGATTCATAGAGGGCTATCTGCTGGTTAAACACTAGGCCCCCCGCCTATGAATAATGGACTGATATATCCTGACATATTCAGGGATTTGGGTATTGCCGCCTTCTTTACGGACAAGACGGTGGGAATAGACAGGACGAAATTCGCGCTGTTGCAGGAGCCGCCGCCGGTTCTCTGTATGCCCGTCCAAAAACACACCAACACGGTGATAGTACTACGAAAAGGCGCTGATATCATTGGCGGGCGTGAAGGGGATGCCGTCGTCACTGACAGAGACGATGTCATCGCCGGTGTGCGTACCGCCGACTGTGTCCCTATTCTGCTATACGACACGGTTACGGGCGTGGCAGGGGCGGTTCACGCGGGGTGGCGAGGCACGGCCAGTGGCATCTTAAAGGCGGTGATAGATGTCTATACAGAAGAGTTCAACTCCAGGGTGGGGAATATACTGATTGCGCTGGGGCCATCTATACGTGGATGCTGCTACGTCGTCGGGGAGGAGGTCGTGGAGGCCGTTACAAAGGCCTGCGGCGCAGGGGATTACGCAACCGCAAAAAACGGCCGTATGTATGTAGACCTCGTAGGTGCGAACACCGCACAGGCATTGTCCATGAACATAAGGCCGGAAAACATATGGGCATCCGGTGACTGCACATTTTGTAGTTCCGAACGGTTTTATTCATTCCGCAAAGAAGGTGTCGTAAGGGGGAGCCAGGGGGCATTTATCTGGAAATAAATAATGATTATCATAAGCAATTCACCGGAGGAGACAGTTGAAATAGGCAGACACATAGGCAGGCATCTCATCAAAGGGTTAAACGTATTTATATGCGGCGAGCTGGGGGCAGGTAAGACAACGCTGATAAAAGGAGCCGCCTCCGCATTCGGCATCCCGGAGCGTGACATCACAAGCGCCACTTATACCCTTATTGCCGGGTACGAGAGTCAAACCCCATTTTACCACATAGACCTCTACCGCCTTGATGACATTAAATCCATAGAAGAGGCCGGCGTGTTTGACTGCATAGGCAATGGAAAGGCCGCCGCTATTGAATGGGCGGAGAAACTCGCTGGCTACGCAGACGGCGACATCAGGGTTGACATAGCATACGGCAATAATGATCGGAGGATTATAAAAATAGAAGGGATAGATGAAAAAGATTGGGATTATAGCCCGGCCTGGTAAGGGCGAGGCCATTGATGTATTAAAGGAACTAATACCATGGTTGGCTGGACATGACTGCGAGGTGTATGTTGACACAGATACATCGCGGCATTTAGGAATTGTAAAGACGTTATTCAGGGAATGCCAGCGTGAGGAGCTACCACAGC
This sequence comes from Nitrospirota bacterium, assembly GCA_015233685.1. Classification (GTDB taxonomy): domain Bacteria; phylum Nitrospirota; class Thermodesulfovibrionia; order Thermodesulfovibrionales; family Magnetobacteriaceae; genus Magnetominusculus; species Magnetominusculus dajiuhuensis. Next base: position 1,870 of record JADFXF010000011.1, on the reverse strand, counting down.
ATGTGGGACTGATTCTCGCACTTGGTGGGGATGGGACGATGCTTGCCTCCGCGAGGTGCGCGGCTCAGAAGGGAACTCCTTTGTTTGGAATTAATCTTGGCGGGTTGGGATTTATCACAGAGGTAAACAAATCTGAGATATATGGCGTCATAGAAAAGGTGGTATCGGGGAAGTGTGATATACAACAGAGGATAATGCTCGACGCCTCTGTTATAAGGGCAGGGAAAGGTGTGTGTTATTTCACCGTTTTAAACGATTTAGTAATAAACAAGGGTGCCCTTGCAAGGATATTCGACATAGAGGTATCCATAGACGGCAGATATGTGACGACATATAAGGCCGACGGGCTGATATTTGCAACCCCCACCGGCTCAACGGCATACAGCCTCTCCGCCGGCGGCCCGATACTCTACCCGACTATGCACTGCTTAGTAATAACTCCAATATGTCCACATATGCTTACCAACCGCCCAATAGTAGTCCCCGACGACTCCGTGATAGAGGCCACGGTAAAGACCGGCAGCGAGGACATATGTTTAACTCTGGATGGGCAAATGGGGTTTCATCTCAAGCAGGACGACGTTATAGAAATAAGGAAATCAGCATACAAGACCAGTCTCGTTATACCATACGAAAGGGACTATTTTCAGATATTAAGGGAGAAGCTCAAATGGGGGCAGAGATGACAGACAGGTCACGCAACATGGCAGATTTATTACATATATTCGACAAGCTGGGTTTTGATGCCCTGCCGGAGGCGTTGATTGCAAATCTGGAATCTGACAAAGAGAATCTCTTAAAGGCCATAAGAAACGACATAGGAAACTGCAAAAGGTGTAAACTCCACACAGGCCGGACAAATATAGTCTTTGGCGAAGGTGACCCCAACACAAGGCTGATGTTTGTGGGAGAGGGTCCGGGCGCCGACGAAGACGCCACAGGAAGGCCGTTTGTCGGCAGGGCCGGCAAGGTCTTAGAGAGTCTTATCAATAAGATGGGATTCAGGCGTGAGGATGTATATATTGCAAACATAGTGAAGTGCCGCCCCCCCGGCAACAGAGAACCGGAAGAAGACGAAATCGCCGCGTGCAGGGGTTTTATAGAGAGACAAATCGAATCAATAGCCCCGGATGCCATTATGACCCTCGGCAACGTATCAACAAAGACTTTGTTATCAACGGATAAAACGATAGGCCAGATGAGAGGCGATTTCTATGACTACAATGGCATTAAGGTGATGCCGACGTACCATCCCTCGTATTTTCTAAGAAATCCAAGCAAAAAAGTATTCACATGGAACGACGCCATAAAGGTGCTGAATTATCTGGGTATCGAAGTAATAAGTATAAAAAGGAAGGATTAAAGTATAAAAAGGAAGGATTAACGACGAAGGGGGGGTAACCCCCCCTTCACCCCGTATTTTTGCCACGTTTTGTATAGTTAATTCCAACTGCCGCTCGTTGGCGGCTTCAGTACTCCTGCTTAAGGATAGAAATGCGGTAATAACCCTGTGACACAGTAATAACCCTTGACTTTAGGACGCCAAAGCAGGTACTCTCCCGCCAGGAGTATTTTATCAGGGGGTTTGTTTTTTATGCGTGCCACAAATAGCAAACAGGAACTTTATCACAGCATCTTTGGTTCTATCCTTGACCGAACTGAAATGACCCCTTATCTGATGCTCCATGCGTACGATTATAAAACCGCCCTCTCTCAGGCAACAAAAATGATGGGCAACCGCGGGTTTGACATAAAAGGAGGCGATGCTCCACAGAATCGGGGAATCTATTGCCTGTGTGACAGAGAAATCTTAGACGCCGCGCCGCTTGACAACCGAGGGCATTCGGTGGTATGATAATTTAAGTAGAGA
>JADFXF010000119.1 GCA_015233685.1 Nitrospirota bacterium | reverse complement strand
ATGAGCTTGATTTTAACAGGGCTAAGGAAGAGACGCTAAAACTAATGAAAAGGCTGGAGATAGATTAACAGTGACAGGGCTGCCATCGGGGCAACCGCAGTTGAAAAATAAAGCAGAAGATACCTATAGTGGAGGCTCAGAAGAGGTTAACGATGAAGGATAGGCAGACAATAAATAAAGGGCGTCTTTTAGTGTTACTACTGGCACTTTTCGTGTTTGCTGCCAGCTGGGTGTGGACTCCGATATATGCCGATGTGCCTGCACAGGGCGCTAACTCACTGGTTGAGTTGACGAATGAGGAGAGGGCATTTCTTAATGGCAGACAAGTGCGTATAGGTGTGGATTCTGATCGTGCACCTTACGAATTCCTCGACCATGATGGCGTTTACTCCGGCATCAGTGCAGATTTTATAAAGGTATGCGCGCAGCGTCTTGGCATACAGCTTGTCATTGTGCCCGGTCTCAGCGTCAGTGCGGCCATAAAAAAACTACAAGATGGTGAAATAGATGTTATAACGAAGATTGCCGATGAACCAGACCGTAGAGAATACATCCAGTTTACCAAGGCGTATGCCAGCTCTGTTGCGGTTATTGTTACCCGCCAGAATACCAGAGACATAGGGGGGGTTGGCGATCTCAAAGGTCTCAGGGTTGGCGTGTGTAGAGGTCAACTTGTCGAAACTTTTATGAAACGAGACTATCCTGATTTGCCGCTTGAAATTCTGCCCGATGTCCATAATGCACTTGTAGATCTTGCCGCCGGAAAAGTTGATGCCTACATAGAAAATATGAGCATGGTAGGCTATAATATAGATAAACTCGGGTTGACCACCCTTAAAATCGCCGCACAGTCACCATACACATATGATGTGGCCTTTGGCGTCAGAAAAGACTGGCCGCTTTTGGCGTCCGCTCTTGATAAGGCGTTGCTTGGCATGTCGAAAGAAGAAAAGTCTGCGATAATGAGCCACTGGCTTACCGTTGAATATCATAACAAGATTAACTGGAGGGTTTACGGCCCGATTGCCGCTTCGCTGTTTATTATAACAGTCTTCGTTATTATCTGGAACCGGCGTCTAAGGCGTGTGGTTCATAAGCTGGAATTAACGCGGCAGGAACTGATGGCTGCGAACGAGAAGACAGAGGCGTGGACAGAGGAACTATCCATTGCAAAAGAAGCCGCAGTGGAAGCATCCATAGCCAAATCTGTCTTTATAGCAAACATGAGCCATGAAATAAGAACTCCAATGAACTCGATTGTCGGGTTCCTGGACTTAGTTGCGGAAGATGCCTCAATAACCAGTAAGAACAGGGAGTATATAGAGATTGCAATCAAGTCGGCGAAGTCTCTGTTGAGATTGATAAACGATATTTTGGATATCAGCAAGCTCGAAAGCGGCAAGATAGAGATAGAGAGCCATCCCTTTAGCATCTATAAATTAATTGAGGGCGTAAAAAATTCCTTTGAGCAGCAAATCCGGCAAAATGGCCTCTATTTTAAGATAACGCTTGATTCAGGGCTTCCATCGGAATATTATCTTGGGGATTCAGCGAGATTGACACAGGTAATCATAAATCTCATAGGCAACGCCATTAAATTTACTGAACACGGGGGAATTACATTAACAGTAAACCAGAGGGATGAAGACGGCACGATGCTGTTTTCGATTGTCGACACGGGATTGGGCATTCCAGAGGACAGGCAGGACAAGATATTTGAGGCATTTACGCAGGCCGACAGCTCAACAACCCGTCGGTTTGGGGGAACGGGCCTGGGCACAACGATATCCAGACAACTGGTTGAGCTGATGGGCGGGCGCATATGGCTGGAGAGTGAGCTGAACAAGGGGAGTGTGTTTAGTTTTACGGTCAAATTAACGCCCACGCAACAAACTGTAAATGAAGAGATTGAAGATACACATGTATGTAAGCTTCAAAAAATACTCCGGATATTGGTTGCAGAGGATGTAGAGGAAAACATCTTGCTGCTAAAGACCCGTCTTGAGCAGCGCGGCCACAGGATTGAAACGGCGCGAAATGGGTATGAAGCCGTGGAGTGCTACAAAAGAGACGGTTTTGACATAATACTCATGGACATGCAAATGCCTGTGATGGATGGTCTTGAGGCCACACGTCAAATTCGTGAGATAGAATCAAACACCGGCACACATATACCGATAATAGCCCTCACCGCAAGTGTTACTTCTGATGAGCGCAAAATATATATCAGCAAAAGTGTTGATGAGGTGGCCGCAAAGC
>JADFXF010000118.1:1844-2261 GCA_015233685.1 Nitrospirota bacterium | reverse complement strand
CAAATCCCTTTATGGCGTCTTCATACGGTTTAATCGCGCTACTTTCTATAACTGCCACATCAAGCGCACTGGCTGTGGGCACATATATTATAAACAGCATCAGATACACAGCCACCAGGATTAAAAAGTGCCCCATAGCTGAATACCCCGCAAAATATTTAACTATTCCGGCTCTCATATTTATTCATTCATCCACCTTGCTTTTACTTATAATTTTCGTGTTTAATAACGCCATAGCGTTGAAATCTGAACACCGTACGCTAGGGATATTATAACAAATGAAACTAATAATAAGATATAGGGACGGGGCAATATTTCGTCTTAAACGCCGATTACCACATAAGCAGCGAGGCGTCAATTAAGGCCTCTCTTCGTTCAATGCGCTTTTACAACACTGTTGTTGCAAACAAAGACAAA
>JADFXF010000118.1:0-1834 GCA_015233685.1 Nitrospirota bacterium | reverse complement strand
GCTCTCATATTTATTTGGCTCTCATATTTATTTCTCTACCCACCTTATCTTTACTTCATCCACCTTACTTTTATTTATAACTTTCGCGTATAATATCCTCAGCAGCGTTAAAATCTGAACACCGTACATTAGGGCTATTATAACAAATGAAATTAAGAATAAGATATAGGGACAGGACGCTATATTTTCTGGCCGCCGTGCTGGTTTTCTATCCCACGGTCTTATATGCCCTTGCGGAGTCTGAGGAATCGGCGCTTTCCATGTATTTTGGGAAGGATGATATGGCGGTAACCCAGACAAGATACCTTAAGCCGGTATCGCAGTCGGCGGAGAACATCGTCGTAATAACCGCCGAGGAAATCAAGACTATCAACGCCCATACCCTTCAGGACATACTCAAATACGTAACAGGAACATTTATTGAGGTAAAACCCGGTGGCGCCGGTGGGCTATTTCGCATTCAAGGCTCCGAGCCTCAACAAACCAGGGTGCTCATAGACGGTGTCACATTAAATGATTTGTCTTTGGAGACAGTAACCCCAAACACCATACCCGTCCAAAACATTGAGCGAATAGAGATAATCAAGGGACCTGCCTCCAGCGTGTGGGGCTCTTCTCTTGGAGGGGTTATTAACATAATAACAAAGGACGCAGGGGGTACAAAACCGGCGGATGTCACAGTGTACTCATCTTACGGCGCTTACAACTCATGGGATGACAGGATAGAGGCGCGGGGGACGATAAACAAGTTTGGATATTACGCGGCCGCCGGCAGAACTGCCTCAGAAGGTTACTCAAAAAACCTGCCGGTTGATGAGCAGTGGGTTTATACTAAATTTAAATTTGACGTAACGAATGATTTTCAGGTCGGCTTGATTGCCAACTATTCAGAAGACAGGGGACAGCCCGTACAACCCACCCTTGACAGCGACAGCCACAGGCAATATTTCGTCTTAAACGCCGATTACCACATAAGCAGCGAGGCGTCAATTAAGGCCTCTCTTCGTTCAATGCGCTTTTACAACACTGTTGTTGCAAACAAAGACAATTCCACCCCAAACTCAAATCTTGACAAAGACATCGGTGGCAGCATAGTCTTCAACTGGAATAACACTGTTCACAGCATCGTGGCAGGCGGCGATTATGACAATATGCAGCTATCCTCCGACCTCATAGAAGGAGGCAGACAGGTTTATACGAAATACGCCGTTTTTATCAACGATACGATTGCCATTGACAAGTTTGCGGTTACACCTGGGCTGCGTTATGATTATCTTAACCTCAGCGGGGGTTTCCTTAGCCCAAGCCTTGGGATTACGTATCAGGCCGGCAAGGAGTCAATCATTAGGCTTATTGTTGCAAGGGGTTTTAACGCGCCAACAGCAAGACAGACGTCCGTCAGTATGCAGGCCGGCCCTATGACGTTTATAGCAAATAACGACCTCAAGGTTGAGAAGGTTATGTCGTATCAACTGGGTGCCGAAACGGCGCTGTTAAAATACCTCTGGCTTAAAACCACTCTCTTCAGGCACGATGTTACAGACGCGATAAATCTTACTACCGTCACAGCAAACACTGAACAGGCAACGAACCAAAAGAAAGAGGTAAGACAGGGTTTTGAGGTTGATGTAAGCACTATACCGATTTATAATACAACGTTAAGTTCGGGGTTTACCTTTATGTATACGAGAGAAAAAGATACCGTTGCTCTTGCGGAGGACACGCCACGATACTCCATAGATGTTGGCGTCGAATATAACGACAAGCGCACCTTTAGGGCGTCTCTCAAGGGACACTATGCAAGGTGGCACATCGTCCAATCTGATTACAACAA
>JADFXF010000117.1:1842-2291 GCA_015233685.1 Nitrospirota bacterium | reverse complement strand
TATCTATCCACTTCGATATATCTTCATTGATGCCATAATAAGTTGGAGCACCTGGGCCACCACCTTTTTTTAGGACCATATTCTTTTTAAGCAAATTACTTAATGACCTTTGACAAGAGCGGCGATCTATTTGTGTATTTTCTGAGAGTTCTTTAAATGAAACCTTAGCATATGCTCTATTCCAGCCCATTGTTACACGAACTATGAAAAGGAAGATACGCATTTCATACTTTGAAAGGTCCGGTGATACATCGCGACTATAAAGAGCTTCGATAACCTTATATGGAAACAAAAAAAATGAACCTGGTTCTCGCTTTTTGGAATTGATAGGAAGAGCTTTTCTTGAGGATTGATTTTGTGAACGTGGAGGTGTCATAATATAACCACCTTATATTGAGATATACCCATCAAGGATGGGTCAAAGGCTCCTGTTTCCAGCAGGGGCCTTC
>JADFXF010000117.1:540-1743 GCA_015233685.1 Nitrospirota bacterium | reverse complement strand
ACATTTATCGCACCTGGCCGTTTGGTCAGAAAATTTGGTGAATAAGAATCACCTCAATTAAAATCCCTCGCTTTGAAGCCAGGAAGCAAAAATACTATATATAAAACTTTGTGTGTGTGTGTGTGTGTGTGCAAGCAATATACCATTCAAACAATATACCATATGGCCCGTTACATATTGGTTACATATTGAAATATTTCCTTACTTTTTTTAAGGTGCTATGGATTCCTGCTTTCGCAGGAATGACAGAAAGGGTGGACAATAGGTGGTGACGACGGTGGCCATCGAGATATATATCTTAGCGTTGTTGTCGGAGCTACTCCCTTAATTTGTCTTCCTGAGCATCCAGGAACGGCTTAAAGCCTTCTTTCAGATGAGATTTGCTTAGTTCTGTTACCCTGGCAAATTCAGCAAGAGTTATCCCTGAAAACTTGAACTCTTGAAAAAGTGCGGGCCAACATTGCCACATACTTATATCTTCGTTGATTTTAAAGTGACAGGTAGAACCTATACCTATTCTGATGATAATGTTTTTTTCGATTAGCGATCTAATATTACGAAATATCGTGATACCATCGATATGCGTCATGTCTTTCAGAGTAAGATATTTGGCAATTATGCTTGGGCGGCCATAATTTGCCCTCACAAGAGCATATATTATTAGTGATTCAGCTTCGCTAAGACCAGTACTGTTACTAATCGCATCAAATACAACAGTTGGAATATAAGCATACCCATCTTCAAAATTACCACCGTTGTCATTACCCTTAATGAGACTTAATTTCTTGTTTGACTCAGATGGAGTTTGATCTTTGTGGGGATTCTTTGACATAATAAAACACCTCGACATAAAAGATACCTCTTCTTAGAAGAGGTTATGAGCCCTTGCTTCAACAAGGGCTTTTTTCATGCTTATAGAATAACATAGACCGCCTGGCATGTTTGCAAAGCATGGATTCCTGCTTTCGCAGGAATGACAGAAAGGGTGGGACGTATGCGGACATCAAGAGAAGACTTTCGGCCGCGCCGTAGAGTAGTGAGCCGCTCCCTTCAGGCGAACGGAGCGTAGGCGCGTGGAAACCTGTGCGGAGCACCCAGTTTAAAACTATCGAGCTTGAGGATTCTTCCGAAAATCTCGGAGTACTCGAAAGCTACCGAAGCCAAACGTCCTAAGAACCTGTATAAATAAAACAGACAAATAGT
>JADFXF010000117.1:0-517 GCA_015233685.1 Nitrospirota bacterium | reverse complement strand
GTTTAACCAGATTGCACAAAGTTAAAGCATAGACGCCTGGACGATGTGGCCACCGGTGGTCACCGAGGAACACAGACAGCTTTCTAATTATGTCGAATTCGACACCTTTGAAACTTTCGCTGTCACAATTCTCATCCGTGAAGCTTTAGCAAAGCAGGATTTATTCAATACCGGGGTTCTTTCGTCATAAGCCAGAAGGCCGACATCCTTCAGTATACGTCGAGCCGTCTTCTTATGGCGAACATTCAGAAACGAGCAGATCTGTTTCCATCCTCGGACTTCTATTGGTTCAATCAACTTCGACATTAACTTGTCGATCCTGAAGAGGTAGTTGTGATGTCATATTGACTTTGATTACATCTCCTTTACCTTCCCTCTTTACGCTTACTGTAAAAAGTAACGTAATACCGCCATCGTCACGATTTTTATAAAATGCATCTGTTAAAAAATCATGATCGTCTACTATAAAATCAAAAGCTATGGATGCTACGATTTTTGCGAAAATTAGCGCGAATGA
>JADFXF010000116.1 GCA_015233685.1 Nitrospirota bacterium | reverse complement strand
ATCCTCAAGCCAAATACGATTCCGGACAAGCCGGAATGACTACAAGACAAGAAGGGTGATGACAATTTTTTGTCGCGGAGTGAGATAAAATATATTATTGTAGGTATGATTTAGAAATGGAATAAGTGGACCAAAGAAGATAATGAATTGATAGCGGAATATTTACGTGCCAGGGCATCTGAGATGGGAAAACAATGGAAAAACGCCGTTCTGACAATGGTGCTCACATTGATTTTTGGCGCTGAATCCGTACTGGCAATTCTAACTGCCCTGGCGATGGGTATAACGATGGATGAGCTGATGAAATATGCCGAGGAGAAGTTTCCCGAATATGGCGCTCTTGGCATTGTGCTTGCCACGATTATTTTAACCGCAGCGAAGGGCAAATTAAATGCTCAAGCAGCAGCAAAAGCAGACGAAAAGGCTGCGGCAGCAGTGGTAGAAGAAAAAGCCGCGGCTGAGAAAGCAGCAGTAGAGAAAAAGGCGGCTGAAGAGGCGGCGAAGTCAAGTGAAAAAATTGGCGGAATATACGACGAAACAGCGAATGGAAGTGCTTTGTCCAAGTCTGATCCAGAAAAGGAAGCAAATAAGATACCTACTGGCGATATAAAGGCTGACCAGACAAAGACATTGAACGAGGACGCTGAAAAGGCAGGGTCATCAACAAGATTTGAGGGATATACAACAGAGGCTTCACAGGATAAAATTGAACACTCAATACGCGGACATTCTGACGCCAAAGTAGAAATCGCCAAAGACAGAGAGGCACACGGCGATAAAGTAAGTTCTCAGGATAAAATCCCTGAGGAACAACGTAAGGGACAGGGCGGTAAGAGCAATGTACCTCTGACAAAGGAGGACTACCAAAAGATAGAAGAGTATCGTAACCAGGCGGTTAATGCTAAAAGCCCTGAAGAGGGCAGAGCCGTGTTTCAACCTAAAAATGAGAATAAGAAATTTGAAACTGTTGACTTTCAGGCACGACAAAAAGATGGGGTTATACACGTGATTTACGAGGTAGATACTGTTAACAAAAAAATGACGTTTGTGACAATGTACAAAGAAACAGAAAGAAGACCACCGGCATCTCGATAAACAAAGGAGGTCACTAACGATAGAGAACAAAAGTATATCCAATAGTTGCCTTACTTTTGTATAATAAATCAAGTTATAAAAGGAGGACGAAGATGATATTCAATAAGAAGGCTATAGACATATTTTGGATTAATTGCGGTGGAATGTCACTTAGGGAATATGGAGACCGTGATGTTGGGGATACGTTTTTCAGCGCGTTAACTTTTACAGATACTGAAATAGAGCCGTCTGAAAGCGCGACAAAGTCACTTAAGAGAGTTGACATAGATATTTATGAGGGAGTAGGCAGGATATTTGACATATCCAAAGATAATTGACCAACATTGTTATTTGACTGTGGAATATACGCATATTCTTCAGATGCTACACTTCCCGAGGGAATCGAGAGCGGCTCGTATGTGAAGATGCGATTTTATCTTGTCTTCGATGAGGATTATTTTGGTAATCTTCGAATGAATGGTGAATTTCTTTATAAGGTTATCCCAGAGATGCAATACGACTGGAGAGTGAAAGATATACTGATCATGATAGAGGAGGAAATTGGAAAGAAGAACTTTGCAAAACTGCCCGTTGCTTATACTTCTTCTAAAGGAGAAATATATAAACGCATCAGAGAAACCAACGCGTATGAGGACTGTGGGGAAGATTTCAATACCAGTTATATTTGTAACCGTTCACCCACCTTAACCCATTGATTATAAAGGATAATTTGTTTATATCAAAATACACCCCAAAACCAGAAAAGTCTTTAAAATCAAGCAGTTATACCAAATAACGTTGTTGGCAATCCAATCTCTACAGAAAAATTATCCTTATAAATCAAACACTTTACTGGGTGATCGGTTACTTATATTTTGATATGTCAGATGCTGTGACACGTTAAGATATTACCGTATAACGTGACGGGAGAGGGAGGATGAAGATGACTTTTAATAAGAAGGCTATAGAGATATTTGGGATTACTTGCGGTACATCGTCACTTATGGAATATGAAGACTATGATGTTGGGGATATGTTTAGCAGCGCATTAACTTTTACAAATGCTGAAATGGAGCCGTCTCAAGGCGTGACAAAGTCATTAAAAAAACTTAACCTCAATCTTTATGAGGGAATAGGCAAAATATTTACCATAGACAGTTATGGTGACTACCCAACGTTGGTATTTGACTGTGTAATATACGCATTCTCACTTCATAGTAGACTTCCTGAGGGAATTGAGA
>JADFXF010000115.1 GCA_015233685.1 Nitrospirota bacterium | reverse complement strand
GTATTGTCGTAGTTTTGCTTTTAGTGGTAGCGATTGTGGGCATGAGCGGTCTTGCAAGTCTTAACAAAGGCATGTCCGATGTGGTCAAAGACGGCTATCCAAAGGTGGCGGCGTGCAGCAACTTGCTTGATAATATCAACGTGATAGCCCGCGCTATGCGTAATACGCTGTTATTGGACAATAAGGAGCAGATACACAAGGAACTGGACAGGATTCAGGAAGCAAAAAAGAAGATTGACGCCAATATAGACGTGCTTACGAAATTGTGTAAAAGTGAATCCGGCAGGGCAGGACTAAAGGCCATAACCGACGCAAGGGCGCTGTATGCCCCGGCCCAGGAAGAGATTATGAAACTTGCTGCTGATGGCAAACAGGCGGAAGCGAGGGACTTTCTCTTAACTAAGGTAAGGTCGCTGCAGGGTTCATTTATTGAGGCCGTTGAAAAGTTAAAGAAACACCAGGAAGAGCACATGGACAAATATGCTAAGCAAGCCGAAGAGGAATATAAATCCGCCCGCATATTAATCATTGCCTTGTCCATAATAGCCGTAGTCCTGGCGATAGTGATTGCCATGTGGATAACGGTGAGTTTATTAAACCAGCTTGGCGGCGAGCCTAATTATATTGCAACTATAGCACAGAGCGTTGCAGACGGGGACTTGACGATGAGATTTGATACCGGGCGGAAGTCTGAGACCGGCATCTTGATGGCAATGAAGGGCATGGTCGAGAAATTAAGGGATATTGTAGCCAACGTACGCTCAGCCGCAGACAACGTAGCGGCAGGCAGCGGCGAACTATCGTCGGGTGCCCAGTCGTTGTCAGAGGGTGCTATAGCCCAGGCGGCCTCCGTGGAGGAGACATCGTCATCAATGGAGCAAATGACATCGAACATCAGGCAGACCACCGATAATTCCAGACAAACAGAGGCAATCGCAACATCGGCGGCAAAGGATGCCCTTGAAACCGGCAAATCAGTTACAGAGGCCGTCAATGCCATGAAGGAGATAGCCAGTAAGATTTCTATTATAGAGGAGATAGCAAGGCAGACGAATCTATTGGCACTAAACGCGGCAATCGAGGCAGCCCGCGCAGGTGAACATGGCAAGGGATTCGCCGTAGTGGCATCAGAGGTAAGGAAACTAGCAGAGCGCAGTCAAAAAGCCGCCGGTGAGATAAGCCAACTCTCCGCCTCAAGCGTGAATATCGCCGAGAAGGCCGGTACAATGCTCAATAAATTAGTGCCGGATATACGAAAGACGGCAGACCTCGTGCAGGAGATAACCGCGGCGAGCAACGAACAAAACACCGGCGCTGAGCAGATAAACAAGGCAATCCAGCAGCTTGACCAGGTGATACAGCAAAACGCCTCAGCCGCCGAGCAGATGGCCTCCACCAGCGAGGAGCTGTCGTCGCAGTCCTCACAACTGCAAGGCGCGATTGCATACTTTAAGACCGGCGCTGAGGGCTCCTCTAAATTTCTGCCAAAGCCCAGGCGTAAACAACCGGCATTAGCGCACCAGACTGCCGCCCCAAGACCTAAGACACACACCCCCGCGGCGTCGTCCAAAGGTACGCTCCTTGATTTAGAAGACAGCAAAGACCACACTGACGATGGCGAATTTGAAAAGTATTGATATAATTTGACAAAAGCCGATGTTCTGGCATAGAATTACGCTGGACTAGGACACGGCAACAGGAGTGCTGACTATTGAGTTCGGGTAATGGATGCGCATAGATTTAAGTGGTAAGACGGCTCTGGTTACGGGCGGGGCAAGGGGCATAGGGCGGCAGGTGTGCCTCAGGTTAGCCGCCGCCGGTGCTGTGGTGATTATTAATTACGCCAAATCATCTGAGGCGGCCCTGTCCTTACAATCTGAAATTGGCCAAAACGCAGGGCACGCCGCGGGTATTTTTCAGGCCGATGTCTCCAAAGAAGACGAGGTTAGAGCCATGTTCGATTTCATCAAAAAGACATACAAGAGGCTCGACATATTGGTGAACAACGCCGGTGTAATAAAAGACAACCTGCTGATAGCCATGGAGCAGTCCGAATGGGACAAGGTGCTCAATGTAAACCTGAGGGGGACGTTTTTGTGCTCTAAATATGCCGCCGAGCAGATGATGGCAAACAAGAGCGGGCGAATTGTGAACATTGCCAGCGTTGCGGCGGTTAAGTGTTCCCGCGGGCAGACCAACTACGCGGCGTCAAAGGGCGGCATAGTCTCATTTACAAAGGCCTGTGCCGTTGAGCTTGCCCCAAAGGGGATACTGGTAAACGCCATTTTGCCGGGCATGATAGAAACGGACATGAGCGCGCGGGTAAGGAAAAGGGCGGGAGACGCGATACTCTCCGCCATTCCCCTTGGCAGGTTTGGCGACCCTGATGAGGTGGCAGCCCTTGCCGTGTTTCTTTCTTCCGACCTGTGGCAGTCAAAATCATTAGCGAGATGAAAATGCCGCTGCTGATGTTTAATATAAGCAATTGGATACCCTGCGTCTCAAGTGTCTTAGCGATAAATACGGCAAAGACCGCGCAGGCCACTCCG
>JADFXF010000114.1 GCA_015233685.1 Nitrospirota bacterium | reverse complement strand
CCAAAATATCTTTTTCCTGAGCTGGTATGCTCATCTTCCCCCCTCGCTCTACTTATTATATAGCCGCAACGTAGGGCTTGTCACCCGTAGGGGCGTAACAACGTGAAGCAGTTTGCTCTTTTGCAAACTTAACATGCCCGTCTAAGTGTAGGCTACTTTCTTTCAGAGCGAGGGGGGATAGCTGTTAATCATCAGGTGATACCGACACATTCATCCGTACTCCCTCTTCCCTTCGCTTTCTCAGGATTGACACAGTTTGTTGTACAGTCTCGCCAAAGTAAGCATTTGGCCATTTCAGATGGTCAAACGCCAAGACGGGGGATTATCCCCGCCTCGGCCTCTTCCTTTGCACCGTTGTCGTTTTCTGAGTATGCTCCTCAGTCTCATTCGTATCCAACTGTCAGTCTTGTGGAATACGCTCTTTTGACTGTGGCGGAAGTATTCAAACCAGCCTCTCAAGCTCCTGTTAAGGTCGTTGATTATATAAGTCATGCTCTGACCGGATGTGCGTTTCGTCTTTCGACGAACTGCGTCCTTGAGCTTATTCATGCTCTTGTTGCGCGGCCACCTCGTGTTTCTTTCAAAGTGGTAACCAAGGAAATCGAACCCTCCACTTATGGACGCATCAACTATTCGCGTCTTTTCAGGATGGAGAGTTAAGCCTCTTTCCTCTATTTGCGCTTTTACCTCGTCTAAAGCCTTCTTTGCTTCTACCTCGGTACAACACAGTATGACGAAATCGTCAGCATATCTGACCATCTCGTAGCCAAAGCCGCTCATCGCATGGTCTATTTTGTTCAGATAGATATTCGCCAGTAATGGACTGACCACAGCTCCCTGTGGTGTCCCTTTTTCGGGTTCCCACAGGTCAAGCCCTTCCATAACACCCTGCTTCAGATAGCCTTCTATCAGTTTCAACACCCGTCCATCAGCCACCTGCTCTTCAATGTCCACCATCAATTTGTCATGGGGGATGTTGTCAAAATAGCTCCTGATATCGGCGTCTACTACCCATGTCCTGCCTGTCCCCAGCATCTTTTCTACTCGTCTGAGCGCGTCTTTACAGCCGCGTCCGGGTCGGAATCCATAGCTTTGTTCCGCAAAGGTCTTCTCAAACGCCAAGACGGGGGATTATCCCCTATCGGTTCTATTACATTCCTCATTGCCGTTTGTAATATCCGGTCTTTCACCACCGGTATCCCCGCGGTCTCTTCTCTTTGCTTCCTAACTTAGGTATCCATACCCTTTTGACAGGCATGATTTCATATCTATCCTCTTTCAGTCTATTCTCCAACTCTTCCAGATATTTTCCATTGTTGGCTTGAAATGCCTCAATGCTTTGATTGTCCACTCCTGCTGCCCCTTTGTTGCTCTTTACTTTTTCCCAGGCCGATGCCAGGTTCCTGCCGGAGTAGACCTTGTCCATCAGACTATACCATTTGCCTCCTTTCACACCTTCTTCAAGTGCCGTTAACATGTGCTCCGTCCATATCGAAGTTTCCACCCATTTCCATCTTTCAGGAATCAGGGTCTCTCCAGCTTGCTTAGACATTTCTGTCACTATCGCCCGTTGTTCCTTCGTTATGTCCTTCACTCATCCACCTTCCTACCTCCCTTCGCTCCATCCCGTTTCCGGGGTTGTAGAGCTGGTTGAACAGACCCTTCAAAGCGTCCATGATGTGCTTGATAGTTTTGCTTGCTAAGCCCTTCCTGAGCAGCGTGGTGTGGAAATCATGCACGTCCATAGAGGAAATAGCCTTCACGCCCCGATCGCCCCAATATGGCCCTATATGGTGCCTTAAAAACGATCTCTGTTTTCGGATGTGTGAATACGAGAGACCGCAGGCCTCAAGGTGGTTAATCCGGCTTTCCATTAATTTACAAACAGGGTCAAGCGCCGTTGCCTCAAAAAGTAGTTCCGTTCCGCATGTCGGGCATATGTGTAGCATGGTCGTTTCCTCCCTTTAAGTCGATAGATTAAGCAGATTCGTTTCCATCTGTTTTATCATCAAGCGCGTTTTGTATAAAATTTAGTAGATAAATATCGTCGTCGTAATGAAATTTATCGATAAATGCCGAAAATCCTAAAACCCCATTATCAATCCATTTTTTGATTGCTCGCTGATCATCGTCCGTCTGATTGTTGATTTTTACTTGAATGCGAGCAGTTGCAGCGTGTAATTCCTTATTGATTATCTTACTTATCTTATGCAACGCCGCTATTCCTTGATTAAACGAATCCTCATCCAAATCAAAATCAATCCGATAATCATACGGAGCTAAACATAATATCCACAAGTATGCTATTTGATTATCAGATAAATCATCATCGACACCCTGTTCTGTTAGACATTCTCGCATGACGACGATTTCATTGCTGTTAGGAATCCAGTGATTTGTATGTGTGCGGCGTACTGCGTTGTCAAATGCCTTATACTATTTCTAATACTAATATGCAATAATACACTTATCAAGAAGGAGGTAAGTGTATGGCAAGACGATCAGGAGGTAGGGAGCAATTGGAGCAGGCAAAAAAGGTACTGTCAAAGGCACGTACT
>JADFXF010000113.1:571-2641 GCA_015233685.1 Nitrospirota bacterium | reverse complement strand
TAAACACCCTCCAGCGGTCTGGCCTGCCACTGCTTTACTACCGGCAGTATCTTGTCGGTTACGGCACTGAGAGTGGCAGTGGAGACCTCTATGCCGTAGAGTTCCTCAAGATGGTTAGATATATCACTATAACTCATTCCAAGTCCATAGAGGGCAATGACCTTCTTATCAAGGGCATCGCCGAGATAAGTCTGCCGTTTCTTCACGATCTCCGGCTCGAAGGTGCCGTTTCTGTCCCGCGGGGTTTCGAGTTCGAAGGCGCTTTGATCAGTTCTTACAGTCTTCGAAGTCCGGCCGTTGCGTCTGTTTTTGGTATCTTCGGCCTTCAGATGCGATTCAATTTCCCCATCAAGTGCGGCCTCAAGTATCATCTTTATCAGCGGTGTTAAGACGCCTTCTTTGCCGTTGAGTGGTTTGCCAGACTTCAACTGCTTGATTGCCTCTGCCTGAAACCTGGTAAAATCAAAACCTTCCAGTGTACTCATGTCAATCCTCCAAAATATCTTTTTCCTGAGCTGGTATGCTCATCTTCCCCCCTCGCTCTACTTATTATATGGCCGCAACGTAGGGCTTGTCACCCGTAGGGGCGTAACGAAGTGAAGCAGTTTGCTCCTTTGCAAACTTGACATGCCCGTTTAAGTGTAGGCTACTTTCTTTCAGAGCGAGGGGGGATAGCTGTTAATCATCAGGTGATACCGACACATTCATCAGTACTCCCTCTTCCCTTCGCTTTCTCAGGATTGACACAGTTTGTTGTACAGTCTCGACAATTTCTCGGCTTGCCATTTTCTTCGAAGGGAGGTTATTATTGGACTTAGATATTAAGGGCTAAATCGGGCTTGACACAGTTTATTTAACAGACCCAAGGGAGAAGGCTCTAATCGTTCAGACCATCCACGAGGCTATTGATCCTGACTATGGTCTGGAGTTGACGGGCTGTTGCCCAAATAGTTCCCTGACAGTCAGTAGCATATCATAACCGTTGCAGGTCTGCCCATACTTTTACCGAATAGCAAACTAATGTTCAAATTTATTAGTAGATTACAATATGTATATACAAGGGTTCTCACCCTATCCGTTGTCTTTACTGATATTGCCTCTTTGTGAGGGCTTTTCCCATGACGGATTAGTGCCTGTATGTTCTGTATTGCCGCCGTTACATATTCCTGAATCTGAACCCTCCATAGTCCCCTCCAGCGACTCCGGTCAAAGCCGTATCTCTTGGAACGTGCAAACGATCTTTCCATCAGATGTTGTCTCGTCTTCAGATCTCTTTTAGATGCCGATGTTCCGGCCAGGGATCTCATCTGATCAAGCTCTTCTTGCCGTAAATGCCTATTTATGCTTCTGCTGCTCTTGTTCCTTGTGCACTGTGGTCTTAACTGGCATTTCGAACAGTCTTTTCTTGACGCAGAATAATTTATGCTCTGTTTGCTTTCGTGAAATGATCTTCTTTTTAACCTTACCCCTGCCGGACATACATATGTGTCTGTCTCTTTGTCATAAATGAATTTGTCTTGTCCATATATGCCCTGATTCCTTTTCGTCTTATCCATCATTGCTTTTATGTCAGGAATATGCGCGGTGACACCACGTCGGCTACATCCTAAAAAGTTATCCACTGTCCCAATACTGTCCGACATAGAAATTGATGGATAGTAGTGGAGAGTAAAGTTGTATAGAGCCAGACCTGTTCAGTTAGATATTAGCGTTGAATCTACTTATAAAATAATTTTATTAACTTATAAAAATAATTTTCTAGACTTTTTTTAATCATATATGGAACAATAATTACGTTATGACAGATGATGTAAACAATGACATAGGATATAGTGGTCTGCAAGGATTCAGATATTTTAATCAAATATTGCCATTATTAAAATCCCTTAGAGTACAAAAGGCTCACCATAATAGAAAACTCCACATGGATGAATACGTATTACTATTGTTTTTGTACTATTTTAATCCATTAATGAAGACGCTGAGGGGATTACAACAAAGCACTGAATTAGATGAGGTAAAAAGGAAGCTAAAGATAAAGCGATGTTCTTTAGGGTCACTCTCTGAAGC
>JADFXF010000113.1:0-506 GCA_015233685.1 Nitrospirota bacterium | reverse complement strand
TCAGCCTGGCGCTCGATTTTTATTGTTAATAACTTACCCATCGTAACATCCGCATGGCTTGGCTATGTCGTATTCGTCATTAAATTTTACCGTGCTGCAAAAATCTAACTCCTGCTGTTTGTCCAAATCAACGAGGCTATACCCCTGTTTGATAGTTTGATTATGTCTATTATTGCGCTCCAAATCGACAGCCCGTAGAAACAATTCAGGATGTCTTAGCTTCATAGCCTTGAACATTGACAGCTTCGCAAAGGGACAAATGAAACATCCGCTTTTGGGCGGTACTCTAAGCCCCTCCGAACGTATAATCTTAAGATATCCTTTACGGTCAATATCAGCTTCATGCAGCGGGAATGTCTTAATCTGATCGTTTCTCGGACACCGCTGCAATGCCCCTGCTACGCGGCCGTCCTCTCCTGCATCGAACCCAAGATATACCTCCTTTTACCCTGAAAACTGCGCTAAGTAGTCATCAAACGGCTTTAATTTAAATTTATCTGTACCCC
>JADFXF010000112.1 GCA_015233685.1 Nitrospirota bacterium | reverse complement strand
GAATCGTATTTGGCTTGAGGATGTGCTGAGACAGATTCCGGACAAGCCGGAATGACAGACTAAGATATTTCATAAATACACTAATCATTGATTATTAATGCACATATGATTTAAAAATAGAATAACACCCCCATTAGCAATTTCAGCCGCTCATGTCCCTGACGGTTTTACAGAATTCGGGGACACAATCCTAAATCTGGTAACGGAGTCTTCAGCATCCAATCTTAACCTTCAATAGTGCGGTTGCCCTGTCAACTGATTGTGGCGTCGGGATATTTTGAAAGCAGGGCGTTGACCTTCTCGTCGCTTTTTCTGAGCCTGTCGGACAGGGTAAGGGCAAGATTTTTGTATAGTTTCAGGCAGAGTTTAGGCTCGGAGTTCCTAAGCACAACCTCGTTAATGGCCACAAGTGAGCATTGGGTCAGTGCCGTGGCCGTTGCAAAGCGCGGCGCTGAGTCCATCAGGGACATTTCACCAAAGCAGTCCCCCGGTTTCAGGACGTTTAGCAGGGTTTCAGTTGTATTTCCCTGAGATGTCTTAGTGATTTTCACCTGTCCGCTCATGATTATATACATCCTGTTGCCTATGCTTCCCTCTTTAAATATCTCTTCGTCTTTTTTATATGCGTGTTTGCTGCTGATGTTATAAATTTTGTTCAGCTCTTCAAGGGAAAAGTCAGCGAAGAACGTGTAGTGTCTCTTCAAATTCAGGAGAAATTCCCTGTCAGCCGTATCCATCAAGGCAGCTATTTTTTGTGTGTCAAGCATTTCGGCGCGGCTGAGGTATATCTCCATTTCGTCGGCAAACTCACCGGCTGATTGCAGTCTCTTTTCCTTGTCCTTCTCCAGTGCCTTCATTACACAATTGCTGAGGATAAGCGGTATATCCTTTTGTATCGAATGCGGGGGCGGAGGTGTTTCTGTCTTAATCTTATTAAATAACGTCGGCAAGTCCGCTGCCGGAAAAGGTTTCCTCCCCGTTAGAAACTCATAGGACATTGCCCCTAAAGAAAACACATCGGTCTGCCTGTCCAGCTCACCGCCGGTTACCTGCTCAGGAGACATATAGGACGGCGTTCCAAGGACACGGTCCGCCTTGTGTATGGCGCTTTTTGACGAGGACAGCATTGCTATTCCAAAATCCATTATTTTTGCCTGATAGTCCCTGGTCTTGGTATGTTCACTGATTACAAGCATAATGTTTGCGGGCTTTATGTCCCTGTGAATTACCCCGCGCTGGTGGGCGTAGTGAAGGGCCGAGGCCACTTGCACCAGAAGTTTTACTTTGCTGATGAGCGGCAGGGAAATCTTGTCCTGAATTATTGTTTTAAGCGCGATGCCGTCAACAAACTCCATGACAAAATAATGTATGTCGTAGGATTCACCGGCGTCATATATCGTGGCTATGTTGGGATGTGACAAAATGCCCGCAATCCTGACCTCCTGATAGAACAGCTTAAGCATGTCCTTCTCATCCATAGCCTGAAACGCCTTGCCAAGGCGTATTGTCTTGATTGCCACAACACGGTCAATTATAGTGTCCTTGCCCTTGTAGACAAGCCCCATAGCGCCCTGTCCAAGCTCGTGAAGTATTTTATATCTTCCGATACTGACAGTCCCAAGGGTTGCGTCGCGAATCAGATTAAATCTCATCATAACTATTCATTATAACATAAGATTATACAAAACGTCGGCAAACTTATCTGAAAAAGCCGCGTCAGAGAAACGCTCCATGACGGTTTTCCTCCCCTGTCTGGCAATCCATAGGCTCAAAGAGGGGTTCCCGGCAAGTTCGCAAATACGCTCACATAATGCCTCCCTGTCGGTTGGAGTAAACAGCAGGCCGTTTGCCCCGTGAGTGATTATCTCCGGTATTCCACCCACATCAGAGGCAATCACTGGTCTTTCCATAGCCATCGCCTCTATGACCACCATGCCGAAAGACTCTAACCCTCGTGTGGGCACTGCCACAATGTCCGCCGCCGCGTACAAGCGCTCTACGTCATCCCTGTATCCGGCGAAATGTACTCGTTCAGAGATTGATAACATGGCCGCGCTCTCTTGCAGCGTACTCTTAAATGGGCCGTCACCGGCAAAGAGCAACCTCATTCGGGGATTCCCTTCGCTGGCATCTTTAAAGGCATACAACAGATCAAGGCCGCCCTTGTCCTCAGTTATTCTGCCCACGGTGGCAATGACCAGGTCGTCTTTGGCAAAGCCAAGTTCGGCGCGCACCTCTTCGCGGCTGACCTTGGCGGGGTCGAAGCGGTTAATATCAACCGAATTATATATAACCTCTATCTTGTCTTGAGCTATACCACTGTTAATCAATGTGCGTTTTACGGCGGCACTTACGGCTATTATCTTATCCACATCGCCTCTGATAAGCCAGTTAGTCAGGGATTTCAGCCTGTTCATCTGATGTCTGACGATTATGGATTTCAGTCCCAGTCCCCTGCAGATAACCGCCAGAGGCCAGTACTCCTTCCCGATATTGGCGCAGATTACATCAATGCCATCCTGTCTTACTACGCTTAGTATCCTGTACCATGATTTAAAATCCATCAGATTCTTTAGCCCAATATGTCTTACTGTAATCCCCAGCGCCTCGGCCTGCCCGTAGAGTTTCCCCCCACGCGGGCATCCCAGCACCACGTTAATGCCTTTTTTGCTCAGTCCCCCGGCAAGAACCGCCCCGTGCGAGCCTATGCCGCTCCAGCTCTTACCTGTGTAGAGAAGCAGCAGATTTATTG
>JADFXF010000111.1 GCA_015233685.1 Nitrospirota bacterium | reverse complement strand
CTCCTTTCATATTACAACACTCATTTATTTATCACCCATAATAACATATTTAGAACCTCTGCCCTCTGCCAAAACTCCGGCAGGGGATTGCAACATCAACGTTTGGATCAATAGCAATTAATGCTTCGCATGGTCTTTGCTACTAAGAAGCCCTTCCGTGAACCCGCAATCCTCTTCGTTGAAGACCTCGGTAAACACTGGAAGCACCCTGTTAAATATAAACAGCAGGATAAACGGCATAATCAGGAGAAATCCTATCGGGAATGGGCCTTCTTTGAATGCCTCAATGCTGTTGGGGATTATTGGCATTTTGTACGTTAAAAAACCGGCAAAACTCCTCGACATTGACTGTCCGCCGATTACTACGTCCCAGCGCATCATAAATACCCCTATTAATACCAGTGTCGCCGATACAAATGCCCTGAGCATCGTCAGCCTCGGCAACAACAACAGGATAAGAGGCACTATCATACCCAGTAGCCACTGAACGACTATCATCTTAATGGCAAACCGCTGAAACAACAACTCACTCATTATGCTCCATGATTCCTCAGCCGTGTAACCATGAAATATTAAATCCACACCTTCAAGCACAATCGCCGCTACCAAAAACCACACAAGCACCTTGCACATACTCCTTATTGAAGCCCCGCATATAAAGTTTCTCTTCAGCGACATGCCCACGATGTAGGTTACTATACATCCTGCAACGCCAGAGATAATAGCCGACATCAGGAAGATAAACGGCATAAGCGGCGTCTTCCAAAGGGGCACCGTTTTTACCGAACCAAAAATAAAGCCCACGTAACCGTGCAGGAGCGCCGCAGCGGGTATGCCAACCGCCGCCAGAATCTTTATTATCCTTTCGTCCGTGTGGCGCGCCTTTTCGCTCAGGTCAAAACTGCCAAGGGTCATTGCGTTATAGATAAGCCCAAGCAGACCCTTTTTCTCCTTTGCCTGCTCAATGATAAACGGTCTGAAAACGAACCATATCTCAGCCAGCACTACGGCCATGTATGACAGATAAACTATTGTAAATGCCGCAATTGCGGAGTAAAAATGCGGCGTCAGCATTAACTCCACTGAATTAAACGGTTGCGTCAGGTGCAACATCAAAGGTGAAGGGGCCATCAACAGCAACGCAAAAGAAAAAACCAGTGAAAACCTCGCTACTGGTTTTAACTCCTCCTTCCCAAAGACATGGTACATGCTCGATAACACGAACGCCCCAGCCACAAGACCCGTTATATACGGGTACACCACTATGTGTATCGTCCAGTAGATATACTCGTTTGGATACGTAAAGCCTTCCTTTATAGTCCACAACGCCCCATGGGCAAGATCTGCTTCCATTATTTCACCTCGCAAGTTTTATAAATTATTTTGAATTCCATTTGCCGTCAACGAACTATATCGTCCAAACCAATGTAAAACACGTGTGGTTCGTTGCCATACTCCGGCTTTAACACCATAACCCTTGACGTGTTGATAATCTTAAACACCTCGCTTGCCGGGTCGTTGATCATACCGATTTTTCTCACCCCGAATGCGCACGCATCCACACAGGCAGTATTCATACCCTTCGTTATCCTGTGGTAACAAAAAGTACACTTGTCCGCTGTGTTGGTAATCGGGTGGAAAAAGCGCGCAAAATACGGACAATTGGTGATACAGTACCCGCACCCTATGCACCATTTCCTGTCAACAAGGACAACGCCGTCGTCTGTCTTATATGTAGCCCCAACGGGACATACCTGCACACACGATGGCTTTTCACAATGATTGCAAAGCTTTGGAACGAAAAGCCCCTTTGCAACCTCGGCCTCATCAATGTCTTTGCCCTGCGGGTCATTTTTTGTAAAACCATATCTTGCCCCATGTGGCGAGTCTATTATAACCTCGCCGTTTTTAAGCTGTATGTATCTCTCGACCCATGTCCTCTGGACATCGGTATCGAATGGTATCTCATTTTCCAGCTTACAGGCCTTCACACACATGCCGCAGCCCACGCATTTAGTCGTATCAACGACGAACGCCCAACGCTTTTTCTCACTGTACGGGTGTATCAGCGAGGCAGCCGCCTCTGGCTTGAATACCTCCAGCGCGCTCAACGGGATAACTGTGCCGCAAACGGCCAAAAGACCCATCTTTAAAAGTTCCCTTCGCGATAGATTCATTACATATCTCCTTATTTGCCTGCGGTCTTAAAACCGGCCGTGTGCACATCATGGCACATAACACACTCTACGCCAGCGTTGTGCTTTGTCGGGTCAATCATCTTGAATGTAACCGTTCCTTTGCTTGTCGTGTAAGTTGGAGGCCTGTAGGAAAGTTCGGCATGGCACCGCTTACACAACTCGCGTGAACGCTCTATGCCTATATCCAGCAGGTAGCCAAAGTCCTCTTTCAGATTGATAGGATGGCTCTTCTTTGCCGGCTCAAACATGGCGTGGCAATTTTCACACTGTATGTTCTGATGCCCCGAATCCTTTATCTTGTCAACAAGCTCAGAATGACACTGCTGGCAAAACTCCCTCCCCTTGTGCTTAACGGGAAAATCCTTCCAAAACTGCTCACTGGCCAAACGATGCCACTGGTACTTGTAATCCCCGTTTTTTGCGGAGAAGTCGGATGGAACAAATATCACCCGCACCACAAGCATTGCTACTACTACGGCTAATACTACGAACACTGGTCTCCATGCATGGCTCATTTCATCGCACCTCGCTCATTTCATAGCACCTCATCACACCTTTTTTTTATAAAATTATGTTCATAATGTAAAACTCACGCTATTATAATACTTGCCCTATGCGATGTCAATGACTTTTTAGGCCGGACAAAAAAAAAT
>JADFXF010000110.1 GCA_015233685.1 Nitrospirota bacterium | reverse complement strand
AATTATGTTGTCTATATACGGTTTTTCGTAGATTAACGGGTCGTGCGTGGCTATGACGATGGTCTTCCCCTCTGTGTTCAGGGTAGTAACGATGTTCAGAAAATCCTCGGAGAGTTTGGTGTCAAGGTGGGCGGTAGGCTCATCGGCGAGGATTACGGCGGGTTCGTTTATCATAGCGCGGGCAATTGCAACGCGCTGCTGCTGCCCCCCGGAGAGGTTTTCTACCTTCACCGCGCGTTTTGCTGTCAAGTCTAATTTATTAAGGATTTCCTCCATGCGCCGCACCATCTGCCCCCCATCAATATCGGTAGGATACAGCGGGAGCATGACGTTTTCCCTGACGGTCAATCCCCTGATGAGATTAAAATGCTGGAAGATAAATCCAAAGGTCTTGCGGCGCACATTAGTAAGAAAGCGCTCCGGGAGCTTTGCCACATCCTTGCCTTCTACGTAAATCTTCCCCTCTGTCGGCCTTGACATGCAGCCGATAAGCCCCAGCAGGGTTGTCTTCCCTGAGCCGCTTGGGCCTTTTAATACCGTAATTTGTCCACAGGGTATTTCAATGGACACAGCCGAAACCGCCCTTACCTCATCGGCAAGCCCCGAGTTAAACACCTTCGACACCCCCTCAGTCCTTATAATGGCATCCATCTGTTATCGCATTACGGCGTCAGGGTCTGAGATAGCGGCCTTCCACGAAGGCACAACGGAAGCGGCAACATACGGCACAACGGTTAAAAAGAATAAGACGAATATCTGATAAATGTCTATGTACGGCATTGGCTCAAACCTTGGAAATAACACAGACCAGCCCTTTAGGACAGGGGCAAGGAATTGGGCGTTAAAATAAAATACGTGTACGTATGCCAGTATCAGGCCGGTGAGAAATGACCCCGTGGCTACAACGGTGCCCTCCCAGAACTTGAGCGTGAGCACATCGGCGGTCTCCCAGCCTATGGCCTTGAGAATCCCTATCTCCCGCCTCTCCTGTGCGTTTATCCCTGTGGCCTTATCCCATACAAATATCATAAAGGCCGCTATTGCCCCGAAAAACATTGTCAGCACAATCCCCCCGCGCCAGTTAAATATGTTGTCGTACGTGCGAATAAGCTCAGTTTTTAGTATCGGCCTTGAGTTCGGGAAGGCTCGCCTGATTTTCCTTGCCACCATGGATACCTCGGCGGGGTTGTTTACCTCTATGGTAATGTCTGTTGCCTTGTCTTGTGGCATGTTGAAAAACTTAATAAGGCCGTCCTTTGCCATGACGACGAGGTCATTTGTCAGTATGGCGGAGTTTGCGGTGAAAATCCCGACTATTTTCAGGTTGACGCTTTGTTCAGCGCCGGTGATTAGAAAGAAATCGTCCTTTAGTCCCGCCTGTCTTAGGTCTGCCACCCCCCTGCCAACGGCGCATTCGGCGTCTGTCTGCGGCATACGCCCGTCTATAAGTTGTATATCCCGCATGTTTTCGTCAACGGCCATAAGGGTATAGTTGGCGCTCGTAAGCGAGTCATAGTAGTATCCCCAGTACCTGGGCGTTATCTGCCCCACACCGGCAATGCCCGAAAGGGTCTTGATATACTCTGTGGGGATGAGTTCGTGCCTGCCGCCTGACATATTCTGGAGGATTATCTCAGGGGAGTTATCAAGCAGTTTAAGCGTCTCGGTCTTATACGCGTGCGTGAGAAACAAGATTGAACTAAGCACGGCGATTAGGGCGCTAAAGACAACGGCGATAGAAAAATTCTTGAACTTCCTTCTCGCTAAAGTTGATAACGCATACTCAATGATTCGGCCATTGCCCTTCATCTGGTCACATGTCTTTGCGCGGGAGGTACGATAGAACCGGCCGGAAAGTGGTCAACAGACGATGGGAAATCCTGAAATGGGGCAAAGAAGTCCGCCTGTGAAGGGTGCCTCGTATATCTGGCCTCTGTCCAAAAGGCCACATCGGTTAGTCTCATCACACGCACCATCTTACGCTTTAACGCCATCTCTGGCTCTTTTACATTGACCCTGTTGAGTGAGCCTATATATAGGGCAAGCAGCACCGCCGCCTCTAAGAAAATAAACCCCGCAAATAGTTTTGTCTTTGACATATAGTTTAGTGCATATGGCCGGAGTGCGACATGCCCGCATCGCCTGATTGAAGGTCTGCGGCCTTTATCTCGTCAAACTTCAGGGACTTTTGTCCCTTGTGGTCAACCATGAAATTGTTCGCTTTGTCAGGGGTTACGGGGACGAATTCCTTGCCCATAGGGCCCATAACGTCGCTTCCAACTACATACAACACTGTTTGTGCCTTTACGGGTTTGGCCGTATAGTATTCAGTAACGTATATATCTTCGATGTCGGCCTGAGTCTTGTCAGGGCTGTATTTCGGGATGTCGAAGTAGAACTTGAACATGTCCTTAGGGCCATCAAAAAACGCGACCGTGCCGTCTTTGAAGATAATTTGAGCGAGCCATTTCGAGTGAGGGCCAACCAGCATACCACAAACGGCGCACTTATCGCTCTTTGAAGCCTTATGAGGCTCGGCGGCATACGCGGTAACTGATATGGTCAAAAGCAATAGTCCGATAATCAACGATTTTTTCGACATTAAAACCTCCGGCGCGACACGTAAATATGACCTTTTAATAAAGGATTCCTCTCAGACTATTATAATCGATCTGGCCAATATAAATAAACACGGCAAGGGGCAGCAGCAACAAAAAGGATTAAAGACGAAGGGGAGTAATTCCATTTCTAAATCATACCTACAATAATATATTTTATCTCACTCCGCGACAAAAATTGTCATCACCCTTCTTGTCTTGTCGTCATTCCGGCTTGTCCGGAATCGTATTTGGCTTGAGGA
>JADFXF010000010.1 GCA_015233685.1 Nitrospirota bacterium | reverse complement strand
CGGAATCGTATTTGGCTTGAGGATGTGCTGAGACAGATTCCGGACAAGCCGGAATGACAGACTAAGATATTTCATAAATACGCTAATCACTGATTATTAATGCACATATGATTTAAAAATAGAATAACAAGGACAATCCCCCTCTGCAGGATGTGGCTATTGCCCTATCGTAGTCAGGTTTTGGAGGATAGAGTCAAGTCTGTTCTTTATTTCAGCGTATTTCATGTGGTTGTCCTCGGGGGTGTAGACGCCCATAGCCTTTTCGAACGCGTATGCGGCCTTGTTGAGATTTTCCTTTTTATTTTGCATATTTGACAGGGCATGGCAGGCAATTCCAAGATTATACTGTGTTTGGGCATATTTAAACGGTAACTGATTTGCGGTTTCGATTTTCAACGCCTTTTCGTATGAGCGTACTGCCTTCATGAGATGTTCCTCTTTGTCGCACACCTCAGACAAGGCCAGGAAGGCGTTTCCCATGTTGCTCTGTGTATGGAGGTACTCTAATTCTTCCGGCGAGTATATTTTCAGCGCCTCTTTAAACGCATAGACGGCCAGTTTAAGATTCCCCTCTGTTTCTTGTTTTTCTGACAGGAGCGTATAGGCATTGCCAAGGTTGTTCATCGTCATGGCGTAGTCTTTCGGAAAGTCTTCGGGGGTGTATATTTTGAGGGCGTCTTTAAATGCCGCCACGGCCTTCATCATATATACTTCACTGCCACCACTGTCAGTTAATGCCCCAAAGGTGTTTCCCATGCAGTTTTTTAGAACTGCGTATTCAATCGGATATTCGACCGGGGTGCGAACCTTTAGGGCCTCTTCGTAGGCGGCGACGGCCTTTATAAGGGTTTCGGCCTTGTTGTCAGTTACCTCTGATAAGTCGTCATAGATGCCGGCAAGGTGGTCTTGTGCTATGGCATATTGGACAGGGTCTTTGTCCATGTCAATCAACCGTATGGATGCCTCGGTGAAGGCGGCTGCCTTTGTCAGGCTCTCTTTTTTGTCTCTGAGCGCGGAGAGTTCCCAAAGGACGAGGCCTATGTTGTGGTTAATCTCGGCACAGGCACGAGGGTACTTATCGAACGTCCCGCTTCTTATAGCCTCTTCATAGGCCGCTGCGGCTTTTGACAGATTTTCCTCTTTGTTGCTGAGCGGCGACAACTCCCAGTAGGCAAGGCCAAGGCTGTTTTGCACTGTGCCGTATTTCACGGGGTTATTTTCCATGTTATAAATCTTCAATACATGCTCATAGGCGTTGATTGCCTTTTGAATGTTTACCTGTTCGTCTCTCAATTCCGACAGCGCCCACAGGGCGTTTCCTATATCAAACCATATCATGGCATACTCGTCGGACGGCATTTCTTCATTTGGCACTGTTGCCACCGTGCCTCCGGCATATACCGACAGTGCCTCTTCATATGAGTCTATGGCCAGGATTAGATTCTTCTCGTTATCTGCCTCCTCGGCAAGCCTTCTGTAGCTGATTCCAATACGATGATTTACCTGGGCGTAGAGCAACGGGTTACTCTTTTTGTTTATCTGTTCCAGGACGTTTTGATGCCCCTGCAGCGCCTTTGAGGAGGAGCGCTCCTCAAATAGTCTGCCGGCATTTTCGACGATCTCATCAAAGGCCTCTTTCTTTTCCTTCCTCTTCAGATATACATATATGATGGCTGCCGCGGCGGCAAACACCACCAGTGCCGCTATGACAAACAACGGTTGCGATATTCTATCCACGCCTATGCCCCTTAATCATTTAGTTACCTCATGCCTCCCTTTGCTCTATCGCCGCGATTGAGTCAATGGCCGTTTCGACTATGTCCGGGATCTCGTCGTTTAACAGACACTGCAACTGCGGTATATGTCTTTTTACGCCTATTATGCCAAGGCCATAGGCCGCGTCACCTCTGATAAGCGTAGTCTGCGATTTCAAAAGTGGCGCTATAGAATCGGCAATCTCCCCAAGATGGACAAAGTTCATCCCGGCCAAGGACTCAAGAAGGGCTATGGCCCCAATGCGCACACGCATTCGCTCGTCGCCCATCAGCCGGAGCGCCGCCGGATAGACCTCCGGCTCATATTTGAACATATCAATGATGTTGTCCAAAAACCCCTTCTCCATATAATCCGCTATCATGTCGTAAAGATTTTGCTCCATTGCGTTTCAGCCGGCAGACATCTCCTCTTGTGGTATTGTACAGTATTTCACCTGAAAGTGTCATGGTAGTAATAGATAATTGAGGATAATTTTTTTTCTCACGTTTGGGCTTACGGCACACCCGCCCTGCCCTCCTCTTTACAAACTCAGCGGACGATAAATTTATTGCCTCGGTATGTTATATTAAACAGCTAATAACAAAGATAATAAACACACATAGGAGATAATTATGTCAGATGAGTTCATTGAGGCAGACCCTGAGCAACTGCCGGATAATCCTTTTAAGGCCATTGGCAGCCAGTGGATGCTCGTTACGGCCGGCACTGCGGAGTCTTTTAACACGATGACGGCAAGCTGGGGTGGGTTTGGCGTCATGTGGGCAAAAAAGATTTGCACCTGTGTCGTGCGCCCTACCCGCCATACGTATGGTTTTATGGAAAAATCCCCCACGTTCAGTCTCTCTTTCTTTGCGGAGGAGTACAAGAAAACGCTCCTTTTCTGCGGCACGCACTCAGGCAGAGACACAGACAAGATGGCAGAAACCGGCCTTACCCCCATTGCGGGCGACGAGACGGTATATTTTAAGGAGGCTCGCCTCGTGTTTCTGTGCAGAAAGATATACACCCACGACATAGACCCAGGCCGTTTCATTGACCCGGCAATAGAGTCCAATTACCCGCTGAAGGATTATCACAGGATGTATGTGGGTGAGATAGTCAAATGTATTACTAAATAGAAGGAGTGTGGCTAAATGGATACAAAGGCGTTTCTTATGGCGAGCCATTATTTTTCAGACCTTACGGACGGTGAACTTAATAAGCTCCTTGCGGCTTCTACGGTTGCTGACTACGCCTCAGGACAAAAGATAATATCGCGCGGGCAGCCGGGCAGGTTTCTCTATGTCCTCATAGAAGGCAGGGGCGAGGTGTTTTTTACGGACCCTATGGGCGGTAAATTATTCACCGCCACATTAAAATCAGGCGATATATTCGGTGAGATGTCTATTATAACGGGTGAGCCGGAGGTGGCCGACGTCACTGCCGTTGCATCCACACGCTGTATTGCCCTTGACCGCGATATATTATCCCAGGTGATTGTGGCAAACACAGCGGCACTCGCTAAAATGGCCGCGCTGAT
The DNA here is from genome assembly GCA_015233685.1 of Nitrospirota bacterium. Lineage (GTDB taxonomy): Bacteria > Nitrospirota > Thermodesulfovibrionia > Thermodesulfovibrionales > Magnetobacteriaceae > Magnetominusculus > Magnetominusculus dajiuhuensis. The sequence goes on along the minus strand of JADFXF010000010.1, from coordinate 39,535 downwards.
TAATAAAAGAATGCTTCAAAAGGCTCAGGATGAGGCCCTTATCGCCCTATACAAGGCGTCAAGACAGGAAAACCCCGACCCCTATGATTTAAACTTCTCATCCGTGCTTAAACCGGCAAAGATTCTGGTTATTAACTGCGGCAGCTCTTCATTAAAATACTCGCTCTTTGACACGTCTAATCCCGTCCCCCTTATGGAGGGCCTTATAGAGAAAATCGGCACAAGCGCGTCATACCACAAGATAAAATCACAAAAATCAGAGGTGAAAAGAGAAGTTGAAGTCCATGATTTCCCTAAGGCTTTTGCTGACATGGAGGCCGCCCTGACCAATTCCACCTTTGGCGCTATCGCCGCCTTTGACGAAATAGACGCCATAGGGCACAGGGTAGTGCACGGCGGGGATAAGTTTAAGAACTCGGCGGTGATAACAGACGATGTCATTGAGGGCATCAGGCAGTGTATCCCCCTTGCACCGCTTCACAATCCCTATAACCTTGCCGGAGTTGAGGCGATGCGGCAACTCCTGCCGGACAAGGGCGCGGTAGCGGTTTTTGACACGGCCTTTCATCAGAACATGCCTGAGAGCGCGTTCTTATACGCCATCTCCCGCGATATTGGGGAAAAATACCACATAGGCGAAAACATCCGCCGTTACGGGTTTCACGGTACGAACCACAATTACGTCTCATTGATGGCGGCGGCATATCTTAAGCGCAGCGTGCGGGAATTGAGAATCATATCATGCCATCTTGGCAACGGGGACTCCATATGCGCCATAGACCACGGCACGAGTGTTGACACGAGCATGGGGATGACCCCTTTGGAGGGTCTTGTCATGGGCACGCGAAGCGGCGATATTGACGCAGGAGTACTGATTTATCTGTTAAACGCCGGACTCGGTGTCAAGGACATTGATAACTTGCTGAACAAGGAAAGTGGGCTTAAAGGCCTCACAGGACTTAGTAACGATATGAGAGAAATACTTGACGCAGCCGCCGCAGGTGACGCAAGGGCAAAGACCGCGGTGTCATTGTTTTGCTACCGGCTGAAAAAATACATTGCCGCGTATGCGGCTGTGTTGGGCGGTATTGACGCGCTGATATTCACGGCTGGAATCGGCGAAAACTCGGCGGCGATTCGCGGCCGGGTATGCCACGGCCTTGACAATATTGGCCTTATCATCTCAAAAGAGGCAAACGAGAGGGCAAAGGTCAAGAGGGGCCATATTGAGGAAATCTCCGCTGAAGGCGCACCGGTTAAAATCCTTGTCGTAGCCGCTGACGAAGAACGAATGATAGCCAGAGAGACCCTCCACGCACTGGCCCTGCGACAGACAACACCCACCCCGAAAACAACAAGACAGATTCCCGTTTATGTTACAGGCTGCCATGTCCACTTACGCGAAGCAGACTTCACCGCGCTTTTTGGCGAGGGAAAGACGCTTACAAAGAAACACCCGCTCAGGCAGCCGCAGTCGTTTATCGCCGAGGAGACACTTAGTTTGGCAGGCCCTATGGGCACAATAAAAGACGTCAGGATAGTTGCCCCGTTCAAAAGAGAGACGCAGGTGGAGATAAGCCGCACGGAGGAGTTTAAACTCGGCATAAACGCCCCTGTAAGGCTCTCCGGCGACCTTGACGGCGCGGCCTCTGTTATGATTGTTGGGCCTGTCGGCACAGTAAAACTTGACAACGGCGTCATCTGCCCACGGAGACATTGCCACATGAGCCCCGAAGACGCCCTTTCGTACGGTATCAGAGACCATGACGTCGTAAGTGTGGCCATCTCAGACACCATACTCAGTGACGTCTTTGTCAGGGTAGGCCATGACTATACGCTTGAGCTGCATCTTGATACCGATGAGGCTGCCTTGGCCGGTTTGACTGAGAACTCGACCGCCCGCATAGCGGCAATACAGTCAAGGGCGTTCATATAGAAGTACAATACAGGAACTCCCTGGCCCAGCGGTGATAAATAAGATACCCTATATTGACATCCTGATGAGGCACCTTGGCTCATGCCGCGAGGCCTATTTGGTGGGCGGCACGGTCAGGGATTTCATCTTAAACCGGAAGATACGGGACTACGACTTTGTCCTTGGCGACAGTCCTTTTTCTAATGCGAAGCGCTTTGCCGACGCCATAAACGGGGCATATGTGATGCTGCATGAGAGATTTCCAACCGCAAGGGTCGTAAAAGGGGACTGCATATTTGATTTTACTACTTTAAGGGGAGGAAGCATCAGGAGCGACCTCAGCAGCCGTGATTTTACGGTCAATGCCCTTGCCGTTTCGATTTTTGATCCCGCGCATACCGTAATTGATGTAACTGGCGGACTAGCCGATATTGATAACAAAATAATCAGGATGGTTTCAAGGGATAACCTGGCCGAAGACCCTGTCAGGCTGTTGAGGGCCTTCAGGGTAGCGGCGGAGCTTGGCTTTAGCATCGAACCCAATACACTTACCTCAATCTCCGCCCTAAGGGGGCTGATTTCAGTGGTTGCCGCCGAGCGTCTGTGGGCAGAGCTTAAGATGCTCCTGAGCACCGGCCACTGCACAGAAATTATAAAATCAGCGTGTGAGACCGGCCTTCTTTTGGTGCTGCTGCCAGAGCTTGAACCACTCAGGGGCCTGAAACAAAACCGCTTTCATCACCTCGACGTGTTTGACCACACGATGGCCGCATATGAGGCTGCCGACGAGATAATTAACAATCCATTGCAGACTCCCGGCAACCTTGATGCGTGGCTGGCAATGTCACCACACAAAGGTGCCCTCATAAAACTCTCCATACTGCTTCACGACGCAGGGAAATATCCAACGCGGCGGCTCTCAGAAGATGGAGATTGCACGTTTCATCGCCACGAACACGAGGGCACGGGGATTGCCGCCGATGTATTGAGCAGATTTAAGGCCTCCGCAAAAGAGATCGAATTCGTAACCATGCTCGTAAGACACCACATGAGGATTTTGGCGTTCAAACAAGCGGGGCGCCATGCCATTGACTCAATGAAAAAACCGCTCATCAGGCTGTTTAACGCCGTTGGAGACAATATCTACGCCCTTGTTATCGTGTGGGCGGCTGACGCAAGCGCAAAGCCAGAAGGCCATGAAGATACCCTAAGCATATGCAGGGAAATACTGAATTTTTACGAGTGTGAATACACTCCCCGAAAAACCGCCCCAAGGTTTATCACAGGCAGGGATTTAATAGAGACTTTTGGCCTTACTCCATCGCCATTGTTTAGCGTTATCCTTGGCGCCATCGAATTAAAGACCCTTGAGGGGGTGATAGACTCAAAGGACAAGGCCGCCTCATTGGTTGAGGAATTCCTTCATGCAAAGGGGATGAGCTGATGTTTGACATAATCGGGATAACCGCGGTGTTTGTGGTGATGATAGTGCTTCTTAGGATGAAATGGCACGTCGGCTACGTGTTGACTGCCGCCTCCGCAATCATTTTTGCCATATATCTGATGAGACCGGCCGCCATAGCCGCGACGGTTTACTCTGCCATAATATCGCAGTCGGCGCTTGAACTTACAGTTGCCCTGGCGTTTATCAGGATGCTTGAGATGATTTTAAGAGAGAACAACATACTCAACGTGATGACCCAAGCGGTAAAGGGCGTGTTACGCAACAAGAAATGCGTACTCATCTCGATGCCCTTGTTAATCGGGATGTTGCCGTCAATAGGGGGGGCGTATTTTTCCTGTCCGATGGTGGACGAATCAGCAAAGGGACTTGATTTAACTCAGGAGGACAAGGCCTTTACCAACTACTGGTACAGGCATCCATGGGAGTCCATCCTGCCGCTTTATCCGGGCCTCATACTGGCCACGCTGATTACCCATGTCGGGATGAGGAAGATGGTTGTCTTAAACCTCAGCTATGCCGTGGCCATGATGGCAATTGGCCTGTTGTTTTGCATGAAGGGCGTAAGGGGTCAATTTCCTAAAGTCGGGAACCGGTCATACAGGGCGCTCCTGAGTTTTATGCCCTTTGTTATATTGCTTGTGCTGGTTATCGTATTCGGCGTAAAGTTGCACTATGCCCTGGTTGCGATGGTCTTCATGCTGATGATTTATTTCCGGTACAGTTTTACGAAGATGTTGGAGGTATTACGCTATGGGTTTAACAGGGAGGTTATCCTCCTTATATTAGGCGTGATGCTGTTTCTTACCACCCTTGACAGGTCAGGTGCCGTGGTGAATATCAATAATTATTTTATAGCCCGCCATATACCGCTTATGCCGATACTGTTCGTGCTGCCGTTTGTGACGGGGATTCTTACGGGGTTTACGCTGGCCTTTGTGGGGAGTGCCTTTCCGCTGTTTATGAGTCTGCCGGGGCTGGACGCGCATTCGTTTTCATTTGCCTTTGCGGCAGGTTACGCGGGCGTGCTGTTGTCGCCGGTACACGTATGCCTGATTCTGACGAGGGACTATTTTAAGGCGGACGTATGGGGGCTGTATAAAAAAATAATTCCGGCTGTCCTGCTTTATCTTATCGTACCGGTGCTGGAATATGTCATCTTCAGACACTTGCACCCTTGACAACCCCAACCATAATTGTTACTCTATAATCATGGCTGCAAATAGTGTGACAACTCAAGAGGAGGGGATTATGACAGGACATATAGTGACAGAATCAGGAATATCCTCCGGCATAGTGGGCAAAACCATAAAGAATACAATTACGCTTGCCTTAAAAGGCGAAAATATTACGTCTGATAAGCTGAGGGACAGCATCAGCGCATTTTATGACTTTATTGATGAGGTATCAGCGCAGGTCTCCGGCACGATGAAACCTGTAAAATGGATCGTAACTGTAAAGCATGGCAGTATCTTATTACTTAATAATCCTGTAGTTAAAGAAGAATATATCGATGTTATTGAAAAAACAGTTGACGCGTTACACTATGGTATAACTAATTTAGAAAATAAAACCGAGAGACCGGCATATTTTACTGATAAGGCATTAGAGCTTTTGCAGAATCTTGTGTCTGTTTCGAGTGCACGAGGCGATGAACTCACTGAAATTAATATCGCTATTAATGGAGATTACCACGTCTTAACAACGCGTATTGCCGCTAACATTGATACAATTATGGGTATTCGTTACAAGAGTTTAGGTTCGGTAGAGGGGAAACTACAAACTATCTCCGAAAGAGGTGGCCTTAAATTTACTATTTATGATACTTTAGACGATAGACCTGTCAGATGTTATATTTCGGATGACCTCCGCTCGGAGGCCTTGGATGTAGCGGCTAAGGCGTTTGGACAACGCATATCTATATTCGGCATGATTAGTTATGATCAATATGGGACGCCTAAAATTATTCAAGTCCGTAAATTGAGATTGTTTAGGGAAAAAGAAGATATTCCATCTGCCGAGCAAATATGCGGCATATTAGGAGAATAGTGATTGAAACTACGGTATTGGGATTCGTGTTGTTGTTTACGTTGGCTAAAAAAAGAATCGGGATATGAGAAGTGTGAAGTAGTCATAGCAAAAGCCGAAGCGGGAGAGATTAAAATTGTGACATCCGTATTGACTATGGCTGAGGTAATCTATTTAAGGACTGAGCCAAAAATAGACAGACGTAAGTCAGATGAGATTTGTAGTCTTTTTGATAATGAATATATCGTCCTGATTAACGTTGACCGTCACATCGCGGAATCATCAATAAATCTATTATGGGATTACGGTGCTCTTCGACCTAATGACGCAATACATATAGCGTCCGCTATAGAGGCAGAAATCCCCATTATAGACACTTTTGATAAATATCTGATAAATCTTAATGGTAAAATAGGCAAGCCGCCATTGATCATCGGCGAACCAAACATCCCTTTTCAGGAAGAGATTGATTTCGAAAATGGTTTGTTGAATATTTGATCATCTTTAAAAACTAAAAATAAAATGAAAACCGTACCTATCGCAAAGATACTTCTACTAATAATTGCCATCATCCTGTGCGCGTGTGATTCGCGGACGGGGGGGCAAAATCAGGCAGCCCCTTTGCCTCAATCTGCCTCAGATGGCCAGCCTACCTATGGGGGCACGCTGGTTGAAGGTGTGACGGCAGAGCCAAGTGTCCTTCTGCCCGTGCTGGCTGGTGACAGCGCCTCGCACTCCGTTTCCGGCAATATCTTTAATGGACTCGTAAAATATGCCCCTGACCTCAGCACTATTGGCGACCTTGCACAGAGCTGGGACATCTCCTCCGACGGCCTCACTATTACCTTTCACCTGAGAAAAGACGTCCACTGGACTGACGGCGCAGCATTTACCGCCGAAGATGTCCTCTTCGGCTATCAGACAATCATCAGCGACAAGACCCCTACGCCATATAAAGAGGATTTCTTGCAGGTGAAGACCGCCGAGGCCCCCGACAACCACACATTCAGGGTGACATACGGCAAACCCTTCGCACCGGCGCTGAACAGTTGGGGTGACCTCGTTATCTTACCGAAACACCTCCTTGCGGGTGTGGATATAACCAAAAGTCCATTAATCAGAAAACCCGTTGGTATGGGGCCGTATAAACTTGACACATGGGTCAGCGGGCAGGAGCTTACGCTGTCGTCCAACCATGATTATTTCGAGGGTCGCCCCTATATAGATAACTATGTTTACAGGGTAATACCAGACCAATCCACCATGTTTATGGCGCTTCAGGCCGGGGAGGTTGACCTCATGGGGGTTACGCCGATTCAATACAAGAGGCAGACTGACTCCCCGTATTTTAATGCCCATTTTAATAAATACCGCTATCCGGTCTTCTCCTATACATATCTCGGCTTCAATTTAAAACATCCTTTTTTCGCAGATAAACGGGTCAGACAGGCAATCGCCTATGCGATAGATAAAGAGGAGATAATAGACATTGTACTCTATGGACTTGGCACGGCGTCAACCGGCCCGTACGTACCGAACACATGGCCATACAACCCTGCAGTAAAAAAATACCCGTTTGACCCCGAAAGGGCAAAAACCCTGCTTGCCGAGGCTGGCTGGAAGGACGGAGCTGGTGGTATTTTAACTAACAACGGCGTCCCGTTTGAGTTTACCATCCTTACTAATATGGGCAACCCCCTCAGAATGAAGACCGCCGCGATTATCCAGTGGAAACTCAAGCAAGTCGGCATAAGGGTAAATATTCGCGCCCTTGAGTGGAGCACGTTTCTGAATGAATTTATTGACAAAAAGCGGTTTGACGCCGTAATCCTTGGCTGGGGGATAGGGATGGACGGCGACCAGTATGATATTTGGCACTCAAGCAAGACAAAGGAGAAGGAGTTTAATTTCGTAAGTTATGCTAACCCCGAAGTTGATGAACTCCTTGAGACAGGTCGGCGTACGTTCGACATTGAAAAGCGCAAGGCGACATACTATAAAATTCAGGAAATCCTTGCTGATGAACTCCCGTACGTGTTTCTCTATGTCCCTGATGCACTTGTTGTCGTGAACAAAAAATTCATGGGTATCAAACCCACGACAATTGGCATAGGCTATAACCTGCCGAAATGGTACGTGCAGACACAGAGTCCTGAAGCCGCCAACGGGCGGCAGATGAAAATCAATAAATAAAACGTTGGCAAAAATACGGGGTGAAGGGGGATTATCCCCCTTCGTCGTTGATCCTTATTCCCCTGAAGACACCCTGCATTGCCATCAGAATAAATATAAAATCAATGACCTTGACATGCCTCGGATGCCCGTAGAAGATTATCGTAATCAGAAAGAAATTCAAAAATAATATCGCAAATGACGCGGGGACATTGACGTAAGATTTCTTAGTAATCACATAGGATACGCAAAAATACACGATAAATATATAGATGAGAAGTGTGGCACCTGGCATGAGATTAATAATATTAGCAAAAACCAGCGCGGCAACCGGTGGCAGATTTAATTTAAACACCACCACACAAACCGCAAAGACTGTCCATACTATATAAATTACCAACAAAAACGCCAAAATATTTTTTATCCATTTACTAACGCTATCAAAAAATCTAAGCGTACTCATAATCATTGCGTAAAGGAGAAACAGGACGGCGGCTTTGAAAAAAAAGAACCCGCTAAATCCTGAGTTTATCTTGTTGACGAATATTGAGGGCAACAGATTTCTATGGTTCAGATAATACAAAACGACCTTAATCGGGCCTGGAAGCGGTTTAATTTCTGGCCTTTGATAAAACGCGTCAAGGGGTTTGGCGTGCCATGTGCCGTCTTTTGAGACAGTGCTGTTGGTCTCAAGCAGGAGCTGCCCGCCCTCGGTGGAGATAAAGATTGCCCTACCCTCTTTTACGCTGGCAAACGCCGACCACGAAATGATAACAAACGCGACCCCCAATACGAAGGCCAAAAGCGGCACAGGCCCAAGCCGCCGCCGTCTAACCAAATACAGGAAATAAAAAAACGTCAGAACCGGCGTGAAAATAAGAGAACCCTTAACCAGAATTCCCGCCCCCATGACAGCACCAAGCAGGGCAGCGGCGGCGGCAGACGACTTTCTTTTTTCCCATAGAACGAACATAAGCACACAGAGAAAAGCTGAAAACATAATAAGCGGCTCAGTCAACAGCTCGTCCTGCATATTGTGGATATACACATACGTGCTCATCAAGATAGCGCCGGAGGCGACCCCCGCGGCAAACCCACTCAACCGCCAATATGCAAAGCCAACAAAGGGCAGAAAAGCGGCAATTAAGATTACGAGAAACACCTGAGAAACCCGCGCCACTTTTGGCGATACGCCGAATATCTTATATAACAGGCCGAGAAAGACGGGGTATCCGGGTGTCCTGTAGAAATTATAACTACCGCCGCGGCTTCCAATCTCAAGAAAACTCTCATAGCCTTTAAGTCCGGCATCGCCAAAGACCTGGTCTCCGGTCTGGGTGAATTTATAGAAACCAAACTCCTCGATAGCGCCGAATTTCAGGCCATGTCCAGCGGCAAAATTCGCCGCCATTGACTGATACTCCCACGTATCCCAGCCAAATCGGGCGGAATCGCTGAACTCTATCCCTGCGGTCTTAAAATAAATATAAGCGCCTAAGGAATACGCCCCCATCAAAAGCACACAAAGCAGCACGACAACCGTGCCTTCCTTTAGTTTGGTTAATCCGGCCACGAGTAAATGTTATGCCTTTGCCGGTGATTTTGTCAATTTGACGAAGAGCCAGCCAGCCTAAACGAAGCAACGAGAAGTTGACACATTTCTTTAAAAAACGCACACCGCGTTTTCCATGACGGCGTTGACCAGCAGCAGTTAAAAAGCTGGTACGGCAATTGCATATAAAATATGCGAGTCAGCAATTAGAACTAAGACATTGGCACATCGGCCTGTGTCTTTGCGGTTATGGCGTGTGAGAACACGACGGTGGCAGCCAATAAATTGACGGAGGTTATAAATTATGATTAGGCGGCATTATAAGGCGTTTGTGGTTATTATCTTATTAGCTGTGTTAACAAGCTGCTCATCTGCTACCCGCGAGGTGAAAAGAACTATCCCGCCCGTTGTCGCACCCCCACCGGTGGAAGACCCATATGACGTTATGGAGAAAAATGTACCCACCCTCTCGAAAATTTATCTCGGCAAGGGTTACAAGTTGGGCGCAAACCCCGACAAGCTCGTTGAGTCAGACTGTTCCCATCTTGTATGCGCGATAGCAAGAAACAGCCTGATCGGCACCAACTACGAGTTTAAGCCCTACTACTTCCCCTCGTGGAAGATATATGAATATACGTATGAAATCGAAAAATCAGAAACGAGACCCGGTGATATAATCTTCTTCAGAGACGTGCAAAAGAAACAAAACCACCTCGGCCTTATCACTCAGAAAAAAGACGACACGATATTTTTTGTCCAGGCGTCGTCGTCCTCAGGCGTCATAGAACGCTCGACACAGTCCGAGGGATGGCTCTATTACTGGAGGAAAAGATTCGATTCCTTCAGGCGCTGGAAGAAAGAGGTGTTCGCGGATAAAGACTCTGAAAAAAGCAACGCCTCAACGCTTACCAAGCCAACTCAGCTCAGCACTAACGCCATACCCGGCAACTGAGACCAAACCCGGCGCGACACCACCACAGCGCGCCAGGCAAAGACTATAACTGCCTACTTGATTTGTAATTAGTAAGCTGCCGACGACGATGCCGACGCCCCCGCCGCACTAGTCAACCATAAAAATATGAGGCTTGTCAATACCATTGATATTAAAAGATTTTTTCCGAAGGAATCTTTATGTTTTCTGCGGGGATTTAACCCTCGACAATAAGAAAAACCCTACTACGAAAAAAAACGAAATAGACACGATTGCCGGGCGCTGGCTCTTGAAATACGCTGATGTTATTCCAAATAATAACGGCCCTAATATGGCCGATGTCTTTCCTATCATCGAATAGACGCCAAAATACTCGGATTCTCGCCCCTCTGGAATAAATCCCGCAAAAAATGCCCTCGACGCCGCCTGAACCGTCCCTAGCCCAAGCCCCGCCGTCGTGGCTACTACAAAAAACTCCGCCTTCGTCGTGACGAAATATGACACTATCGCCACCGCGCTCCACAACACCAGCGATATGGATATGACCCTCTTCGGCCCCCACACATCTATCGGCTTTGCCATAATCATTGACCCCGCAAAGGCCGTCACCTGCACCGTCATAAACAAATATATCAGTTCGGCGTTATCGAAATTCAACGTCGCGGCGGCAAATATACTGCAAAACACGGTTACCGTGTTCATACCGTCCTGGTACATGAAAAAAGAGAGGAGAAATCGCCTCAGCTCCCTTTGCCTTAACAATTCCCGCAGTGACCCTAATATCCGCGTGGCATTGTATATGGCAGCCTCAACAATGGGTCTGCCAGCCCCTTGCGTCTTATTATCGCCGGGCAAATTAATAAACGCCGGCAACGCAAATACAACAATAAACACCGCCACAAGCGGCCACAGAAGGCTTAAATTCTCTGACTTCACAAGCGGCAGCGCCATTATCAGGGCAGTAAACGACCCAATATAGCCTAATCCAAATCCCCACGCCGATACCCTCCCCTGATATGACCTTTCGGCTATCACCGGCAGGTATGAGTTATAAAACACCATCCCGCCCTCGTGGCCGATATTGGCGGCAACCATCAACAAAAACCCCGTTACCACCATCCCCGGCACAAGCGCCGACATGCACACAACAGAAAGAACCGCCAATATTGAATAACCGATCAAAAACTTTTTACGAAGCCCCCCATAATCGGCTATGCCGCCTAAAAATGGGGAACTCAGGGCCACAAACGCCATGCTTAGGGAAATCGCCCTGCCCCACCACAAATCCCCAAGTCCGGAGGCGTTTCCTACGATGACTTTAACATAATAAACGGGGAATATTACTGTGGCGATGATGGCGGAAAAACTTGAATTGGCGAAGTCGTAAAGACACCAACTGAAAATCTCCCTGCTGAACAGACGGCTCCTGTTCACAGTTACTAAAAATCCTCGGCGGCCATTATTGTAAGCATTGAGAGGGCGTTTACGTAACTGCCCATTTCGTTGTCGTACCAGCCGTATATCACGGCCTGAGTCAGGGGAATGCGTACCATGTTGTCTTTCAGGCCTTCAAGGACTTCTTTTTTCACACCAACCAAACGCCCCGCGTCGAAGGTTATCTCGGCCGTGCGCGTGTGCGTCTCGTGCGCCTCAATTATCACGGCGGCAAGGGGCATGGAGATTATATCGCTTGACACGTTTTGCTCCTCAGAGTAGACGACAAGCCTGTGCGGGGAGTTTTCGGCGGCCTCTTTATAGATACCGTTGATGTAGTCACGGTCAACTATAATCCTGTCGGGTTCCTCCTGAATATTGACGACCAGAATGACGAGTGAGCCGGTGGTCGTGGGGATTCTTACAGATTCGGCGATAAACCCAATTTGCGACATCTCAGGGATAACAAGCGCAAGAGTGTCAGCAGCGCCGGTGGTCGTAAGGATAATGTTGTTAAAAATGCTGCGGTTCTTTCTTAAATCCTTGTCTTTGGGCTTGGCAAGGCGGTCAAGCACCTCCTGAGTACCTGTGGCGGCATGGACGGTGGCCATTGAGGCGGTAAGAATCTTCTTTGGCCCTATTTTATTTATCAGTGGTTTAAACATGTGGGCAAGGCAAGTCGTAGTACACGAGGCCGCCGAGATAAATCTGTGCCTGGCCGGGTTATAGTCATGCTCATTTATTCCCATGACAACCGTTACGGCGTCATCCGGCATGGGTTTGGACTTGTCCTTTATCTTAAACGGGGCGCTGAGAATGACCTTCTTCGCACCAGAGTCGAGGTGCCCGGCAAGGGCGCCTTTAGGGTCGTCGGCGGGGATGGTGGGATCAACAAACGCCCCCGATGACTCAACAACGACTTCCACTCCGTGCCCTGCCCAGCCTATGTCTTTGGGGTTTCTCGATTTCCTCAACACAGTGACCTTTACACCGTTTATCGTCATCGTCCCCGTACCGTCATCAATGTTGGCGATTGCCGGCTGGTCTTTAAAGCCATACAGATACTTCCCCAACGATCCATACGTGGAGTCCCTGCCGATGTAATAGGCGATGTCATTAAGCGACGTACCAACGGCGCGACCAACATTCACCACTATCTCATCAAAATCCCGTGCCGCCACATGCCGCCACAATACGAGTTTCCCAATCCTTCCAAGCCCGTTTATGCCTAATCTTCCACCCATTCTATCTCATCTCCTTTTTGCTTATCCTCATTCTATCTTATCCCCTTCTTGCATATCTTCATCTCGCCCTCATAGACAGCCCCATCAGCGGCGTCTATGCTTATAAAATCCCCTGAGGCCACAGTCCTCTGGTTCAGGACAAATCTCTTTTCCTTTTCATAAAATAGCATCTCTACGCAGCCAACCACGCATGTCTTGCCCAGCCGGTATGCCACAATTGCCGCGTGGCTCGTTGCCCCGCCGCGCGCTGTCAGAAGGCCATCTGAGGCAGAGACCTCGTTGATGTCGTCCGGGACGGTGTCCCTTCTTATCAGAATCAGCCGCGTCTGCGGCTCTGTCTCTCTGTAATATCTTATGTCTTTCATCGTAAATACCGCGCGCCCTGCCATCGCCCCGCCGCTTACCCCGATGCCATGCCCAAGCAGACGCCCTGATAACTCTGCGGTTATCTCAAACTGATGTTCATGCTGTTTTTCCCTTATTTCCATATCTCTGGACTGCAATATATAAACATCTTCTTTAAGTCCGCCCTCAAACGTGAATTCTATGTCCTGGGGATTCCACTGCCTCTGTTCTATCAGGAAACGAGCAGTTTTGACAAGTTCTTCATATACCTGCGGGAAGCGTTTTTCAAGAGAATCCTCAACAGACCGGTTTTCCCGCCTCGCCTGATTGATGGATAGGGCATGTGTCTGCACCAAACCGGAGACGATGTCGTCGCCCTGGACACATATGCCATAATCACCCCACGGCTTAAGCTCATACTCCGAGAGCTTAGGATTGTGCGTAAACAGTACACCAGAGCCTGATTTGTCATCAATATTGCCGTATACCATGCGTTGAACCGTCACGCTTGTACCCCAGTCGTCAGAGATTCCTATTATCTTTCTGTAACTTTTAGCCTTATCTGTATCCCATGAATCCAATACCTTTCTAATGGCAATATAAAGCTGCTCTTTAGGTCTTTCCTCTATGTTAATCCCCTTTCCAATTACGAAGTCCTTATAGGACATGGCTATTTCTCTCATCTGCGCCGGCGTAAAAACCTTTTTGAAAGACACATGGTATTGGTCTTTATAAAGATTCATTATGGCGTCGAAGCTGTCACGGTCCAGGCCGAAGGACATGCCGTAGTGTTGGATAAACCGCCGGTAGCAGTCCCACACAAACCACTCCCTGCCTGCGTTCATACCCCTGCCTGTAGCCTCTATCATCCCCCTGACTATGGCCTCATTCATACCCACATTTAAATAGGAATCAAGCATACCGGGCTGCGATATGGCAGAGCCACTCCTTACGGAGACAAGAAGCGGGTTATCAGGATTACCAAATTCCTTGCCGGTAAGTTTTTCGAGTTTGCCAATCTCGACATCCACCCGCTCTTTAAAATTCTTATCGGCAGATTCATATATATCGAATAGTTCCCGGCACTTAAAGGCATCGGTAGTTATCACAAAACCTGGTGGAACTCTCAGCCCCAGCACCCTCATCCTCATAAGATTAAACCCCTTGCCACCCATGTGAATAACGGTAGATACACCGACAACAGGTTCAACGATTGAGGTTACAGCCTCCTCCGGATTATACATTACGAGCAGGTGGTGCTTATCAGGGGGAATCCTCTGTGCCTCACGCCAGAGCGTGCTGAGGATTCTGGTTATAAACACATCAAGGCTCTGAAGCCCCAACGACAATGCAATAGTGTCCCTCAGAAATATCTCCGATACCCTGTTAAATAATCCGGAGTCATCCTCGGCGTGATACTTGGGAAGCAGCTTTTCCTTTGGCAGTATATCAAGAATAGTCTTGAGGGTTTCCATGTGCATATTATTAAAGTAATCATTTACAATATTTCTCATAACATGTGATAATTCCTTAAATATATCGACAAACTGAGAAAACGTAAATCCCCTCACCGACAAGGCCGTCCCAAGCAGATAGAGTTGCCTGTCGAACTCCCTGATGGCAATGCCGTCAATTATCAGGGCCTGTTTGTAGAGTTTCAGGTAATCGTAAATCCTGCAGAGTGTGGCGCGCGTTATAAAATTCAGATCAAACCCCTCTATCAGCTCCTCAAAGAGGGTATTGACAAGGGTTTCAAGCCTGAAAGTAAGGCCAAGCGCGTCGAATTTCACCTCATGGTAGCTGCCGTACATGGAGGGTATCTCTGTGGAGATATGGCGTTTCCGGTAAATGTCCTCACGAACCTCGAATTGCGTTGGCGATTGAATCAGCTCTTTGAGTTTTACCAAATGTTCAAGTACTCCTTCAAGTTTGTCGTAGGTGTTTGGCTCTGCGATGGCCTTAACGAGGTTGCCAAGCTCTGGGAAGGCGCTGGTGTGAACCTGTGCAATGACGCTGTCTATTTCACTGAAGCCGGAGCTGTATTTCTGGTGAAGGAGTTTATAAAAGGAGATAGTAAGGGCAACCTTCTCAACATCAGCGGCGTAATCCTGCCCCATAGCATTGACAACGCCACTAAAATAATCATCCCCAAGGGTTAACAAATCACTGATATTTCGTATCCCATGTAGTTGAAATATCTGATTAATAACCGTATGGACGCCATCAACATATTGACCTGAATTTTCCTGCTCCGCATAGATATCGGGCGGTAGGTACTGCCTGAGCACCTCCTTATTACGGGTCATCCAGAACTCAAGGGCGGCCTCCACGACAGAGAGAATCTTGTTGGAGCTTTCCACGTGGCTCTGTTTTCTGAGAAAGTGGACAAGGGTGTCATGGCGGTTACAGGCCTCATCCATTCTGGTGGAGATATCCCGCAGTTGCCCCTCCGCGCCCAATTCGTTAAAATAGGCGGGGTAAAGCCTCATAAGCTGCTTCACCAGGTTATAGACCAGGCGTATATCAGAATTTAAGAAATTCGTAATATCGCGCGGGAATAAATCCGTGTCCTTGATTATAACGCCGCAGAGGGAAAGATTTACGATAAGAGATGAGATAAGTTTTTTAGACCACATGGGGTTGAGCCTTATGAGTTCCATGTATGTGCGAATGTTATCTATGTGGGCTGAGTTGCCGATTATCTGCCAATCGTTGCTGATGCCCCCGAAATCCGGGGTTTGAAATCCAAGAGATAGAATCGAGTGGTTAAAGAAATTCACAAGCGCGGTGTTATTACTTTCGTAAACGCCCTTGCCCATGTTCAGCACACTGCGCAACACTGTGGCAGGGTATTGCCCTACGGTGTTTTTCAGTATGCTGATTGTTTTTTGTATCAGCGCCTTGTTGTTGTCATAGTCATCGTGGTTAATCAGGTATTTGATTATCCTGTTAATCTCCCGGATAGTTTCTTCGTGAATTGTGGAAAGCCCGGGGGTGTTCATTATATGAAAAAGGAAGATAAGCTCATACTGATGTTTTATTTTTTCGTCCAATTCATCTAATTGGCCCTGGTATATAACCGAGGGGATCTTATTAAAATGAGCGACGATGTCCCCGTATCCAGGCAAGTCAATCATTTCTTTAAGTTTATCTCGTAACGCCTTGTTTTTATTGTCAACAATACCATCAAGACATGAGGCGTAACCATTAATTCCCTCGTGGGAGATGGGCTGCAATATATCTGACATCAGCGGGTTAATGTCCTTGCCTATGTCCTCGGCAAACCAGTCCTTTGGATTTTTTTCGGTGAGCCAGTATGAGTAGGTAAACCGCAGATAATGAATCATAAGTGAGTTAATTTTATCGAACTCTGAATCGCTGTCAACACAGTCATAAAACAATCCGGCAAGTCTGTTTAACCTGTAATGGCTTTTAGCAATGATAATAAACCGCTCATCTGGCAGCTCGTCTGCCATTACAAAGCCCCGATTGGCAACAAAAATATATTTGGCGTCTTTAATAAGTTTCTGGCTAAACAGATAAAAGAGGCTGAAGGCGTCGGAGCGAACCTGCTCGTCTTTTGCGGAGTTGATGGCCTCAAAAATAACATTCATATAGAGTACCGCCGCCTCAGGCCCTTTTGGATGGGTGCTAAGCTCATAGAAATATCCCAGGCAATACGTCCATGTCTCTTTGACGATGTACTGCCAGTTCTTGTAGGGGTGGCAGAGTTCTTTCAAATAAACAGTAAGACCGTCCTGAAGGCCATGATAGCGCGCCATGACTTCTTGTATGGGTTCATACATAGGGTCAATGTCCACATTAACGCTGTAATCCGCAATATTAATCTGCAGTGCCCGTGAGGACTTCGCTTTCTCTGTCATCGCCGGTATTATATCACAGTATGCATAGATAAAGCGTGGCGAGATTTACGGGGTGCAGGGGGGGGTTACCCCCCCTGCGTCGTTAATCCTTTAATCCCTTAAAAGAATTGCATGGTTGCTGCCAAATAAGTTATATTAGCAGTCGTATTTACGATACTATGCAAGAAAATATAGTTATAAAAGGGGCAAGGGAACATAACCTCAAAAACATAAATCTCGATATACCGAGAAATAAGTTTATCGTAATCACCGGGCCGTCTGGTTCGGGCAAGTCCACGCTTGCCATTGATACGATATTTGCCGAGGGCCAAAGGCGCTATGTTGAGAGCCTTTCAGTCTATGCGCGGCAGTTCCTTGGCGAGATGCAGAAACCCGACGTGGATTCAATCGAGGGCCTCTCGCCGTCCATAGCGATTGAGCAGAAGACTATATCCCGAAGTCCGCGCTCCACAATTGGAACCCTCACAGAGGTTTATGATTATCTGAGAGTGCTCTATACAAGAATTGGAAAACCATTCTGCTACAACTGCGGCAAGGCCATCATATCACAAGACACTGAGACCATCCTTGAGACTGTAAAAACACTGCCGCAGGGCACAAGAATACAAATACTCTCCCCGATAGTCAAAGAGCGCAAGGGACTTTATACAGCAGAACTTCTCGCAATGCGCCGCGAGGGTTTTGTGCGCGCCCGCATAGACGGTGAAATGCGAGATTTGACCGAGGACATAACCCTAAACAAAAACAAGCGCCACACCATAGAAATCGTCATTGACCGGCTGATAATCAAGACCGGCGTAGATAGAAAACTCAGGGATGCGGTGAACTCCGCCATGAGATTCAGTTCTATTGTGGTACTAAACCTGATTGAAGACAACACTGATATAGTCCTGTCAAAGACTATGGCATGTCCTGATTGCGGCATAAATATACCGGAGCTGACGCCGATGTTTTTTTCATTTAACAGTAACCTCGGCGCGTGTCCTGAGTGCAGGGGGATAGGCTATGAACCCCTCAATGAAGACGATGACACACCGTTGCTTTCCCTTAAAACGTGTTCTTTATGCGGTGGACTGAGATTGAAAAAGGAGGCGCTGAGCATTAAAATCGGAGGTCTGAATATCGGGGAACTGACGCGGATGTCTATAAAGGCCGCCGGCAATTTTTTGATTGCCCTAAATCTCAACGACAGGGACAGGTTTATTGCCGCGCGCATACTCAAAGAGATAACCAACCGCCTTATGTTTATGGAAAAGGTTGGCCTCAACTATTTGACGCTGAACCGGCTTGTATTCTCTCTCTCAGGCGGTGAGGCGCAGCGCATACGCCTTGCCACGCAGCTCGGCTCATCATTATCCGGCGTCTTATATGTCCTTGATGAGCCAAGCATAGGGCTTCACCCGCGCGACTGCGCCAGACTGATTGACGGCCTGAAGGAGATAAGAGACAGGGGCAACACGGTAATAGTGGTCGAGCACGACGAGGAAACCATACTTTCCTCTGACGTAGTGATTGACATCGGGCCGGGTGCTGGCCTCAGGGGTGGGCATGTAACGGCTATGGGCAGTCCTGATGAGATAATGAAAAACGAAAACTCACTGACCGGCGCCTACCTTAGCCGTGCCATGACAATCGAAATCCCTGACGCAAAGCGAACCCCCTCCGGCTACATAACAATAACCGGGGCATGTGAAAACAACCTGAAAGACATTGACATTAAAATCCCCCTTGGGGTCTTTATTTCGGTAACAGGGGTATCTGGTTCGGGGAAGAGTACGCTCATTCTTGATACGCTCTACCCTGCCCTGTGTAACACGCTACTACGGAGCGGGTTTAACGAAGGACGCCACAAGGGCATAACCGGCACTGAGCAGATTAACAGGGTTATTAGCGTTGACCAATCGCCGATTGGCAAGACCCAGCGCTCCAACCCGGCGACATATACCGGCATATTTACCCACATTAGGGAACTGTTTTCGGCGCTGCTTGAATCAAAGACAAAGGGATATAAAAACTCACGATTCAGTTTTAATGTAAAAGGCGGCAGATGCGAGACATGTAAGGGGGCGGGGATAAGAAAATATGAGATGCACTTCCTGCCGGACGCACATGTGCAATGTGACACATGCGGTGGCAGGAGGTTCAATCGCGAGACACTGCGCGTACGTTATAAGGGGAAAAACATATCTGACATACTGTCAATGACGGTAAGCGAGGCGGGCGGGTTTTTCGCACCGATTGCGCCATTAAGGGAAAAACTAGTGCTGTTGGAGGAGGTCGGACTGGGTTACATCCACCTTGGGCAGCCTGCAACCACGCTCTCAGGGGGCGAGGCACAGCGCCTCAGACTATCGCGTGAACTAACAAAACGCGCAACCGGCAAGACACTCTACATCCTTGACGAACCCACCACGGGGCTTCACTTTGTGGATGTCGAAAGACTGCTGCGAATAATCCATCGCCTCGTAACGCTTGGCAATACGGTAATAGTAATAGAACACAATCTTGACGTGATTAAGTTTTCAGACCATATTATAGACCTCGGACCTGAGGGAGGCGACCACGGTGGATATATCATAGCCGAAGGCACACCGGAGGAGATTATGCAAAACCAGAGTTCGGCAACAGGGGAATATCTCAGGAAGCGAATGTACTGAGGAGATGATTATTTAATTTCAGAAATTCTTTTTTGCGCCATCTCAATATATTCTTTATTTTGTTCGATGCCTATCCAATTTCTGCCTAATCTTATCGCAACTACTGCCCGTGGTACCGCCACTGTAAAGCACTGCATACCCCCTTTTTCTACTTTTCTGTGGCGAATCAGCTATCTCAGCAGCCGCGCTATCGTTGACGCCGTCGCCTGCATGACCTGCTCCAGATGGGTCTTGAAATATCCCTTGTCCCTAAAGTCAGCCGCTATTGTCTCAAATATATCACTGCCCGGTGAGATTGTTTTTTCCCCTCGCAGACGCATCAATGTCTCTATGCCGCGATAAAGCATATAATCGTCTAACAGTTCTTTACCGTCTGCTTGCCCTATTATGCCGCTTTTTATGAGCCTGTGCAACGCCGACGCCGTGTTTTGTACCAGTATGGCCGGGTGGCTTGCCGCATACTTTAACTGTTTAAACTGAACAAGGAACTCTATGTCCTCCACCCCACCCGGAGATAGTTTAATGTCGGGGGCACTATACGGCGTGAGGCGCTCCTTCATTATCCTGCCGCGCATCGTGATTATATCCTCTGCGGTTATGTGCCGCCCCCGCTGGAGAAATACCTCGTTTCTCATCTCCATAAAGCCCCGCCTTATCGGGCCGCTCGCCGCTATTGGCCGCGCCTTCAGCAACGCCTGCACCTCCCATATCCTTGCATGGTGTAAGTAGTAGTCCCTTATGCCGTCAAGCGTGTTCACCAACATGCCCTTTGAGCCGTCTGTCCTGAGGCGTGTGTCAACCTTATATGTATATCCCTCCTTCGTGTATGACGACAGCAGCCTAAGCGCACGCTGTGCCGCCTCTGAGGATGCGGCACCGTTTTCACCTATAAATATTATATCAAGGTCAGAGTTTATCGTTATCTCCCGGCCCCCTAGTTTCCCAAACGCCACGACATAGACATCCTTACCGCCGTCTAACGCGGCCATGACAATGGCCTCGGCCACCTTGGCCAACCCCTTCATCAGATTGATTATCCCTATGCGCTTATCCAGATATAGCATCCCTAAGCGCAGCTCCTCCATCTTTCTAAACCGCGCCAACGCCTCCGATTGTGAGGTTCTTATCTTCAATACCGCCGTTGACTCATCAACCATTGCCCTTAGCGTCTTTCTGATAGGCGTGCCACCGGCAAGCATGTCAATATAGCCTATGTCACCCATCAGAATGGACGACAAAAAGGGACTTTTTGAAAACACACCGGTAAGCGCACCGATTAGCCCCCTGTTCGCGCCGAAAAGCCCCAGATACGATACACTGCCGGAGGTGGAAACTACCTCCGTAAACCGCTGCAGATTACAGAGCGCCATCTCAGGGTCAGAAGAGTTTAATGCCAACTCCGCAAACTCCGGGATTATCGCCCCCTGCAACCGCCTCATTGTAAGGGTCTGAAATGAATTCATTGATTCCTTAATTTTTCGCAGATAATACAGCACCTTGCCGGGATTTTTTACATTTCTTTCCTCTAATTCCACTTTAAGGGCGTCTTCGTCATATGTATCAAGCAAGGTTTGGCCCCCCTGCTCCTTTGACACCTCAAAGAGTGAGTTATATATCCTGTTTACATCAGTGCGCCTCTGGTGAAGGTCGGCCATGAATGCCTTTGACTCTGCCGCGCCCATCTTCCTTGCTGTGCCTTCAAGGGCACCCGGTTCAGTTGACAGCGTGTGCGTCTGGATGTCGTTGTTCATCTGAAGGCACTGCTCAAGCCGCCGGAGGTAGAGATAGTGTTCAGAAAGGGCAGAGAAATCATCACAGCCTATGAGATTTTTCTGGCTCAATCTGTGTAGGGCCATGACGAGGCCGCGTTCCCTTAACAGCGGCTCCTGCCCGCCGTATACCAACTGCAGCGTCTGCGCAAAAAACTCTATCTCTCTGATGCCGCCATAGCCTTTTTTTATATCGTACCTGTTAAACGTAGAGTCAATTTTCTTTTTTAACTGTTTGATTTCCCCGATTGAGCGCGTGTCAATGTATTTTCTAAAGACGAATGGCGCAATCATATCAAGAAAATCCCTGCCAAGCCCCTCATTCCCTGCCACCAGGCGAGCGCGAATGAGGGCTAACCGTTCCCACTCCCTGCCCCATGACTCATAGTACTGTTCATAGCCACTGAGGGGCAGGGATAGTTCGCCCTTGCTTCCCTGGGGCCTCAGCCTGAGATCAACACGATAGACAAACCCATCGGCGGTGTTCTCACTGAGCAGCCTGCTCACAGATTCGGCCGTCTTACAGAAAAACTCGTGGTTTGTTATCCGGTTAATCCGCAAGCCGTTTGGGCTTAGCACGCCGGAGGTCTGTCCCTGGGGGCATTCGTAGACGAACATCAAATCAATGTCAGAGCTGTAGTTCAGCTCCGAGGCACCGAGCTTTCCAAGTGCGATGACAGAGAGTTTATCGCTTTGCGGGTCGCCGTATATGTTATTCAAATCCATGACAGTACGCCTGAGGGCAGCCTCTGCTATGACATCGGCAAGAAGACTGAGAGCTGACATACTTTCTTTGATGTCAGCCGTGCCACTGGCAAAGCGAAGGCTTATTTTTAATAAGTGCCTCTTCTTAAAATTACGCAGATACGCGCCGTATAAATCCTTTTCAATGTCATTGGAGGCAAGTTCATCTTTTAAAAACGATTTGTCAATAGGTGAGTCTGCCTCTTTAAGGCTATGGAGAAATATGTCCGGATTGTTTGTGGCATATGCCGCAAGAAACTGCGTATAGGCGAATAAGGAGGCCACGCCTTGCAGCTCTTTGTGTGTGAGGGCGTTAAAATGCTCAGGGTTGGCAGTGGCAAAGGCGTTGAGATTATTGATAGAGCATACCGGGTCAGGGGTCTCCGCGGCATAGTCTTTGAGTAATTGATTAGGAGCGTTCATTCCATAGACGCGGGTCAAAAATATCTCTCAACCCCTCGCCAAGCAGGTTATATCCCATGACGGTAACAAGAATCGCGAGGCCGGGAAACACTGAAAGCCACCATGCTATCTCAAGGTTGTCCTTGCCGGCCGAGAGTATATTGCCCCAACTGGGCGTGGGCGGTTGAACCCCGATACCAAGGAAACTAAGCGCCGACTCCACAAGCACCGCCGCCGCTATACCAAGCACGGCTGAGATTATCACGGGCGCCATGCTGTTAGGAAGCATGTGTCTCATAATTATCCTCAAATCAGAGGCGCCGGAGGCCTTTGCGGCAAGCACATATTCCCTGTTTTTAAGCGATAGAAACTCCGCCCTCACAAGGCGCGACACCCCCATCCACGAGGTCAACCCTATGACGGCCATGATGTTCCAGATGCTGGAGTCAAGAAACGCGATGACGGCAAGTATCAGAAAAAACGTGGGGATAGACAGCATTATATCAACAAATCTCATGACCGCCATATCAACGGCCTTGCCATAGTACCCTGCCACCGCCCCGATTGCAATCCCCACGGCCGTTGCAATGCCGACTGAGACAAACCCTACCGACAATGAAATCCCCGCCCCGTAGAGCATCCTGCTAAGGACATCTCTTCCGAGGTCATCAGTGCCAAGCAGATGAGCGCGGCATGGAGCTGAAAGTACGCTATGCCGGTTGACAGCCTCCGGGTCGTATGGTGCGATAAGCGGTGCCAGTGCCGCGGCCACAAACAGGCACAGCACGATTATCCCGCCCGTGACGGCCATCTTGTTCGCCTTGAGTCTGTTTATGACCGCGTCTGTTTTCATATTGATTATTCTTATCTCCGGGGCTATCTTCTGGTTCGCGGGTCAACGGCCGCATACCCCAGGTCTGCAAACAAATTTCCCAAAAGCGTAAGGACCGCCCCGATAGTCAGGATTCCCATTACGAGCGGGTAGTCTCTTGACATGACGGACATGTAAAAGAGCTGCCCCATGCCGGGGATAGAAAAGACCTGCTCAAATATAACACTGCCCCCAATCAGGCCGGGGACAGAAAGCCCCATGATTGTAACAATAGGAAGCAGCGCGTTTCTAAGCCCGTGCACATATATTACCCTTTTTGATGTCAAGCCCTTTGCCATTGCCGTTGTCATATAGTCCTGCCTGATTACCTCAAGCATGGAGCCTCGCATATAACGTGAAATGCCGGCAATCCCACCAAACGACGACACAAAGATGGGAAGGACAAGGTGCCTTAATATATCAATAACCTTTCCCTGAAACGAAAACCCGGCAAACCCGGCCGATTTCAGCCCCGCAACCGGCAGCATGTGAAGATGCACGCCAAAGAACATCATCAGAAGGAGGGCAAGCCAAAACCCCGGCATCGCAAACCCCACAAACACCCCCACCGTAGTAATCCTGTCATACAGCGTATGGTGGTGTACTGCCGATGATATCCCGATAGGTATAGCAATGGCAAGGATAATAAGCAGCGAGGCGATATTGATATAGAGGGTAATGGGGAGCCGTTCTTTTATTTTAGTCCAGACCGCCCTGTGGTCGGAGGAGAATGACTCGCCAAAATCAAGCAAGATAACGCGCTTAAGCCACAGGGCATACTGAGTGGTGACGGGCTTATCAAGGCCGTAGTATTTCTCCAGCTTAGCCCGCGCCTCCGGTGTAATCTTAGGATTAAGGTCGGTCAGGACATCGGTAGGTTTACCGGGGGCCAGATGTATTATCGCGAAACTTATGATGGTGATACCCGCAAATGTAATAACCATCTCAAGGGTCTTCTTTGTCAGATACATAAGCATAGGGATAAGTGTACAATTAAATGGGAAGGAGTTTCAAGGCCGCGGGGGCGGGGGCCAGGGCGAACGCACTATGAAAGTGATTTAAGATTAAGAATAGAAGTTCTGTAAGCATCATTATATGTACTGAATTACATTCAATCGCACAGTGGCCCTGCGACTGACAATCCATAGACAAATCTATACCCGCCACAAACAGATAGTGCAATAATAATTATTTATGTTGACATGCAATACATATTGTGTTATTATACTAAACATTCCCATGCAGGGGTTCCCCGCAAATTCATTACGTCTGTCAGGGAGGCCATACTATGACGTTTTATTTCATCACGCGGGTCAGAGACAGTTGGATTCCCGGGTCAATCTCCGCCTCAAGCGCCGACATCGAAGACGCCAAATGTCCCATCATCGTTATTGAGAATTTCTCGTCAAACTAAATCCACTCCGGAGGCACACCAAATGTATAAGATTACCTGTAAACGATGCGGCAATGTAGTCACCACATGGAATAACAGAGGCGGCAGGGGGAGCTGCTTTTGCCGCTGCGGCAAACCCCTTCACTACGCCGACGCCGTGGCCGTGGAATTACCTTAGTCCAATCACATGTTCAACAAAGTAGTACGGCCTTTTTTCCCCAGGGTTAAAATCATTTAACGCACGATGAAACACGTCTGCGGCCTCAGGGCTGCCCAGTGCCCTAAGGGTCGGTTTTATCCCTGAACTTTCGTAATAATCACATACCGCGCCGACATACTCAATGAGTAAATCTCTCAGGTGGTCGTGGTTTAGTTTCTTTGCCTTTTCGGCCAACACCTCGCTTATGGATTCCACGGCGTGATAGACAACCCTCAGGGCTGCCCTTATCTCTTTGACCGCCTTCGGGTCATAGACTGAGATAACTGGTACGCCTATCCCCCTACCCTCTAATTCCCTCAACGCAACCCCGGTGTAAATATCAAGAAACTCCATCAGAAAAGATGGCTCTGACAAGGGGCGTTCGTCATCAATAAAACGCCCGATGCGCTCGATTTGCGCGGAGGCGTCACTGTCCCCGGTAATAACCGTGAAGTGGTGGGCAACACTGAAGTGTCTATGGTCATCTTCCACGGCTTATAATATCTCCGGATGCTGAAACGCCCACAAGCTGCCTCCCAAGGGCATTTAAGAACTGATTCTTGTATTTACCCTTTTTTGACTTCGAAGTCTCAATGACATCAATTATAACATTATTCTTAAGAACTACAACCCCCGATGAAAACAAACCGTTTGGCATAGACGGGAAATCCCATCGCAATTTCTTTACGCCCGAAATGAATACACGGCAATCGTCCCGGTCAAGCGCCATATCGAAACGACTAGTCTTAATAGCCGCGATGTAATTATCGAAATCCACGAGCGCCTTGTCATGCGATTGAAATTTTGTGATCTTAATGGTTATTTTAAAGTTTTTATCCTCATCGGCATACGTCCTCACGCTCCAGTTAAAGGACTCACCACAGGATTTCAACTTGCAGCCATCTACCGACGACGGTGGGATGTTATTGATGATTGGATTAAAATCCCTTAAATCATAAAATGTCTTATTAGAAACGCCAGAAGCGGTAATAGGCGTTATATCGGCCTCCTGCCCCGTATAATCAAAAAATGGCAGATATTCAAAGACCATATACGACAGCACCGTAAGCAGCGCGAATGATGAGGCGATGAATATGAGCTTATGCGGCTTCAATGTATGTACTCCTTCGCCGTGCCAAAGTTTGGGTCTATGGACAACGCCTTTCTGAAATAGACAAGGGCATCATCACGCCTGCCCATACTCATCAACACCAATCCCGTTCCATAGACGGGCGCGGGGTCGCCGGGGTCAAGCTCAGCGGCCTTGGCGAAGTACAGCGACGCCTCGTTGGCTCTGTTGTTGTGAAGCATGATAAAACCAGCGCTTACGTATGGCTTTTCATATGACGGCTTTATCGCGATAGACTTATTGTAATTTGCGAGGGCGGCGTCTTCATTGCCACGGCTTAGATAGGCCGAGCCAAGATTGAACAGTGCGATAAAATTATCATGGGTTACATTGGCCGCCCTGCTAAACAGGCTTATGTCATCGCGCCAGTACGCCGTCTGCCTGACTGATAAATATAAAGAGGCCGTTAATGTGACAACCGCGGCAATACAAAGAATAACTCCACGTCGGGCAACGCCCGCTGCCCACTGCCCGGCAGACATGGCAATAACCATAAACAACCCGATTAGCGGCAGATAGGAATACCTGTCCGCCATAGACTGATACCCCACCTGAGCAAACCCGGCAACCGGCAACAGCACAGATAAAAACCAAAACCAGCCGACAAAAAAATACGGCGTTCGTTTAATGAAAACAATTGAGGCCGCAGACACACCCATTACAATGGCGGCACACAGCACGGCCTGAGATATATTAATCGTATCGTGATACACATAAATCGGTGACAGCGAAATCGGCACCACAGTGTTGTACACATACATGGAATATGAAATAAAGGCGTTGCCAAGCCTCTGTGTAAATGGAAGGACATTAAAAAACTCCTCAACATTCCAATCCCTCTGTGCCTGATACGTCAAGACGCCCATAATGCCCGACAACAGAAAAAAAGGGATTTTCTCAATGACAATTTGAATATTAATTTTTCGGCCTAACGGCCAGTAATCAATGAACAGCAGCGCCACTGGCAGCATAACGGCTATGGGTTTAGACAGCAACGAGGCAATAAAACAAAACAAAACCAGTAAATATCTCAAGACCGACGGTTTCCTTACGTATGACACATAAAACAACATCGCGCTCAACCAGAAAAACGCGCTCAGCAGCCCCTTCCTCTCGGAAATCCACGCGGCAGTCTCCACATGAAGGGGATGGACGCAAAACAGTGCGGCAACAAATGCGCTCCTCCACAGTGAACCAGTCATAAGGTTAAGCAATATAAATAGTAAGACCGAGTTTGAGCCGTGAATAAGGATATTCGTTATATGATGGCCAGCCGGTTTAAGGCCGTAAATGGTAATATCCAGCATGTGGGAAAGCCACGTGATGGGCTGGCGGTTGCCGGTGTATGCGGTGGTAAATGCCCACAGGACACTCTTTTTTGTCAATCCATCACGCACATAGGGGTTTTCTGTCACATAGAGATTGTCGTCATAATTTACGAATTGAAGGGTTCTCGCCTCTGAAAACACGCCAAGCGCCATCATAAACAGGGCGGCAGAGACTGCAATTGTCCTGCCCATTTAGGGAATATCAGGTTCAATATCTGGATTCATCTCCAGATACCCCTTAATTTCTTTAATAAACTCATCGCCGTAGCGGTCTATTTTCAACTGACCCACACCGTTGATATTCCACAACTGATCAATTGTTGTGGGATAGTACCTGCACATCTCATGCAGGGTTTTATCTGAAAATACCATAAACGGGGCGACATTCTGCTCATCGGCAATGCCGCGCCGCACGGTACGCAAGCGCTCAAACAGCCCATGGTCGAACTCCTCAAAGTGGCTGCCCGCCTCAGTGCGCGATACCTTTCTTACAACCTCTGCCCTGATCTCCGGGCGCATGTTTGCCATAACGGTCTCCTTGCCAAATAAGACCGACTTGCCGTGTTGAGAGAGTTTGATGACCGGATATTTGTCTCCTTCCTGAACGAGGAGTTCCTGGACGAGCAGCTCATCAAAGATTGCGCGCCAGTAGTCCTTGCCCTTGTGTTTGCCCGCGCCAAAGGTCTTAATCTTGTCGTGTTGAAGCTCTATCACGCGCTTTGTGCCCTTGCCAAGCACTATATCTATGATATAAAGGCGGCCAAAGCGCTGGCCGGTTCTCGATATGGCGGACATGATTATTTGCGCGTCAGTTGTAATATCCCGCAGCTCATAGACACCCACGCACACATCGCATGTGCCGCAGTTCTGAGCCTCATATTTCTCGCCTAAGTAGTCAAGCAACCGCCTTCTCCTGCAGACGTTTGCGGAGGCGTAGAGGATCATTTTGGCGAGTTTGGCCTCCGAGGTCAAACGCTCCGCTTCGTCCTCAACCTGATTAATAAAATATCTGATTTTATATGCGTCCCCAGGTGTGTAATACAGGACACATTCTGAGGGTTCGCCGTCGCGCCCTGCCCTGCCCGTCTCCTGATAATAGCCCTCTATGTGCTTTGGCAAATCGGCGTGTATTACGAAACGCACGTTTGACTTATCTATCCCCATGCCAAAGGCGATTGTGCCCACTATGACATCGGCCTCATCCTTACTGAAGGCATTTTGATTTCGCGTTCGCTCCTCCGCTGACAGCCCCGCATGGTAGGGCAAGGCGCGAATACCGTTTTTCGATAGAAAATTCGATAAGACCTCAGCCGAATCACGCGTAGCCCGATATATGATGCCGGGCACACCGGCATGTTCCCGAACAAATCTAAGAACCTGTTTCTCTACATCTATCTTCTTTTCCACACGATAAAACAGGTTTTTCCTGTCGAACGACGCGCGCACTACAAACGGGTCACGCAGGCCGAGCTTTCGTATTATATCCTCCTGCACCTGAGCTGTGGCGGTTGCTGTAAAGGCCGCAATCGGAATGTCCTTAAAATTCCCGGCGATCGCTGACAGGCCCATGTAATCAGGCCGGAAATCGTGTCCCCATTCGGAGATACAATGCGCCTCGTCAACGGCAAACAAGGCTATCGGGACTGTCCTCAGGGTTTCAAAAAAATGCGCCATCGCAACCCTCTCCGGTGCCACATAGAGTAACTCAAGGCTGTGGGCGTGAATCCTCCTGTAAATGGAGTACACCTCATCCACTGAGAGTGAACTATTAAGATATGCCGCAGAAAAACCGTTCTCTATCGCCGCGTCAACCTGGTCTTTCATCAGGGATATCAACGGGCTTATGACAACCACAGTTCCTTTCAATAGTTTTGACGGCAGTTGATAACACAGCGATTTCCCCCCGCCTGTGGGCATTACCGCAAAGACATCCCTTTTTTGAAGGATATTCTTTATGATAGCCTCCTGGTTTTCACGAAAGTCCGCAAACCCATAAAACTCTCTTAATACGTCACGCACGCCGCCACCCTTTGTAGGCTCATCACAACTCCACCACAATATTATCAATAAGCCTCGTAGCACCCATCTTCACCGCCACCGCAATCAACACCCTCGCCCCATGGGTTATCTCGTCAAGCGTATCGGGGTCATAGGCGGAGGCGTATTGAATCTCCGTAATGGACTTTACCGCCGAAAGCGTTTCATGAAGTTTCGCAGCAATGTCTTTTATCTTCAGTGAACCGTTTTTTATGGCATGTCCAGTGTCTTTTAATGCCTTATAAATACATGGCGCGTCAAGACGCTGCTCCATGGACAGGTATGCGTTTCGGGAACTCATGGCAAGGCCGTCTGCTTCTCTGACCGTCGGGCACAACACGATTTCACAATCAAGATTCAGATCATCCCTCATCTTCTTTAACACCGCGCACTGCTGGTAGTCCTTTAAACCGAAATATGCCCTTGTTGGCCTTACAGCGTTAAAGAGTTTGAGCACCACGGTTGCAACGCCGGTGAAATGTCCCGGCCTGAACATACCGCAGAGTCTCTCTGACAGCCCCCTGACCTCCACGTATGTCTTATATCCATCGGGATAAATGTCGGCGGCCTCGGGCATAAACACCGCTGCCGCTGAAAGGGCGCTGAGTTTACTAATGTCGCCATCGTAGTCTCTGGGGTAGCGGCTAAAATCCTCGCCCTCAGAAAATTGAGCGGGATTGATAAATATGCTGACGACGGTGATGTCGTTTGCCTCGGTGGACTGCCTGACAATGCTTAGGTGTCCCTCGTGAAGGGCACCCATAGTGGGCACAAGGCCGATGGATTTATTTGATTGCAAGCAGTCGCTTGAAAACTCCCGCATCCCGGAGATTGATCGGATTATCTCCATTGCCTATTTATAGTCCGAACTCAGGCCAATTTTTGCCTGATTGCCGGCGATGGCCAGTTTATAGTTATTGCCGATGAGATATTTTTGTGCCACGCGCCTAACGTCATCCTTTGTTACGGCATTTATAATGGCCGGATATCTCTTGTCAAAATCAATGCCAAGGCCGTAGAACTCCACCTGTGCCATAAACATGGAAATCTTATCCATCGTATCAAGTTTACGAGGGAAACTGCCCGTTAAATAAGCCTTCGCGTCGCTTAGTTCCGCATCAGTAACAACGCCTTCTTTCATTGCTTTTATCTGCTTTAGTATCTCTTCCACTGCGACATTGGTAAACTCGTTTTTTGTCTGAATGACGACCTGAAAGTCTCCGGCATATTTAAACGAGGCAAAGTGGCTGTGGATGTCGTATGCGAGGCCGAGGTTGTCTCTTATCGCCTTGACCATTCTGGAGGCAAATCCCCCGCCGCCTAATATATAGTTCATTATGGACACGGCGTAAAAATCAGGATTATCACGTCTAACTCCCAGGCCACCAAGAATGATGTTTGCCTGCTGCGTGTCTCTGTTTATGAGGATGGCCTTTTGGGCGGTGGATTTTGGCAGCTCCGCGGCCTCAGTCTTTTTCACCGGCTTTTTCGACCAGACTGAGAAATACTTATCAATTAATCCCATAAGCTCATCATAGGTAACGTCCCCAGCGACAGATAAAATGCTCCCCCAAGGGACGTAGAAATCGCTGTGAAATTTTACTACATCATCTCGTTTTATCACGTCTATTGTCTCAGGTGCCCCCTCGCTTACGCGCCCGTAGGGGAATTTGCCATAAACTGCGGCCATAAACGCCTTATTAGCGGCATACGCGGGGGATTCCTCCTGTTGCATGAGGTTGCCTTTGACAAGTTCCTTCTTTTGTCTTAGCTCGGCCTCTGTAAAGGTTGGATTTAAGACACAGTCGGCGAAGATTTCAAACAACCTGGGGAGGTCTTTTTTCAGCACCGAAAGCCCTACCGCCGTGTAGTCGGACGACGAGGAGGCCTCTATTGATGCCCCCGTGAATTCTATCTCTTCGTGAATTTCCTTTGACGTCCTGTTTTTGGTACCCTCTGTGAGCATCTCGGCGGTCAGATTGGCCAGTCCTGCCAGACGTGCCGGTTCGTCAAGTTTTGAGGCATTTATTATGAGGGACATCCTCACAACCGGAAGGTTATGCCTCTCTGAAAACAGCACCACAAGCCCGTTGGGCATCACCACCCTGCGGGTGTCCAGGGCAAAGGCGTTAACAGAAACGAGGGACGCCGTAAATGCGACAAGCGCCGCCAGTGTTACTATCTTTTTATTAAATTTGCCGAAAACCAATTTCTCATACCTCCGTATTAGTAAAAATTGAGTTAATCTTCTGGTATCAACACGCCGACCGTCGAATTTTGGCGGGTAAAATATTTCTTTGCCACTGCCTGTACATCGCTTGCGGTAACATGTGCCACACCGTCGAGGTATTTGTCCTTTAGCCGCCAGCCGCCAATTACCTCAAACATGCCAAGGACTTCGCCCTGAAAAAAGAGTGAATCCTGCCCCATGACAAACGCCGCCTCTATTTGATTTTTTGCCTTTTGTACCTCACGCTCAGTCGGTGCCGACGCCACAATCCCGTCTATTTCCTTAAACAAGGCGCTCTCAAGCCGGTTTATTGACTTCGTGTCATTTGGAGTGCCCCCCCAAAAAAACAAATAGGGGGACTTATACAACCCGCTGTAACTGGCGAAAGCGTTTATGGCCAGCTTTTCTTTCTTTACAACGTCCTGATAGAGCCTGCCGCTCTTGCCTGAAAATATCTGCGACAACACGTCAAGTGCAAAGGCATCCCTCTGGGGAACAGACGGGACGTGGTATGCGATAAGGACAAATGGCAGTTGTGCCTGTTTTTTCACTGTCAGACGTCTCTGCCCTGTTTGAGCCGGTTCTGTTTCAATTGATGGCGCTTTAATCTGTACCGCCGCTATGCCACCAAAGTTCTTAGTTATTGATTTCATTATTTCCTCCGGATTTACGTCTCCGGCAACTATTACGACGGCGTTGTTTGGGGCGTAGTATGTCTTATAGTGCCTCATCAGGTCTTCCCTGGTCAGGGAAGAGATGTCATCCATCCAGCCAATGACCGGATTGTGGTACGGGTGCGTGGTGAACGCCTTTGCCGCTACCTCCTCAAAGAGCAAGTCCTGCGGGTCGTCCTCTATTCTCATCCTGCGCTCTTCCATTACCACCTTCTTTTCCGAGCTTACGTCCTCGTGCCTGAGAAGGAGATTGGCCATCCTGTCGGCCTCCATCTCTATTGACAGGTTTATCCTGTCCGAGGCGAGGTTTTGATAATAGACCGTGTAGTCTCTGGTCGTACCGGCGTTATCCATGCCGCCATTTTTTTGCACAAGGTTCGAAAAGACCTTGGAGCCATAGCGTTGTGTGCCCTTAAACATCATATGCTCAAGAAAATGGCTTAGTCCCGTCTTTCCACGCGTCTCGTTTATTGACCCTACGTTGTACCAAATCTGAAACGAGGCAACCGGTGCCTTATGGTCCTCTGATATCAGTACCTTCAGACCATTGTCAAGCCGGTATTCCTTTACATTGCCGGTGCCAGAATTTGCGACGATGCGCTGGCTCTCATTCGTGACATTCACCGCGGGGGTACACGACGCCGTCACAAGCGCGCAGATTAATAACAATAAGATTCTCTTCATTACCTCACCTCACTCATTTTCGCTGTTTATGGCGTTTTCCACCAATAAAAGGTTCTCCTGTTCAAGTATCTCAACCTTCACCTTTGACACACGAGTATGAACCATCTCCACGACGGTTATCTTCATACCATCAAGTTCGATTATCTCGCCGCCGTCGGGGATTTTTTGCAGATGCGTCACAATAAACCCTCCAAGCGTATCGTACTGCGGGGACTCTGGAATTTCAATATTAAAGTCTTCCTTTAAGTCCCTGATATTTATTGAGGCATAGACGATATATACGCCCAGTCCGATACTTATGACCGGCCTTTCGATGTCGTGTTCGTCCCTGATTTCACCCACTATTTCCTCAAGCAGGTCTTCTATTGTCACAATGCCTGTTACCGTGCCGTGCTCATTTACCGCTATGGCCATGTGGGTGTGCTTCTTCTGCATTTCGCTCAACAGATGGCTTATCATCATCGTCTCAGGCACATAGAAGGGAGGCCTCAGTACCTTTCTGATGATTATCTCCTTGTCCTGCGCAAGGAGCTTGAACACATCCTTTGCGTGCAGCGTCCCTTTGATGTTGTTTATCTCCTTGTTGTAAACAGGATATCTTGAGTACTGCTCCTCTGAAATCTTGCGAAGTATATCCTCAAGAGGCTCGTCAAGTGAAACGGCTATGACACGCCCGGTTGGAACCATCACCTCTTTGACTGATATGTCAGTAAACTCAAACACGCTGTGAATCAGTTCCTGTTCTGTCGGCTCGAATATCCCCCTGTCCTTGCCCTCTTTGATTAGAAGTTTGATCTCCTCCTGAGAGATAAGCGCCCTCTGCGTAAAGGCGGTCTTACCAAACGGTTTTAGTAATACATTCGCGCTTTTTGACAGGATTCCCACCATGACCGAACTGATTCGTGAGAACAAGGTTATCGGCCTCGCCACCATAAGCGCGATTTTCTCAGGATACATAAGGGCAATGGATTTCGGCACCAATTCACCGAGTATTAACGAGAAATATCCTATGACCGTTACAACTACCACTATCGCTATCGGCTCGGCGGACACGGAGATATACTTAAATGGTATGGAGGCAATAATCGGTTTAAATATCTCAATAGCCATAGCGCCGCCAATGGCGGAGGATACGGCGGAGCCTATGGTAACGCCGATTTGCACGGTGGCCAGAAATCTGTCCGGGTTTTCCTTGAGCTGCAGGAGGGTTATGGCGTTGGCGCTGCCTTCTTTGAGAAAGGTCTCTATCTTAAACTTGCGCGATGTTATGACGGCTATCTCGGAGGCCGCAAAAAAACCGCTGAAAAAAATAAACGCTAATATCAGTATAAGATTAAGCCACATAGCCCACAACAGACCATAAATGCGGCCCACGGGTGCGGCCAACAGGTGCGGCCCACAGGCGCGGCGGTATATCTTTCAATTTCATAAAAGGCTTTATTTTAAGAGACATCTTCTTAAACATCTCTTTACAACCACTCTCTGTCTATGCCACATCGTAATGTGGATTATACCAAAGCCACATAGTTTAGTCTATAACATTTTTTAATAAAGGCCATCGCGGGCGCGTCAATGCCCCGGTAGGGGAGGCATCAGAGGCATTTGGGACATCGGATTCTTAGTGGCCGGATTCTGATGGGCACCGGGTGGCGGCATAGGAATCGTCGTTGGGGGCTGCGGTATCGGAGACGGTTGAGGCATAGTTATCTGTGGCGATGTGGGCGAACCAAGGGGGGTTGGCATCGCCGCCGCCGCGGCAGCGGCGGTTCTTGTGGAATCACCGGCCTGTCTTACCTTTTTCTTATCGAAATCGAAGACCTTTATAACGAGTTTATCCCCGTCTTTCGTGAACTCGACATAGTCGGTTGTTATTATGCTGACTTTGTAGCCGCCTACGCTGTCCCCTTCGTGAAGCAGACGCTGCCTTTGTCCCCTGCCCGTAGTGCTGTATGGGGTTTTCTTATCCTCCACGAACGCGGCCTTTGCCTCGCCGGTTATCGTTCCATAGACGATGAATTCGGGCAGAGGGGCGTCCGGCTGAGACTTTACGGGTTTTCTATCCGGATGAAATACATTTTTTTCTGTCACTACCATATAATCGCCACGCGCAAGGAGTTTTTTGGCGTCGTCGAATTTCACCTCATCCGTATCAAGCCTCATGTTCTTACTGGGAGATACCCTGATTGTTTCCTTCTTTTTGAAATTATAATAATCGTAAACACCCATAAACAAAACAACCAGTAAGAGCGATATATTTAAGACATTCAGTTGCTCCATGTATTTTTTCATATCAAACCGCCGCATCCACCATAGTTATTTCTCCTTCTTATTATCAAGTTCATATTCGATAAATGCGACTTTCTGCGTAAGCTCTTTGATTCGGCTTTTCAATTCGGATATCAGCATAGAAAAATACATAAGCGATACTATCAAAATCATAATCAGAAAAGTAATTATTATAACAGGCGGATATCCCACTCCCAACATGCGCGCCAACGCGTTTACCAACTTATCAGCAAATGCCCCGCCGATTATTAAAAGACCCACCACAAACCATAGGATTGAGAGGTCTTCTCTAAACTTTCTCCTCCTTACCAACTCAAATATTATAAAAAAAACCAACAGCCCCGTCAGGATAATAAACGCGCGCGCCCCAAACGACATAGCCTAATACGCCCCACATTCCGTCATTTTATCAATCTCTCCTTAGCATAACCATAACTATCGCCAACAGCATCCTTATCATATATATCAGCGGCCTTATCCCGCTGTGCATTGATATACCATCTAAGCGGTTGAACATTTTAACCGGCGTCTCAGATATTCTGAATTTTTTCTTATGCAGAAGCATAATCATATTGGCGTCGGGGTAGTCCAGAGGAAAATTGTCCCCGTGCGACAGATAGCTCAACACGGCCTTGTCCATGAGTTGAAAGCCCGACGTCGGGTCAGTTATCGTCCTGCCTGTATACAGCCGGATTATTGCACAGAACATGGAAATCCCTGCTCGTTTCAAAAACCCGGCCTTATAATCGCTGTCTATAAACCGCGTTCCTATGACTATGTTTGCCCCGTCACGTACCTTCGCCTCTAAGAGGTTTTTAATATAAGACGGGTCATGCTGGCCATCGGCGTCCATAGTTACCACAATGTCGTAATTCTTATTTAACGCAAATCTAAAGCCCGACTGCAGCGCTCCACCATATCCAAGATTAAACGCGTGATTGATTACATGGGCACCAAGCCGACTGGAAATTGCCGCCGTATTGTCAGTAGAACCGTCGCTTACGACAAGGATATCCGCTTCAATCGGGGCGTGGCGAATCTTTGCTATTACCGCCCCTATGGATTTCTCCTCGTTAAACGCCGGTATGATTATCAGCATCTTATCCATCTCAGTATACGAGCCTCAACGCCCCCTGCACGATATCCACCTCAGCAGGCACCTCAGCAGACGTCTTACCAAGATAGTCGCCATCAACATGGCAATGGAAAACACCACCTTCTATTGTCATCTTTTTGAACTCAACCTGCTCAACATATTTAGATTTATTCAAGGCGTGTCTGCCAAGAAATACATCCGCCACCGCCGCGACGAACTCCACCCTGCCCGAATAACGAAATATCGTGCCGTAGAGGCTGGGGTTTCTAACGTCCGCCTTTGGCGCCATACGAATATCGCCGCCATAACACGTCCCGTTGCTTATTATAACCGTATTGCAGACAATAAAACCACCATCAATTGAGACTGCCATCTGATCAAATTTATTATTAATCAGGCAGTTTATCCCGCTATAAATATACGCGCCAATGCCGGTGTATGCCTTTAGGCGCCTGTTAAGCCCGTAAACCGCCGCCGCGTCAAACCCCACGCCGGCCATTTCAATGAAATATCGTGTTCGCTCCAGTGCCCCATTAGTCCTTATCCTGCCTAACGATATTTCATAGGGGGTGCCGTTAATCAGTCTCTTTACGGCCTTCCTGATGTCGCCCTTCATCCCAAGGTCGTTGCACAGCACGCTTGAAGTCCCAAAAGGCAGCACGCCAACCGGCGTCTGTGAAAACGACGCCCCATTGGCCACCTCGTTAATCGTGCCATCACCACCGGCTGACACTATTATGTCGTATGACCCATTGTGGGCGGTGACGGCCTCTTTTGTCCTGGCCTCAGCGTCCCCGGTTTTTGTCGTAAAAAAAACATCAACGCCGAATCCGGCTGATTGAAACGTGTCAGCCGCCATCTCAAGCCTTCGTTTATTGAAGGTCCCCGCCTTGGGGTTAACAATTATCAGTACTGATAAGCCCATCTAACTCCTCTGAATTATTAATCCCACCGAATTTATTAATCATCACAGGGGTGTGCCTGAGATACCTGGCCAGGGCGTTGATATCTGTCCCTTTGTTAATAAACAATACGCGGCCACCGTTGGAGTCCCCCTCCTTTTTGATATGGGGAATCCTCACGTAGCCCAGCCCCCTGCTGCTTACGTATCCCGTCGTATAGTCGGGATTGTCAGAGATACAAAGCTCCGCGGCCACACCACCAGCAGAGGTGGCCTTAGAGGCAAGCATAACGGCCTCAAGCACGCGTGTCTGACGCAGCAGCCCGGGGGCCGCCGCCTCAAACCCGGCAAGCGCCTCGTCCTCTATGCCAAACCGGCTTACCCTGATGCCGCGAGGGAATTCGGTGTCGAGCCTTTCTCCTGTGGCGGCCTCAACAAGGGCTGCGCCGCTTAAACCCGCCCCGCCTTCAATTATCGCCAGGGCGGCAGAGACCGCAAGAGAGCCGATGCCAGCACATCTGAGCAGCGCGGCAACGGCGCGCAGGGCAGCCTCTTCGTTTGTAATCCCGCATGTGCAAATCGGCAGCAACGGTATCTTCTTAATTTCTACGCATTCAACTCGTTCGATTGTCACAGTGATGCTGTCCGGCTTGCCGCGGCTGTGGTTTAATGCCCTGCGAACCAGGTCAAGAGCCTTGCCGTCAATCAACTCTTCTGTAATAATCCCTTCCGCCCCGGATATGTGGCGCCCCATGTGAGAGGCCCTCATGCGAATACTGTAAAGGCCCGTTGGTATGGATTTGTCAGCCATATCTCAACCCCAGCGCGGCGATTAATTGTAAATCATCCACCGCCGCCCTACCCTGCGTCGTAAGGTAGTTGCCAATCAGAAGCCCGTCGGCACCGGCCATAAATATAAACGAGTTCAACTGGCCGAGGGTTTGAAGTCTGCCGCCGCATATCCTTATCTCCTTGCCGGGCAGGATGAATCTGTAAACGGCGATTATCTTCAGCGCCTCAAGTGGGTCAAGCGTCGGCCTTCCACCCATTTTCGTACCATCAATAGGCGTAAGAAAATTAATCGGCACTGAATCCACATCCAAATCCCGCAATAACAATGCCATATCAAGCCTGTCCGCCCATGTCTCACCCATGCCGAAAATCCCCCCGCTGCAAAGCGAACATCCCGCCGCCTTTACCGTCTCAATAGTCCTCAGCTTATCGGCAAAAGAATGCGTGGTACAGACGTTAGGAAAAAACCCCGCGGAGGTCTCAATGTTATGATGATAGCGGTTAAGGCCGGCGTCCATGAGGGCGGTGAGCTGTTCAGCATTGATAAAACCAAGCGTGGCGCACGGTGAGAGCCTCGCCTCTTTAATGGCCGCGACCATAGCGGTAATTTTCTCAAGGTCTCTGTCAGAGACACTGCGTCCACCTGTGACAACGCAGAATCGCTTTGATTTATTTGTTCGTGCCTCGATGGCGGCGGTTTTTACAGCGGTCGCCGTTTTGAGCGGGTATCTGCCGACAGGGGCGGCGCTTATTGATGACTGGGCGCAAAAGGCGCAGTCCTCCGAACAGCCACCGGCCCTGGCGCTGAGTATTGAGCAGAGGTCTATGGTGTCGCCCTTGAAGTGTTCCCTGATGGCATTGGCGGCGGCAAACAGGTCAAACAAGGCCGCGCCCTCAGCGGTAATAAGCCACGAGGCCTCGTCTCTGTTAATATTGCCACCTTCGATAATCTTGTCTCTAAGCTCTGAAATGGCCGCAGAGACTATCGGCCTGTGGCATGATAAAGCCGCACGTAAACTCATAGCCGTAAGTATAGCAATAAATTCACTGAAATTCTACAAATATTTTAGGCCGCAGGGGAATACTGTCAGATGACACAGCCCCAAAATAATTCTTGACAAATAATTCTAAATGTTTTATCATTATAATATTATCATGCTTTTAGCATGACTAAATAAAACATGTATCAGGGAGGCAGCACATGGCAGATGACAAACGTTACATTCAGGACCCCAAAACCGGCTTGTTTGAAGGGAGCAAACCCGGCAACGGCAAGAAAAAGGTAAAACCAGCTTTTCTCCGAAAAAAAGCAGCGGCAAAGAAGGATGGCAAAAGGAAAGAAGTAAAGCATGGCGTAGAGTTTGCAACGCCCGACA
>JADFXF010000109.1 GCA_015233685.1 Nitrospirota bacterium | reverse complement strand
CATCCTCAAGCCAAATACGATTCCGGACAAGCCGGAATGACTACAAGACAAGAAGGGTGATGACAATTTTTTGTCGCGGAGTGAGATAAAATATATTATTGTAGGTATGATTTAGAAATGGAATAATAATTTTTAAATCAATATAGAGTCCATGAAACACATGATACTAAACGCGGGTAGGCTGCTCTTCCAAATTCTTATATTGGAGTCAATCAATAGGGCGTCGTCAGTCGCTCCTGTAATGCGCCCCTATGCTGGTCTTCCTTTCTAAGGCCGATTTCACTATCAGCTCTGCCGTTTGCAGGATGTTTTTTATTTCATTTTCGTACCTTGAAAGGTATGTGCGTTCGGTAACGTGACGGAGGGATGTGAAGACTTCTAACGCCTCATTCAATGACTCGGCGCTTCTTATTATGCCGGCCTTCTCCCACATTACACGTCTGATTGTGCTTCTTACCTCATCGGGATTGGCGATATGGCCTTGCTCTGCGATATTTAACCGCAGCTCAGGTCCCATGTCTTTCGTAGCACGCCACTCATTGACGGCTGTCTTGCCTGCACGGGCGCCAAAGACCAGGCCCTCAAGCAGACTGTTGCTTGCAAGCCTGTTTGCCCCGTGAACCCCCGTACACGCTACCTCTCCCGCCGCAAACAATCCCTTAATTGTCGTCCTGCCGTCAATGTCCGTCCTCACCCCGCCCATCATATAATGCGCCGCCGGTGACACTGGTATCAGCTCTGTCGTTATATCTATATCGTACTTTAAGCAGGTCTTGTAAATCATTGGAAAACGCGTCTTTATGAATTCCTTGTCCAAATGCGTGATGTCCAGATATACGTGATGGCTCTTTGTCCTGACCATCTCCGACACAATTGCCCTGGCAACTACATCCCTTGTGGCAAGTTCCGCGTCGGGGTGGTATAACCCCATGAATCTCTCTTTATGGATGTTGCGTATTACCGCGCCTTCACCCCTTAACGCCTCGCTTATCAGAAACTGCGGTGCCCCTGAGGCATAGAGGCTCGTCGGGTGAAATTGGACAAATTCCATATCAGACATCACCGCCCCCGCACGATACGCCGCCGCCAACCCATCGCCGGTTGCCACAAGCGGGTTGGTTGTCCTCGAAAACACCTGCCCTGCCCCACCCGTTGCTAATATCGTAGCCCCGGCAAGCACCGCCGTAACCTGCCCGTCCCTTAGCATGTAGGCACCGTGGCATTGCCCATCAATAACTATGAGGTCTAAAAAATACGCAAACGAATATTTCTTTATCTGAGGCATGGACATCGCCTTCTTAATCAGCACCCGCTCTATTTCTTTTCCGGTTGAATCGCCGTGGGCATGGAGAATTCGCCGCCTTGAGTGCGCCGCCTCAAGCGTGAATATCAACCTTGAGTCCGACTTGTCAAACTCCGCTCCCCATGATATCAACTCCATGATACGCTCCGGCCCTTCGTTTACCAGCGTGCGCACGGCCTCATCAACGCAAAGCCCGTCGCCCGCCTTTATTGTGTCTTCAAAGTGTATCCCGATTGTGTCCTCGTCACACAGCGCAACGGCAACCCCCCCCTGTGCGTATTCGGTTGAGGATTCCTTCAGCGTGTCTTTCGTTATTACAAAAACCTGTCCCGCCTCCGCCGCCTCAAACGCCGCCCTCAGCCCCGCTACTCCGCTTCCTATGACAAGGAAATCCACACGCTCTGTTATCACGGCAGAAGCTCATCGAAGTCATTTATATACGGCAGCGTCCCCGTATATTCCGAGTCTTCCATGGAGCTTGCCATGTGTTTTACCAATACATACTTGATGCCGAATCTGGCAGCACTCTGCGCCACCTCCATCGTGTCGTCTATGAACAGCGTCGTATCTTTAATAAACCCTATCGCCCTTTGTGCGTTTATCCAAAACCCCTCGTCCTCTTTTGGGTAGCCCATATCCGACGACATGATGACCTTGTCGAAATATTTCCCCAGCTCCGTGTGTTTCATCTTAAAGGCGATGGTCTTGTAATGGGCGTTTGTGGCAAGGATTACCTGTTTCTTGTGAATCCTGAGGGCGGTAAGAAAATCTTCCACATGGGGGTGCGCCTCAAGGAGATGACGTACCTGTTCGTTTAACGCGGGGATATCAAGTTCCAACTGCTCTGACCAAAAGTCTATGTTTGTCCAGTTCAGCGTCCCTTCGCGCGCCTTGTATTTTACGAAGAGCCTCTCTTTTGCCGCCCCAAAGGTAATTCCATGTTTTTCGGCGTATTTCTCCGGTACGAGATGCCGCCAGAAATAGTCGTCAAAATACTTATCTATCAGCGTACCGTCCATATCCAGAAGCACATGCGTTATCTCACTCCACAGCGCCTTTCTGATAATGCCGGAGTCCATCAGGTCCCCTGCTTTTGACATGCCTTGTGGCATGTGGGCGGCGCGGGGGGGTTCGATAAAAACGGCTCGTCTCTGATAAAGTCAATTATCATTTCAGCGATGGTCTTTTTGTATTTCTGAAAATAGACCATCTCCTTTCTGAGCTGCGCCTCAAGGGCGGCTATCTGCGTATAAAAAGGTGTGCGGTCTATGACGACGCCGAAGTCCTTGCCGCCATGAATCTCCAAAAACCTCTTGCAGCCGTCCCAGCGTTGAGCAGCCTTGCCCGGCTGATTAAGCGATGACGGTACCCCGTGGACGCGGCAGATCAGCGGCCTGTTTTCATACACCACGCACTTGCCGTCAAAATTCAGCGGACACATTATCCTCAACGAATCGGTCTTAAACGGGTTTCTGACTATCTCCATGTAGTACTCCTGAGAGCGTTGCGCTATGGCCTCTGCCACTACAGGGTCAGTTATTTGAGACAACCCCTCGGCCAGAAAAAAATACTCAATAAGTGTGTAGTGGTAAAACACCGTCGTGCAGCAGTTGTCAGGACATCCGGCGCACGAAAATGGTTCTCCCCCCGCCGTAACATAGTAATTCTGAGAATTAACATAGAGCGCGTCAGAGGCACTGAATATCTCTGAGAGCTTGCTGATAAACGGTGCGATAACAATGGACATGCGCTGCTGCCT
>JADFXF010000108.1 GCA_015233685.1 Nitrospirota bacterium | reverse complement strand
CATCCTCAAGCCAAATACGATTCCGGACAAGCCGGAATGACTACAAGACAAGAAGGGTGATGACAATTTTTTGTCGCGGAGTGAGATAAAATATATTATTGTAGGTATGATTTAGAAATGGAATTAGGGTATTCGCGGTCGGTCATTGACCTCGTCCTCAAAGGCACTTATAACGGGAATCTCGCTAACGTTGAGGCGCGTGTCATGAGCATATACGGCAACAACGGGCAGGTTATCTGTCCAGTAAAAGGCGGTATCTCTCCGGCCAAGTGTATTGAGACATGGCAAATGGCTAAGGCCATCGGCATGAAGGCAAGCAACCCTGAAACTCTCAGGCTCTACAAGGCGTGTGAGAAATGCGCGGTAAGAAAGTAATCAGGAGGTCAAACATGGCGAAAAACTGTAACGCCTGCAAAAAAGGCTCATTCGACGAAACGAAAATAACCGCCGGGCAGATTAAGAAGATTAAGACACTCCAGCACCGTGTCGGAGTTGATGACGCCGTATATGAGTTTCTGGTAAAGGAATACAGCGGTGGCAGGACGAGTTCCTGCACGGGTATGTATTATTACGAGGCGGGGCGGTTGATAGATCACCTTGAAAGGCTGGCGCTGAATCTGACAAAAACGTGGGAAAAGAGGCATTCAGACTGCAGTAAATATGAGTGTCTCGGCAAGCGTGGCGACGATATGGCCACACCGGCGCAACTGCGCATGATTGAGTGCATGTGGAAGGAACGTAGTTATGTGGCGTCGAAAGACAAGGAAAAGATGTTGCGGCGTTTTCTTGGGCGCTTTGGAGTATCGGACATACTCTTTTTGACAAAGGAGGATATCCGAAAGGTGAAGAAAGCCCTTGATCATATGCCAGTACTAACGGCGGTATCGGCCACAAGGAGGAGGAAACAATATGCTCTGCGTGTACAGGCATGAAAGGGACATCGGCACATTTGAATGTTTACGGGCGGACAGATGGAAAAAGGAATGCGGCGGTTTGCAATCCTTAAAATGCGAGTTAACAAGCCTTTTAAAGGCCTATAAAAAGGGGTTGCTGCCCCTATGGAGGTGTCTAAATGGAAACTGTCACAGGATTCGACCCAATAAAGTCATATGAGAAGGAGTTTTTCGAGATGTTTGACGAGCTTGTCGCCGAGGCTGCCGAACTGTCAGAGGATGCACAATCT
This sequence comes from Nitrospirota bacterium, assembly GCA_015233685.1. Taxonomy (GTDB): domain Bacteria; phylum Nitrospirota; class Thermodesulfovibrionia; order Thermodesulfovibrionales; family Magnetobacteriaceae; genus Magnetominusculus; species Magnetominusculus dajiuhuensis. Next base: position 1,940 of record JADFXF010000108.1, on the reverse strand, counting down.
GAAGAGCATAAGAAGGCCTGGGCCATGATAACGTTAAAACTTTTGGCACTACTGGATATGGCGGTAAAAATTGGGTATAAGCTGGAGGGTATAGGAGGTCTGGATGACACTCGGAGAAATTGAAAAGCTGACGAAGGACTATTCAGAGGCATGGAAGGTGCTGAAAGAAAAAATGGAAGACCTTGAACTTGAAAAAGAGGCCGCTGTCAGAAGACACATATACGGCATTAAAAAAGCCTTAGACAAGGCAATAGACAAGAGAGGCACACTAGGCACTGCAATCTTGTCTGCCCCAGAGCTGTTTGAAAAGCCACGCACAATAACTATGTACGGGATAAAAGTAGGACTTCAAAAGTCAAAGGGCAATCTGGAAATTGACGATATGGACAAGACAATCCGGTTGATCAGGAAGCATCTGCCGGATCAGGCCGAGGTATTGATTAACGTAAAGGAGACGGCGTCTAAAGATGCTCTTCTGAATTTAAGTGCCGCGGAACTTAAAAAAATCGGTGCAAAAATAACAGATACGACCGATAAGGTCGTGTTGAAATCGACTGACACAGACACCGAAAAACTTGTCGATGCCCTGATGAAAGAAAACAAGACCTTGGTAGAGCAGACTGAAGCGGCATAAGACATGGACTGGCTGAACGAAATCGAATATGAAGACCTGCTATTCGGGGACGTCAAACTCATATTCGATTTCTGCGGACTTGAGGTATTGAAATCGCTCTGGGAGAACCTGTCAGGGATGACGCTGTATCTCTCAGAGCGCAGCCTTAATGACATGAAAAAACGCTATATATTAAAAAAGAAAAGAGAGCATGGTTTTAACGTAAAACAGATTGCCCTAAAGCTGGGAGTTACTGAGGGGTTTGTTTATGGGGTATTGCGTAGTGATGACAGAGACGAAAGGCAGGGAAAATTGTTTTGAACCTTACAACCGGACATATATGTTGCGGGGCCGGCGGTGATATTCTGGGCGCTAAACTTGCCGGAGCAAGGCCGCAGTGGGGATTCGACTTAAATGCGACGGCCGTAAACACCGCGCGCGCGAACCATCCCGACGTATTGATACATCATGCAGATCTGCGAAGCATCCAATCTCACGAATTAAGCCCTGTAGACATGATTATCTGCGGGATACCATGCCAGCCATTTACGCCAATCGGCAAGCGGCAGAAGGAACTCGACACCAGGGACATTATGCTTCCGCTAATCGAACGAATAATTGGTCTCAAGCCCAAATATCTGCTATTTGAAAACGTCCGTGAATACAGGAGCAGTGAAAGTTTCCAAGCATTGAACGAAGGCTTGTCAATGTACGATATAAATTGGCAGGTTATTAATTATGCGGATTACGGCATCCCTCAGAGGCGGCTGCGGTTATTTGGCTTAGGCAAATTAAGAGGTGGGATCGCGTTGCAACATCCTAAGCCGACGCACACGGAATCACCGGACATTTTTAACCGGCTGTCCCCGTGGGTTAAATTCGCTGACATCAGAGACGGTAAGAATATGCGGCCTATGAGCGCCAAAGCCATAAACGGTGTTTTTTCCAGACGATTTGACAAGCAAGAGAGTCATAAATTTTTCAGTTTCCAGCTTGTTGAAGACACTAAGCTATGTCCAACAATATTAGGGTCTATGTGTTCTGGTTCGGGATGTCATACCAACACAGTAATCGTCTATGATGCTGGACGGTTGAGGCATCTGTCGTTTCTTGAGGCGCGGCGGGCGCAGGGGTTTCCCGACGATTATCTCTTCTGCGGCAATAATAAGGCCAACTGGTTGATGGTGGCAAACGCGATACCGCCAAGTATTGCCAAAATATACATAGAGAGTATAGTACAGATAAATAATGGATATTGAAGATTATGAATTAGAAGACCTGCCAAACGAGGATCTCCGTCTCGTTGCTGAAAAATGTGGTCTTGAGA
>JADFXF010000107.1:472-3200 GCA_015233685.1 Nitrospirota bacterium | reverse complement strand
TTATTTAATTATTAAAATAATATTATTATTCAATTATTAAAATAATATCCCCACTGCCCAGCGCTACGACCACAGCCCCCCTCAAAAAAAAAAGGGGGGGGCTGGCCTACTATTATGACACAGTCTGGAAGGGAAGATTCCGGACAAGCCGGATGACGGAAAGGGATAAGGCCGGAATGATTGCATAGGGATCTTCTGCTTTATTTTTCAAATGCGTTTGCCCTGCGTTTGCCCTGAGTTTGACTATTTGGCCTTCAATTTTCTATACTGTCACCTGTAGTTATTCAGCATCCCGGAACACGGTGTAAGTCCGTGGCAGTCCCGCTGCTGTAAGTGGTTACGAAGGCCGCAGTATCTTGCCACTGCTATGGGGTTTAACCATAGTGGGAAGGCGGTGGCCGTTAGGTTTGAGCCACAAGCCAGAAGACCTGCTGAAGAGATAGCATAATTATATAGATATCGGCAATCTAATGGTAAAGGGTTCCGAATGACGCCTTTGGCGTCTTCGGAGCCTTTTTTTTTATTCAAATGAATTTTATCAGGAGACTTGTATGACACAAATTGAACGGGCACTCAAGGGCGAAATTACAGAGGAGGCGAAGTCAGTTGCACAGGACGAGAAACTGGATGTCAACGTAGTAAGACGCCGCGTGGCCTCGGGCAAGATAGTAATTCCATCAAACACAAAGAGAAAAGTCAAAATCGTCGGCATTGGCAAGGGCCTGAGGACTAAGGTCAATGCCTCTATTGGTACGTCAACCGACATCATAGACCCCGCGATGGAAATAGAAAAGGCAAAGGCCGCCGGGCACTACGGTGCTGACACCATAATGGACCTAAGCGTAGGCGGCAATATATCAGAAATCAGGAGGGCCGTAATGGATGCCGTTACGCTACCCATTGGGACAGTCCCCCTTTATGAGGCATTTGCCGTTGCCGCGGAAAGATATGGTTCGGTTACGAAGATGCCTGAGGAGCTGCTGTGGGAAATCATAGAGAGGCAATGTGAAGAGGGGGTGTCTTTTATGGCAATCCACTGCGGCATAAACAGGCTTACCCTTGAGGTCCTGAAAAAACAGCACTATCGCTATGGCGGTCTGGTCTCAAAGGGCGGGGCCTGCATGGTGGCCTGGATGCAGTACAATGACAAGGAAAATCCCCTGTACGCGAATTTCGACAGGGTCGCCGAAATCCTCAGACGCCACGATGTAGTACTGAGCCTTGGCAATGGATTTAGGGCGGGGGCTATACATGACGCAACGGACAGGGTTGCGATTCAGGAGTTGATAATAAACTGTGAATTCGCTGAGACAGGCCGGGGCATGGGCTGCCAGACTATGGTTGAAGGACCGGGGCATATCCCCATTAACGAGATAGAGGCAAACATTATACTTGCAAAGAAGATGAGCGGGGAGGCGCCTTTTTACATGCTTGGGCCAATCACTACGGACATAGCGCCCGGATATGACCACATAACCTCGGCCATAGGCGCGGCCATTTCGGCGTCCTACGGGGTAGATTTCTTGTGTTACGTAACGCCTGCCGAGCACCTTGGACTACCCTTTGTTGAGGATGTCAGAGAGGGGGTCATAGCGGCAAAGATAGCAGCCCATATCGGCGACATGGTGAAACTCTCAGATACGGACAGAGACAAACAAATCAGCAAGGCAAGAAGGAACATGGACTGGAACACCCAGTTTGACCTGGCAATAGACCCGCAGAGGGCCGTGGAAATAAGGAATAAACGAAAAACCAGCGACGAACACTCCTGTACAATGTGTGGAAAGTTCTGCGCCAACGACATGCTGCAAGGCATGTTCGAAAAACACGCAAGGGCAACGGACAAGGAATAGCCGGAGTTCTGGAAGCCGCCAACGAGCGGCAACCCAAAATTAATAAATAAAACATTGGCAAAAATACGGGGTGGAGGGGGGGTTACCCCCCTCCGTCGTTAATCCTTTGACTGTTTACTTTACCTTCCCACTTATTATACCATGCTTAACGTATGAAGACACTTAGAGAATTGAGAGAGCAAGCGGTTGCCGATGTCGAGGTCAGGGCTATCACCAGGGCGCTCAAACTCTCGAAGGGTAATAAGTCCACCGCTTCAAGGATTCTTGATATTGACTACAAAACCCTGCTGACAAAGATTAAGAAGTACAATATATCCTGACGTTTTCAGATGCGGGTTGCGTATTTCAGTTCATCGAATGTTATCTTAAACACGGTTCCTTTTGTCCTGTCGAGGATGATTTTGCCATGAAGCTGCGACTCAGCAATACTGCTCACAAGCTGCAAGCCCAGCGATTCCGTCATCCTGAAGTCAATATCCTTGTCCAGCCCTATCCCTGTGTCGCCAACTGTCAGTTCATAACCGTTGCCTTCCATTTCCCTTAATCGTACGCTGATTTCCCCTTTTTGGCCTTTTCTAAAGGCATATTTAAGCGAATTAGAGATCAGCTCATTTATAACCAACCCGCACGGAATCGCCGTATCTATGCCCATAGATATATCAGCGGTGTCTATATCAAATTGAATATCCTTCTTATTGACCCCGTATGAACTGAAAAGGCCGGAGCAGAGATTTTTTACATAGTCTCCGAAATCAATGCGCGACAGGTCTTTGGAGTTATAGAGCTTCTCGTGTATCAGGGCCATTGAACGAATCCGGTACTCACTGTCTTTGAACATTGCTGAGAGTTTGTTGTCCTTTACATATCTGGCCTGA
>JADFXF010000107.1:0-422 GCA_015233685.1 Nitrospirota bacterium | reverse complement strand
TCCCTAAGCAGCACCTCTTTTTCGTTAAGCGAGGCCATCAATGCCTCGTTTAGTTTGATTATCTGGCGCTGCCGGTATATGGTCTCGGCACATATGGCCAACATTTTTTTCAGGGTTTCAAGTCTTACAGGTTTTACTATGTACTTATCAATGCCTACATCTATGGCCGACATTAGAAATTCAATGTCGTTGTGTGACGTCGTAACAATGATATACGCGTCGGGATTTATCTCCTTTATCGCCTTTGACATCGCTAAGCCGTCCATCACCGGCATTCTGATATCAGTAATGACTATCTCAGGTCTTTGCCTTTTATAAAGTTGCAGCCCTTCCATACCGTCTGCCGCAAAAAAAACCTCCCCCGCGTACTTGGAAAGAAACCGTGCAAGGGCCTTTCTCGCCGTGGCGTCGTCCTCTACATA
>JADFXF010000106.1 GCA_015233685.1 Nitrospirota bacterium | reverse complement strand
AGCGCTCGGATAGAACAATGTTGCTGCTAAGACATTAGTAATCTTACCCCCTGATGCTTTTGTTCCTTTGTCGATTTTCAACTCATTCAGAGTAATTTCAAAAGTACCTGCTGACATTTTTCCTTCTCCCTACAACATGATTTTATCGAGGAAAATCCTCACCGTTATAAACGCAATTTACATGCCAGATGAAAAATATTATAAGTAGTTGTTTTTATTGCATAAATATTCTGCGGTAATATTGAACAATGGTAACGCGCTCCATATTGTATGGTATGAATTCCTATTTGCTTGTTTTGCGGGTCGTATCTGAATTATGCGTTTAAACAACTCATCATGTCTCTTAACGCTCCTTTCGCTTCATACAGCAATTTCTTTTACCTTGAAATCACTGGGGATGTCCTCCAAAACCATCAGGCGATATGCGTCTTTAATGTTCTCTTCCAACTCCTCAAGGGTTTCGCCTTGTGTCATAATATCGGGATGGTCTAACAGCTTGCCTAACCAAAACTTATCCCCCTTCCAGTAAATCATCGTCATCCGGTGCGTCATATCATCCCCGTCCATAAAGTTATTATATCAGATCACCACCAAAATAAAACACATATTGACCTATAACCGCCCGTTCTTATATAATCATACCCTATATACCCTGGGGGAGGCTGTCGCCTGTTTTTGTTTAGGCTTGCAGTCTGAGATACCTGTTGCAACTGGTGACCCCTTGAACCTGAAACGGGTAATTCCGGCGGAGGGAACGGGCGGCTGGCTTCCGTTGATGTTCCCGCCCCAATTAATATGAAGAATTAGGCATGGTGATTAGACTGATATGAAAATACGGCTAAACGGCGACGACTATATCACAAAGGCGGCCTCTACCGTCTCTGAGCTGCTCATCGAGCTTGACATTAATCCCCTGCGCGTGGCGGTTGAGCTTAATATGGCCATCGTTAAGAAGGCCCAATACAACAGCGCCGCCCTCAAAGATGGCGACAATGTCGAGGTGGTCAATTTCGTCGGCGGCGGCTGAGCGCTGTGCTTATAGAATAATCAGGAGGATATTTCTTTATGGAAAACGCATCAAATGACAAACTGACAATTGCCGGTGTGGAGTTTCAATCCCGATTGTGGGTCGGCACGGGCAAATATAAGGATTTCGAGCAGACGAAAAAGGCCATTGAGGCCTCAGGGGCTGACATGGTCACGGTGGCTGTGAGGCGAGTGAATATTTTTGACAGGAAGACGCCCAATCTCCTTGATTACATTGACCCCAAGGTGTATAAAATCCTGCCCAACACGGCGGGATGCTACAACGTTGAGGACGCCCTTCGCTATGCCCGGCTTGGGCGTGAGGCAGGGATATCTGATTTCGTCAAACTTGAGGTCATCGGCGACGACAAGACATTATTCCCCGATGTGTGCGGCCTCCTCAAGGCTACCGAGATACTGGCTAAGGAGGGTTTTATTGTCCTGCCATACTCAACTGACGACCCAATTATAGCCCAGAGGCTTGTCAACGCCGGGGCGGCGGCCGTTATGCCACTCGGTGCCCCTATTGGCTCAGGCCTCGGTATAAGAAACCCATATAATATTAAAATCATCCTTGAGACGGTCAAAGGCGTGCCAATTATAGTAGATGCCGGAGTTGGGACGGCCTCAGACGCCGCCATCGCCATGGAACTCGGTTGTGACGCCGTCCTTATAAACACGGGAATTGCCGGTGCGACGCAGCCCATCATGATGGCCGCCGCTATGAAACACGCCGTCATCTCTGGAAGGTTTGCCTATAAGGCCGGCAGGATTGCCCGCAGGCTCTACGCCGCTGCAAGCAGCCCCTTTGACGGGATGCTCTAAACATGGTGACTATATAATGGCGAATCTCGATTTTAAGTTAATGCTCATCACCGGTGCCTCTGACCCCGCCCGGGCGCTTTTGACCGCGGTCGGGGAGGCCCTCAGGGCCGGGGTGAAGGCCATGCAGCTTCGTGAAAAGTCCATATCCGCATGGGCACTTATGGACATGGCCACAGAGCTGCGCCATATGACAAGACAATACGGCGCACTCCTGTTTATCAACGACAGGGTGGACATTGCCCTCTGTGCAGAGGCCGACGGAGTGCAGCTTGGGGAAAAAAGCATCCCGATAGACGCCGCAAGAAAGCTTGCCGGCGACAAACTGCTCATAGGCAAATCCACACACAGCCTTGACGAGGCCTTTGAGGCGCGGCGCAAGGGGGCGGATTTCATCCTGCTCGGCCCAATCTATCACACCCCGTCAAAGGCGCAGTACGGTGAGCCGATAGGACTTGAGATTATTCAGGAGGTAAAACACAAGGTCAAACTGCCGGTGTTTGCCGTTGGCGGCATTAAACCGCAACACATAGAGGAGGTCATGGAGTTTGGGGCGGACGGCATTGCCGTCATTTCCGGGATACTGTCTTCTGACAATATCTCTGTCGTAACAGAAAAATACCTGGAGCTGCTGAAATGACAAGAATAGAATCCGCCCGCAAGGGCATCATTACCGATGAGGTGAAAGAGGTGGCCAGCGCCGAGTGCCTGTCGCCTGAGACGGTCTCATCAGACCTCGCAAACGGTTATAGCGTAATCACAAGAAACACCAAACGCGCCATTACACCACTGGGCATAGGGCGCGGTATGCGCACAAAAATCAACGCCAACATCGGCACATCAAAAGACCACGTATCCATTGACGAGGAGCTTGAGAAACTCTCCCTGCTGGTTAAATACGGCTCTGACGCCGTGATGGACTTATCCACCGGCGGCCCGATTAAAGAGTTGCGCAGGACGCTGACAGAACACTCCCCTATTTCCATCGGCACAGTACCCATATACGAGGCCGCGGTTAAGGCCGTCGAAAGGCACGGCTCAGTCCTTAAGATGACCGTGGATGAACTGTTTGAGACCATCGAATCACACGCCGAGGAGGGCGTGGACTTTGTTACCGTCCACTCCGGCCTCACAATGGGGGCAGTAAACCATTTGAAGGCGCAAGGACGAATCCTCGACATAGTCAGCCGCGGCGGCTCAATCATGCTTGAGTGGATGATTGTAAACAACAGGGAAAACCCCCTCTACGAATATTATGACAGGCTCATAGAGATATGCGGAAAGTATGACATGACACTGAGCCTTGGCGACGGCATGAGGCCGGGCTGCCTGGCCGACGCCACTGACCGGGCACAGGTAGAGGAGCTTATTATACTTGGCAAGCTCCAGAAAATTGCACTTGAGGCCGGTATTCAGGCAATAATCGAAGGGCCGGGGCATGTGCCGCTCCCACAGGTGGAGATGAACATAAAGCTCCAGAAATCCCTCTGTAACGGCGCGCC
>JADFXF010000105.1 GCA_015233685.1 Nitrospirota bacterium | reverse complement strand
TGGGCGGCTGCCTCGAAATGGCCGTTTTCCTCTAATATGTCCACGGCCCGATGCGCTATCTCAGCTTCGCGCTCCCTTGTGAAGTGTGCCTTGGCACGGGTGAGTAAAAAGTCATGGAAAAGGTCGTGATACTGGAACATAACTCCGCTGTCTGTACGTTTTTTGGTAATAAAATACTGGCGGTATTTTTTCGATAATATTCTATGGGTCTGCCCACATCCGGTTAATCTCTCCGCCATAGGGACGCTGAATTCCCTAAGATACGCGGTCTTAAGCAGGCACTCCCGCTCGATGGGTTCGGTATTTTCTAATATCTCACTGGCAAAGTAGTCAAATATCGTCTCATTCACGCCCGTGCTTTCAAAATGGGTAATAAAAGACGCAAGGTCTACTCTTTCGATCGCCAAAGTAAGGCCAGCCGCCCAGCCGTCCATCTTTTTGTGTAACTGCCTGATTACATCATCTGGCACGTCAATCTTCGTGGAAGCCTTGACCAGTTGTGATGTGTCGTCAAGGGTAAACAGTAAATCATTCCATTCAACAAGGCCCAAACCGTCGTTTCTTCTAATTTCCGCATATTCAATCGGAGGCTCACCCCTGCTTATTACACAAGCGGCGAATCCCTCCGGCATCAGAGGGAAAAGTCCCCTCACTATGACGTCATGAACTATCGAATCCACGGGGGCGTTCTGATAATTATCGAAAACGATTACAAACGGGGCGTACGTTGCATTTGAATCATGGCTGCCCACCTCCGCGAATAGCTCTTTAAAATACCTCGCGGCGAAGCCCTGTACGTTATTGAAATATGCGGAGGTAAACTCCGGCAGCGTTATTTGTTTCTTTTTATGCGGCAACATTGAAACGGCAAGGCTCATATAGTAGAAAAAAGAGGCCGCGTCAATGTCCATTTCATCCATATGGTACCAGATGAAGGGGTTGCCGCGATTTTTAAGATAGCTTGCGGCCAATGTGGTTTTTCCAGAGCCGCCAGGGGCCGAAACCCATACGACCCGCTTTTGCAAGGACTTGTCTATGGTACGAAAACACGACTCCCGCTCTATAACCCTGTCAAGGTCAGGAGCCGTTATCTTCGATAATACTGCCGCAGCCACTGTTTATCATTCCTTCCTAAAGAACGGACTGGATTCCTGCTTTCGCAGGAATGACAGAAAAAGAAAAACCCCTAATTTGTCATTCCTGCGAATGACGCCACAAAGCCTGCACACACTGTACCGGCCAGAAAAAGAAAAACCCATGTTTTGTCATTCCTGCGAAAGCAGGAATCCAGCCGTTCTATGGGAAAACCCCTTTAAAACAATTTATACGACAACCTCGCGTAAGCTGTATAGCCCTGAGCGGTATTTCTGGCGTCGAAATCGGCAAGCCCAACCACGAGTGCGCTGAATTTCCCTGATATCCACATAATTGACGGCCCGACCTGATAAAGCCGCACGGCCGTGCTGGCGATCTTTTCTCCGTCAACATGACTATCCGACCCGAATGTGGCGTTCAGGTGCGCCCCCAAAAGCAAGTCCGGTCTCACAAAATAACCGGTGTAGCCCTCGACTATCATCTCATTTCCAGCCCTTGTACCAGTGTCTTTGTTTTCCGTGTACATATTGTACTTGAAGGTAAGCTCCATGTCAAGACCGCCTATTTGTTTGGCTACACCCACGGTTGGCCTGAACTTCCACACGTTTTGACCCATGTTTGCAGCCCTGTTCTTATTGTAATCGCCCGTTGGGAAGTCGAAGTAAGAGCCGGCGGCAATATACGTCCCGGAGGACGGGTCGTCAACAAGCCAGTAACCGGCAAGGAATGTTGCATCGCCTATACCGGTATTTGAATTGCCCGAAAGCTCTGTTTTGCCGACGGGAAGTATCCCGGTTAAGATAATCGTATTGCCAAAAAGGGATTTATTATAGAAAGTAATCCTTTCGGATGCCTGGTAGAGCTTTGCGCCAAGATTGTTTGAGGCTACATCGCCGGTATTGTCCTTGAGCTTTGACGCCGAATAAAATATGGGATATACGGTAAGGTATATCTCATTTGGACCATTTACCCCACCCACATTGTTCTCAAAAGGATCCACTGCCTGACAATCAATCGCAGCCAACATTGTTATAAGCATGATACCCATGACAAGAACCATCTTAAAACCCTTCACTTTCAAATCCTCCAGTTATAAATGATTATAAGTCGTCTCGCGGCTTCCTCTGTGTATATTTCAATTGCCGGTTTCGATTTTCCTAAGAAAGCCACTGACGGCCTTCAAATATGCCTCGGTTTCCTCAAGGTGAGCCATGTGGGAGGATTCATTAAAGACTACTGAGCGCGCCCCCGGTATTTTATTGTTATAAAATGTTACTATGTCCGTATCAAGATTAACGCATTCATGAGCGCCCCACATTAAAAGAACTGGAACAGTAATGCCCCCCAGCTTATCCATTATATCATAGTTTCTGAGAAGACCTGTGAAGTTAAATAAACTTTGGCCTATCGTGTGATTATAGAAACTGATATTCTGTTTTTCGATACTCCTGTAAAGACAGTCTGGCCATGGTTCTAAACGGCAATAAAAACGTTTATAGATGGCAGTTGCCGCTTTCTCAAACTGTTCTGCTGTGAATGGACTGGAAGCCGGATTGTCCGCTTTATCAGAATTTATGGCCGAAGTGAGAACTGCGCAATGCTCTTCGGGCATCGAGGCAATGGCGCTGCAAATACCGTCATACAATTGCTGGCCGTTTAACATGGGATTGGCAAGTATGAGACTTGTTATCGCCTCACACTTTGCCTCAACAAGGCAGGATATGACAATTGAGGAGGCGAATGAATGTCCTAACGCGTGGCAGCGTCTCAGCTTGAGCGCCTCGCATACCTGTTTAAGCTCGCGGCCCAAATATTCGACGTTCCACCTCGACTGGTCATCGCTCTTAGTGGAGTTCCCGCAATCTGTCTGGTCATAGAAGATAACAGGACGCTCATCCGCAAGTCCATTCAAGGGTTCCATGTAGTCATGGGAAAACCCCGGGCCGCCATGAACCACGACAAGTGGGATGCCACTGCTATCCGCCCCGTATATCTTATACCATATCTTACCGCCGTCAATATCAAGAAAACCCTCTTCGGTACTCATTCCACACCCTCCCAAGATAATGTATGTATTCAAAACACACCAAAGCGGCATTATAGCATATCAGCACTTACATATCACTTACAGATTGCTTACAGATAGATACTTTTAAGAATAAATTTCGGAATTTAAGAAAAACATTTAAGCGGCGGCTAAAACTCTACGTCTAAAACTCCGCCCTGATGCCAAACTCAATCAATCGCCCATTGTAGTTGCGGTTGGCATAGAGGAACTGTGAGTTGTTAA
>JADFXF010000104.1 GCA_015233685.1 Nitrospirota bacterium | reverse complement strand
ATTTGATTAACACTTGCTCAGGCATACGGGGTGTTGCAAGGGTGAATGTCAGCGGGTTGTCCCGCTATAAGTCAGAAGTACATGGGAGGTACATAATATGAAGGCTATAAGGGTGCTTATTTATCTTTCGGCAGTATGTTTGTTGGTAATTGCTTCGGGCGTGTGGGATAACGCCGTTATGGCCGCCGCGGCAAAAGACCCTCTGCGCGGGCAGCCTTTCAGTGACCCGGCGAAGGTCTATAATATGTCCCCCGAGTGGATAAGGCAATCCATAAAGTATGAGTCGTGGGCAGAGGGGGCTGACCTTGCCCTCGCACTTGACCAGCAGATATATCCGGCGGTGCTGCCGCTGGTCAGGGAATTCGAGAAAAAGAACGGCCTCAGGATTGCCGTTGAAGAGGGGACATGTGGTATAGCGGCAGGTGCGGCGGCAAAAAAGACAGTTGATGTATCGGCCATGTGCTGCCCGCCAGGAGAGGCAGACCGCCTGCCCGGCCTTAGGTATCACACGATGGGAATTGCCGCGCTGGCGATAATCGTAAACAAGGAAAACCCCGTTTCAAACCTTTCGCTTGCCGATGTGCGAATGATATACAGGGGGAAGATACATAAATGGTCAGAGGTGAAGACCCCGTCCGGTGACCCCGGCCCGAATGCCGACATCAGGCCGGTTGTGAGGCTTCACTGTAAGACAAGACCGGGGCACTGGTGCCTGATTCTGGGAAAGGAAGACCTGTTCAGCCCCAAGGCGATGGAAGTAGGCTCTATTCCCAATATGCTCTCTCAAATCGCGGCGCTCAAAGGCGCCATAGGATACGAAACCCTCTGGATGGCAGCCACATACGGGACAAAGGATAAATATAAATTTTTAACTATTGATGGCATATCCCCGCAGGACGACACGGCCGTTGTCTCCGGGAAATACACCCTGTACCGGACCATGAATTTCACCTCATGGGACGACCCGAAACTGGCTAAACCAACCGCGAAGAAACTGATAGAATATATACTGTCCAATCTGGACAGGGTTGACAAGGGCTTCGCGATTATCCCAGCACCGCTATTACGCAAGGCCGGTTGGAAATTCACAGGCGACGAGGTCACAGGAGAGCCTGATTGACGGCTCCACACACATGCAGCCTATGCGTCTGAGGCGATAAGCTATGTTTAACAGGATTCCACTGACCTTAAAGATGGTCGTTGTCACTGTGGCCGTCAGCGTGGGTCTGAGCGCCGGACTTGGGTATTACAGTACCAGCCGCCTTGCGGCCGCGTTAGACGCCCAGTTACAGGAACGGCTTGCCAGACGCTCTGTTGCTGACCGTGCCAAATTCGATAACTATGTACTGGGTTTCCACCAGACCGCTGTCGTGCTGTCTAATCAGAATTCCATTGTCAACTATGTAAATGGCGATAAGTGGAACAAGAACAAATCAATAATAACGCAGGAGGAAATCCCGCCGTGGCTGCCGGGCACTGCCGCGCTCAGACTTATTAACGGCTTCACATACGCCGTGCTGTTCAACACAGAAGGCAGGCCAGTGGAGGTATATACTGAGTCGGCGGAGCCGATTCCCTCCGCCTTGTTAGACCCCGGAGGGCCACTTCGCCAGATGAGCCGCGCCCAGTCCTTTTTAACGATGATAGGCGATGTGCCATATATAATAGCGTCAGAGACCGTTAATGGCGAGACAGATAAAGCGCTTGCCACACTTATGATTGCCCACCCGTTAGACGACCAATTCCTCTTGTCCATTGAAAGCTCCGGCAATATCATTGCCCTGATTATGGGAAAAGAACCGGCAGTCATGGCAAGCAATGATCCTGATGCAATTCCTCCCGGCACGTTGGCCTCGTCACTGAAGGGGAAATATATTTTCACAGGGAAATCCTTCCTTGACTACGGCGAGACAGACGTAAAAATAATGTTTGCTTCCATGATTTCCACCAGTTCGGTCAAACAGTTGAGAAGTGAAATAATGGGAACTCAAAACAAGGTTGTGACAGTTGGGATAACCGTTCTTATTTTATCTTTTACACTTATAATGTTTAGGATTACACGGCGTATAGAGAGGTTAAGCGCCCACATCTCCAGGTTTTCAAAAGAACAGCTCGGCATTGCCCAAACAGAAGACGCCGAAGGCCACAGCGGCGACCAATTGTCGGTACTGGAAAAACGATATGAAATCCTCACGGATGAAGTCACCGTCTCACGAGACTGCCTGATGAGAAAAACAGAAGAGCTGCTCATAAGTGAAAAACGCACGCGCGCTATCGTAGATAACGTCCCAACCGGCATTATAGTTGTTGATATAAACTCCATGATTATGTCTATGAACCCCGCGGCAGAGGCTATATTCGGTTATAAATTCTCTGAGGGTATGGATCTGAGTTTTTTTGATTTGACGACAGAGCAATACTGGCAAGTGCTCTTGTCGCTTTCTGTGACAAAAGAATTAACAACATCCGAGGTAGTTGGAAAACGAATGGACGGCTCTCTGTTTCCTGCGGAGGTAATGGCAAATTACCTGGAATTTATAGACGATCACATGATAATCGTCATAATAACAGACATCACAAAACGCAAACAATATGAAAAGGACATCAGACAGGCACACGAAGAACTTGAGGCAAAGGTAAAGATGAGGACAGCGGCACTGACCGCAATCAACGAGCAGTTGTCGGATGAGGTCATGCAGCGTAAGCGTGCCGAGGAGATAAACGCCCGCCATCTCGACATACAGAAGGTAATAAGCCTTGCGTTGGACATTGCCCTTGAGCCAATTCCTCTTGATACTCAACTGGAGCGTATAATTCACCTTATATTGTCCATCAAATGGCTTTCTCTCGATTCAAAGGGATGTATATTTCTATTCAATGACAAGACCGGCCAACTGGACATGAAGGCGCAGCTTGGTCTCTCCGGCAAGATACTTGAGCTATGTAATAACGTTCCATTAAATAAATGTATATGCGGCAGGGCGGCGGCAACGAAGGAAATCATTTTTACTGACGACCTTGACGGCCTTCATGATGTAACGTACCCGGGCATATCGAATCACGGCCACTACTGCGTGCCTATACTTTCAGGCAGCGATAAGACGCTTGGACTTCTCAATCTCTATGTGAAAGAGGGCCATATCAGCAATGATACAGAGATAGAGTTTCTCCAGTCCATGGCCAACACACTGGCCGGCATTATAGAGAGAAACCTGACCGAAGAGAAACTCAGGATGTCCGAGGACCTGTTTATGACTTTTATGAGAAACAGCCCGTTTGCCGCGTTTATGAAAGACGAGACCGGCAGATACGTCTATGCAAACGACAATTTCAGAAATATAGGCGGCATGGAGGCAAAAGATATAATAGGAAAAACTGATAATGATATTTTTCCTGTGCAATTGGCCACAGCCTTGCGCGACCATGACGCTGTTGTGCTGTCAGTCAATAAGACCGTTGATATGGTAGAGACGTTTCCTCAGGATGACGGTCCGCATGAATGGCTGATAATAAGGTTTCCAATAAAAGACCCTTCGGGAAACATGTTTATTGCCGGCAAGTGTATAGACACGACCGCCCATAAACGCATAGAACAAGCCCTGAAAAAAACTGAAGAAAAATACTATAAT
>JADFXF010000103.1 GCA_015233685.1 Nitrospirota bacterium | reverse complement strand
TTTTTGACCAGTCCTTAGGCGGCAGTATCTCGCTCATCTTATCAAGCTCATTTACCTTTTTCTGCCTCTCGTAAATCCTTACCCATGCGCATTTTATATCCGCGCTTACCTCGCAGTTGCCGTCTTTCATGCCGCCGCACGGGCCGTTGAGCAGTCCCTTAGGGCAGTTTGTGATCGGGCAGATGCCGCCGGTCTTGTCAATTATACACTCGCCACACAGGGAGCACCTCTCGTCAAACACCTGAAACCTGGTCATATTGCCCAAAAACATGGTATCGTTTGATGGATAGACCGGTTTATCAGGGAATATCTCCACGCCGGACTGTGTGCCCGCTCCACACGACATTACCACAATTGCGTCTGCGGCGTCACTGGCCTCTTTGTCTTTTTTCAACTCTATTTTTGTGCCAAGCGTCTGGCATCCCGTCTTTGGAATCAGCATCCCCGTAACGGTCTTTCCCTCTTGCTCCAGTTCCTCTTTCATGGCCTTCATGGCGGCCTCGTCGCCCGTCCCGCAAAGAGACGCGCACTCGGAACACCCAACCAGAAAGAAACTGTTATATTTTTTGAGGCTCTTCATAAGCTCCTCATGGGGCTTCCTTTTTGAGATAATCATGTTGTCCTCACTTTTTCCATTATTATGCTGTTCATTTTACGGTGGCCTTGGCGGCTTCAACAGTATTGTACATGAGCATGGCTATCGTCATAGGCCCCACACCACCCGGAACCGGGGTAATAAAACCCGCCCTCTCCTTTGCCTTTTCAAACTCCACATCACCGGTAAGTTTGCCGTCTTCTTTGACGTTGATACCGATGTCTATAACCGCGGCACCCTCCTTAATCCAGTCGCCCTTGATCATCTCGGCCTTGCCTACCGCGGCGCAGAGGATGTCGGCCCTCAGGCAGGTCTCTTTCAGGTCAGGCGTCCTGCTGTGGCAAATGGTAACAGTGGCGTGCTGCCTTAGAAGCAACAGCGCTATGGGTTTCCCAACGATAACGCTCCTTCCCACTACCACCGCGTGCTTGCCCTTGGGGTCAACCCCATAGGCCTCAAGCAGCTTCATACAGCCGTGTGGGGTGCACGGCAAAAAGCCCGGCTCATCAAGCACCAGCCTCCCCAGTGAGTCCGGCCCGAAACCGTCAACATCTTTATCCGGTGAGATTGCGTGCATGACTTCCTTTTCGTTCAGGTGTTTGGGCAGGGGAAGCTGGACGAGGATGCCGTGAACCTTTGGGTCATTGTTCAGGTCGTTAATAAGTTTCATAAGCTCTTCCTGCGTGGAATC
Source organism: Nitrospirota bacterium (assembly GCA_015233685.1). GTDB lineage: Bacteria > Nitrospirota > Thermodesulfovibrionia > Thermodesulfovibrionales > Magnetobacteriaceae > Magnetominusculus > Magnetominusculus dajiuhuensis. Next base: position 2,564 of record JADFXF010000103.1, on the reverse strand, counting down.
TTCCGGAATCTTGTTGCCCATACTTTTGATTCCCAGCGATTCGCACATCTTTTCCTTGCTTGACACATATTTCTTTGACGCCGGATTCTCACCAACGAGTACAACCGCAAGGCCGGGCACCACACCCTTTGCCTTTAGCGCCTCTACTTCATGCCTTAACGCCTCTGTTATGTCCTTCGCTACCTTCTTTCCATCAATTATAGTTGCTGACACTGAACCCTCCTTGAGATTATTTTTTAATGAGAGCGAGCATTTCCTCTCTGGTTGATTGTTTGCTTCTGAATATACCCCGAACTGCTGACGTGACTACCCGTGCGCCGTTTTTCTTTGTGCCTCGCATACTCAGGCACAGATGCTCGGCGTCTATAATGACCATAGCGCCCTTTGGCCGGAGTTTTGCCATTATCAAATCAGCAAGCTCCGTAGTCAGCCTCTCCTGCACCTGTAGCCGTCTGGCCAGTATGTCCAGCGCCCTTGCCAGTGACCCGATGCCCACTATCTTACCCGCGGTTGGTATGTAGGCTATGTTTACAAACCCGAAAAAAGGCAGCAGGTGGTGTTCGCACATCGAATAAAAACTTATATCCTTAAGTATCACCATCTCCTCGTGGGATTCGCCCTTAATAGGGTGCAATATCTCCTCTATTGAGGTCTCGCGCCCCGAAAGTATCTCCTCGTACATCTCAGAGATACGCTCCGGCGTGCTACAAAGTCCCGGCCTTGTGATGTCCTCTCCAATCCCCTCAAGAATGAGCCGTATGCCTTCCTCAATCTTTTGCTTATTCAAGCGGCGCTCCCCCCTCTGCAATATAAAACGCCGGAGTCAGTTACAATCATATCCACCCTCACGTCGTGGCTCATAACCGGCACACTCTCAAAAATTTGCTCACCGTAGGCAATGGCGGCAAGGACGGGACGCCGTCTATCACTTCTACCACCAATAAACCTGTCATAGTAGCCGCCGCCGTAGCCGATACGCCCGCCTGACTTATCAAACGCAAGGCCCGGCATGACTATAATATCTATGTCATCGGCGCATACCCGCCGCTGCGGACGCGGCTCCGGTATGTCCATATATCCCAGTACGAGTTCTGACAGGTTTCTTACGGCGTATGGCTCAAGCTCACGCGTATTTAGATTAACACGCGGCAGGACGATTGTCTTATTTATATTCAGCGAGGATTGAATCATATCAAGCGTATTGGGTTCACTCCTGATGGATGCGAAAAACATGACCATCCTGGCCTTAATAAACTCCTCAGTTTCAAACAAATTATCCTGTATCTCTTTGTCTTTAAGCCTCTTGATTTCGGGGGCAATAGAATCACGCACCCTCACGGCCTCCGTTCGAAGCGCTGCCTTGGCGGCCTGTTCTGTCTCTACCGCAATCATCGCGCGATGGCCTCCTCTATGGACTTTTTGATCATATCGGCCTCAACAAGCGCGCTGGGGGCGTGAAGAAATGGCGGGGCGGCGTTGATGTCCGCCTGTACGATGTCCGGACTAAAGCTGATATATCCGATGAGGTTCATGCCTTCAATATTTTTTTCAATGAAATCTATATCCGCGGTATCCCTAATCTTACTTGCCACGACAAAGACATGCCTCACACCGAGTGTGTCCGCCATACCTTTGATTGTGCGCGCTGTTTGAAGGCTTCTTGAGCCTGGCTCAACGACGACGATAAAGGCGTCAACCGCCCCTGCGGTCCCGCGCGTGAGATGCTCGATGCCTGCTTCCATGTCAACAATAACCACCATATCGGGGTCTAAGACGATGTGTTTCAGTAGCCGTTTTAAGAACACATTCTCAGGACAGTAACACCCCGACGCCGCCTCCTTGGATTTACCCATAACCAGCAGCTTTATGCCATTTATATCAATGCTGCACGCCTCCGGAATGTCATCCACCCGCGGGTTGAGCTTAAACACGCCTCCCATGGAGCCGGGCTTTGCGCCGGTACGCTCTTCAATCAGCCCGGACATCTCGGCAATCGGCTTAATGTCCTGTATTTGCGCTGGTGAAAGACCTAACGCCGAGGCCAGATTGGCGTCGGGGTCGGCGTCAACGGCAATCACCCTACGTCCGGCACGTGCATATAAATAGCTCAACATAGCCGCAAGTGTGGTCTTCCCCACGCCACCCTTCCCTGTTATCGCGATTTTCATAAGCTACAATTATACCAAACGCGATGCGGCTCTGTCAAAGTCGCGGCAGCGATAGCAGCCCCTACAACATTATTCACCGGAGCGGCCCCGCATTCGGCGCATTTGCATATATGCAGCTCAATCTTTCACTGACTACCGCAACATCACGGTCGCGCACTTTCCCTATGATTTATACCAAGTAGCATTCTAATAGGTAATAATGTTATACTATCTCTAAAGTTAAACAGGAGGTAGTAATGGCAAATAAAATAACGAGGGCGTTACCACATCTTATTCCATTTCTAAATCATACCTACAATAATATATTTTATCTCACTCCGCGACAAAAAATTGTCATCACCCTTCTTGTCTTGTAGTCATTCCGGCTTGTCCGGAATCGTATTTGGCTTGAGGATG
>JADFXF010000102.1 GCA_015233685.1 Nitrospirota bacterium | reverse complement strand
GGTAAAAGGAAATGACGACAGGACAGACAACGGAATGATAACAAGGCAAATCAGGTGGAGACGGTTGTTTAGTTGCTGAGTGAGATGAAATATATTATTGCACACATGATTTAGAAATGGTATTACACGCTGCGGCTATAACTCAAATCAGGAGTGGACTTTCGGCCATTAATTAAAGTGATGCTTTAAATTCTTGCAGTGGAAGCTCACGTGAGCGTATCCAGTTCAGCACCCGTATGATGTCCACATCCATTCGCCTGTCTTCGATAACCATAGGGATATAATGGCGAACAAACGAGTGAACGGCGCGGCTGGCGTCTGTGCATCTGTCGAGGCCCCTAAGGTCCATTGCCTGAAGGGCGCAGAGCAGACCGATGGCGAGGGTCTTTTCTGTCAGGTCTATTATCCTCATGGCGTCGCGTGCGGCGATAGTGCCCATGCTGACCTTGTCCTGGTTATGGCTTTCGGTGGAGCGTGAAAACGACGAGGCGGGCATGGTGTTGCGAAGTGCCTCGGCGGTGAGTGCCGATGTGGTAATTTGCATGGCCTTAAAGCCGTGATGTGCCTGGCCGTCTGGAAGTTCAGGGGCGCAGAGGTTGTCGGGCAGACCGTATTCGCTGTTTGAATTGAGCATGAGCATAATCTGCCTGTCGCATAAATCAGAGATAGAGGCCGTGGCGGTCTTAAGCATATCCATAGCAAGGGCGACGTGGCCGCCGTAGAAATTCCCGCCGTTGAGGATAACACCTTCTTCGGGGAAAATCAATGGGTTATCATTGACAGAGTTAAGTTCTGTCTCAAGTATATCACCAATCCATGAGAGGCCGTCAAGCAGGGCGCCGATGACATGCGGGGCGCAGCGCAGGGAGTATCTGTCCTGGAGACAGCGAGCGGAGCCGTTTTCCTTGCCGTTGACAAACTGCAGATGTGAGCGAATCCACGCGGCTGCGGCTGCGGAGCCTTTGTGTGGTTTCAGGTCAAATATACGGCTGTCCATGTGAGAGTGGTTAGCGCCGAGGGCGTCTATGGCGATGGCCGTAATGGTGGCGGCAAGATGGGCGATATAGAGTGCGCGGCCATGGGCGAGAGTTGCGATACCTGTCATCACCGCGGTGGAGTTCATAATAGCGAGTCCCTCTTTAGGCCGCAGGACGAGGGGTTTTATGCCTACCTTCTCAAGCGCCTCGCCTGCTGGCACCACCGCATCCTCGAACCACACCTCACGTTGTCCCATGAGTGTGGCGGCGATGTATGAAAGTGGTGTAAGGTCACCGCTTGCCCCGACTGAGCCTTCGCATGGGATACAGGGGGTGATGTTATTATTGATAAGGGCGGCGAGCTGTTCAACAATAGCCTTTCTGACGCCGGAGTAGCCGCGGGACAGGCTGTTGATGGTAATAATCATGGCGGCGCGAACCTCTTCGATGCGAAGGAATTCGCCGGTGGCGCAGCCGTGAAAGCTGACGAGATTAAGGGGAAGCCGGTGAGTAAGTTCATGAGGGACGGTGGTCTTCCAGTCGGCACCGTAGCCGCTGGTTACGCCGTAGATGAGATCGCCCATAGAGAGCCTGAGGCCGAGGAATTCAGATGAGTTATTGATACGCGCGTTGAAATCACGCGTGTCATTAAGAGAAACTACAGTCCTACCCATCGCGGCATGTTCCACGTCCAGCAAAGTAAGAGGCCCGCGCCCGATAATCAGAGGCTTATCCACGCGCTGCATATCCTGATAGTACATTCAAGGTTGGGTATAATACAATAATAGTGAAAACAAGGTAAAGGGGGGGATGGCCTAAATCCACCATCAAAATGAGCTGAGGCATCAGTTTTGGTTTTTTGAGAGATTTTGGCAAGGGTCTGTTAACTAAACTGTGTCAGGAATGCCGGAGGCCTTATTAATGCCGGAGGCCGGACTTGAACCGGCACGAGCGCGAAACCCGAGGGATTTTAAGTCCCTATCAAGCATTTTTCAAATTTCCTGAAAATACAGTAACCTGCTGGATTGTATCATAAATCAACTGGACAATACAACCTAAAAAAGGACGATTTTCTATAAAAAAGAAGATAAACTTTCCCCATTCTTTCCCCAAAAAACGCAGGGGATATGCGCAGGGGACTAATATATTTTGCCAAATGTCACCAGATGTTAACACGGAAACCAGCCTTCGCGCATAAAGTTCCAAACCTTACTATCAGGCGGAAGCTCCTCAAAAACAGGCTCCGGCATATCCGGCGGCGCGAATGTCATCACCCTATGTACCTTGTTTTTTATTTTAATCAATGACACATAGTCATCTAATTTAATAAAATCATCGGCCTTAACTCCGCCGCCATATTCATGCCGCATTCTGTCAGCCTCGTCATAGCCAATGGCGAAACACACAATCGTATTGGCATTACCCAAGACTGATTTCAATACGCTTTTGTCTATTTGCCCAAATTCCTGATGAGCGAGCACAAACCCCACCTTGTACCCTCGTGCCAAGGCCAGCAAGTGTGAGAAGACAGGGCTGATGGCCGTTTGAAATTCGTCGATGAAAACAATCAGCGGGTGTTTCCTGCGTTCAAACTCAACATAGCTTTTCACATAATGGGCGATCAAAGATGTAATGTAAACGCGATTATCGAAGGTCATCATGGAGGTGTCGGCCAACAGAACCTGCTTTTGCTCCGCAATTTGCCCTATATCCAACTCGTTTTCACCGCACACGATCTTCTTGATCCGAGGGTCAGCCACCATACCCGCCAGTCGAGTTGCCAGTCTGGTGGCGCTTTCTTGAAATATGGTCGCCTTGGGCTTCTTGGAGGTCGGATCAATCGCCACATCCTGCCAATATTGCGGGCGGTACTTATTTTCAAAATGCTTTTCGCGTATATATGGACTTCTCAGGAATTCATAAAGATAGTCTAAATTCCGTTGCTTCTCATCAAAACAGAGAATCGCTTGTGTCACGATTTCCTTCATCATCACGGTCAACTCCGGGTTGGAGCTGGTTTGCGCCACCAGAATATCAAGTACCTCTCCAAATTCGGAAATCAGATCATTGATGTGACGGCCTTTCTTTCTGAGCGGGTTAATCGTAATGGGATGATCGATGGATACTTTAACCACGCGATCCTTATCGACCATGCTGTTAAGCGCGGCGATAACACTGCCCTTGGGTTCAATAAAGATGCAAGCCCAACCTGAATTGATAACCTCAAGGGCAAGGTTGAGCATAAAGGTGGATTTGCCGGTGCCGGTTTTTCCGAGAATGTAGGTGTGTTTAAAAAGGTCGTCTTTGGCGAGGAAACAAGGGCCTTGTTCAGCAATGAGCGCTATCCCAAGGTCAATCACGCCTTCTGGATCTCATTTTATGAATGGTATCATCGGCTGTGGCCCGGCCAATATCGGCTTGGCTTTCGTTCTGTTTGGCCTGCGCGTTTAGTATCCGCGCCTTAGCCTCTGCTTCTTTTTTCATGAATTCCCGTAATTCGGCCTGCAAATCCAAATCCTGGACTGAAGCAGAGCCATGAGGATTCACAATTGACTGAATGACAAATGTTTGTAAGATTTGCGGCATGTTTTTGAGGTCAATATTCTCAACTACAAATTTGATCAGATCGGCCTTGGCCTGTTCCGATTGAGTTTGAGCATTCAGCAAATTGATCTCTGCCCGCGCTCTCAGATTCATAATCTCCTGCGCTTCTATTTGTACCTGTCTTACGCGAGCTGCGTCATTAATAGCTTGAATCTGATCTTCATGATTCCTGACCTTTAGTTCTATTTCACGCGCGGCATCGGCGAGACGATTATTGATTGTATGCTCAAGGGTCGTCGGCGATAAAAAAACATCGGCTTGGTATTGGATAAGCTCTTGCTGGGTCAACCGCATACCATTAATAAGCTGTAATTCTATTTTTAAATCATATGTGCATTAATAATCAATGATTAGTGTATTTATGAAATATCTTAGTCTGTCATTCCGGCTTGTCCGGAATCTGTCTCAGCACATCCTCAAGCCAAATACGATTCC
>JADFXF010000101.1 GCA_015233685.1 Nitrospirota bacterium | reverse complement strand
GACAGACACAACGAGGAGGATTAGATGAATAAAGGTATAATGGCCACGGTGAGTGCGATGAGCGCGGCTGACCGGTCAAACCAGTTACGCGGGCTGAGAGGACAGAGGGGATTTACCCTTGTCGAGCTGATTATAACTTTGGTAATAATAGGGATTCTCTCGGCCATCGCAATCCCCTTGTATCTGGGACAAAGGGTAAAGGCCCAGAGGACAGAGGCCGCCCAAAACATCCAGTCGCTGAGGGTTCTCATGGAGCAGTATTACAATGAAAACGGCTGCTATTACGCGCCATGTTCGACCCTTACAGACCAGGCGATAACAGGCGCCGCCTCTATACTGTCGTTTCTGCCCGCATGGAAGCCCGGCAATACCAGCGGGTTGCTCTTTACTTACAGAATAGAGGTAAACACCAACCGGACAACATATAACATTGGGGCAAATCTGGCACCTAATACCGTGTCCGCCGGGGCAAGCTGCGCCAGTGGTGAGATTAAGATTGACAATAACAACAACAAGTGCGGTTTTTAGGGCACGGCCTTAAGGATTAACGACGAAGGGGGGGTAACCCCCCCTTCACCCCGTATTTCCGCCCACGCTTTATCTATTGATTTCCACCTGCCGCCCGTTGGCGGCTTCCAGAACTCCGGCTGAAGGCTGGATGGTAGGCTCTTGGTGTTAATACGCAGAGAGCAAATTCGTAATTTTTTGCTCCCACTCCGCCACAGAGGCGTTGTCCCGATTGCTTATGTCATCAGCGGGTGGGAGTTTCTCGTAAGCGGCACGAAAGAGCATGTGCGCCCTCTCGCCGTCGCCGTCTTTGAGGGCAAGAAGCCCCAGCGCGTACAAGTCTGAATAGGGCGTCTGGGGCGAGAAGACATCAACCGCCTTTGACAGTGACTTATAGGCTTCATTGTCATGCCCCATTTTAAAACTGCACTCCCAGAGTTTCCTGTATATGGAGGACTTTTTGCCGTCTGGCGCGCGCCCTATGGCCATTGTGAATGCTCTGGCCGCCGCGGCGTAGTCAAACTTGCCTATGAGAGAATCTCCCTTCAAATAATATCCAGTCGGCAGCTCAGGCGATGACTTAATCAGCCTTTCGGCGTACTGCCCTGCCTCGTCGTATCTGCCATCGGTTATTTTTATATGGGCGATTAACTGGTTTACGGTATCAATTCCCGGGTCTATTGAGGCGATTCTATTCAACTCCGCAAGTACCGCCGCCGCGTTTTCCTTCGTGGGTATCGCCGGTGCAAACGGGTCAACGTTCTGTATGGAATATAAATTTATTACTTGGGGGATTTTTGAATATAAGACCTCGGCGTCGTCGAAGAAAACGGGTTTATATCCCGGGAATTTCGCGATTATTCCCTTAAACACGGCGTACTGCATGGGGACGGTTATAAATTGCGGATTATAACGGGCAATGAATTTCCTGAAGACCACCTCGTCCTGATAGCTCATGATGAGGTCATAAAAATCGAAGTCAGTAAATAAAAAAGGTACCTCCATGTCCATAGCAATTTTATATCGCGGGTAGAGTTCCCACTGGAGATAGCCGCCGGAGTTGGGATGATTCATGAGTGTGCCGCGTGTATGTTTGACATGATTAAGAAATGAGACCACGCCGTGGGGAAGCTCCCGCGCCCGCACAGGTGAGTCCTTCAGCGTGGTGTGGACAAACATAAAGGGTAGGGGAAGCAGCACGGCTACGGCGACATATCTCAAAGGCGAGGGGATACCCTCTGACCTTGCCCTTGCGTTATTATAAATAAGCGGCAGGCCGCTGACTATGACCGGCATGACAAGGAGCGCGAACTCTGTCCTGAGGCGAGCGCCCTTTGTTAAGAGGATTACTGCGCCGATGAGCATGATGATATGGCTAAGTCTGAGTTTTTTATACATCAGGGAGGCGGCGCCACAGATGATTGTTAAAACAACGGTTACGTTGAAAAGCGACGCGTAAGAAATCCCATCCTCATTTATGCTGAAATTAAAAAACTCTCCGGCGGCCAGCCTCCTCAGTTCGTTGATATACACGGAGGCGTAGCGCGTGTCTGTAAATGGCACACTAAGCAAGGCCGCCCCGTTGGGGGTCAGATATACTGCCCCTATACAGGCCGCCCCTGACACTATGACGATAAGTTCTTCTTTGGTGAATGGAGTTCGTCTTTTCAGGCGTCTGACATAGACCTCTGCCATATAAGCGCCTGAGATTAAGAGCATTACGGGGTACTCAATCCCGTGGAGATTTACCCACAAAAGTGCGATGGCGGGAAGGAGATAAGACCTGCCGGGCCTGACTTCATAGACATACACAAAGGCCGCCATAAAGAGATAGCTAAAGACATGAGGCCTGCTGAGGAGTAGCCGCGGCATAAGCAGCATGACATAAAGGGTAAGCAGCATGGCAAAAAACGGCGTAACCCCACCAATGCGGCATCGAAACAGCGCCCAGACAACAGCAGTGATAAATATGAACAGCGCAGAGCGCAGCGCAATAAGCCCGCCATATCCCAGCAGGAGGTAAACCTTATAGCTGAGTAGTTGAAAAAGCCAGTAGTAGTTGGCCCGATGGCGTGGCGGGTCAATGAAGGAAAAGAATGAACTATTGCCAATCTCACCGTGGGTGGCAATATATCTGCCTCCGTTGAGGTGATACCACAAGTCGGTATCGCCGTTTATGATGGGCTGAAGGCAAAGGGCAACAAGCACGTAAGCCAAAAAAGCGGCCATATAGACATAAGCCGCATACGGGGTGAGACTTTTAAAACGATGTATTGTTGGTGACATACCATAAGATTGTATCGCATAGGGCGTCAAATGTCAAACAAGGGGAAATTGTGTCCCCTGCGGCAATTCTCAATGAATTGAAATATCTTTCAATATTAATGGGTTATAAGTATTAACGGACAAGGGAAGAGTGGGAAAAAGGATGATTGGCGGGGATACCCGTCCGGTTATTATTAACTGAATAGGACATTTCTATTTTGGCTTGACAGGCTCCCAACTACAGATTGACACTCCGTTGCTCATTTTGTTACCACAAACGTGAAATAAAAATGGGAGGGGATATGGCTGATAGTCCTGAAATTGATTACAATAAAGTGGAAGATGCTGTTCGATTGAGACGTTCCATTATGAAAGTTCTTTATGGTGAATATATGAGAAATCCAGTTAAACAATACATTGATTTAGGTAAAATAGCTGAAACAGTAGTGTCCGGTTAAAATAAAGAAGGCTGGGAGATGGGGTCTCTTATTTTAGAGGCATAATAGTTTTTGAAGGCAAGCAGGTCAATAAGACTAAATCTTTCGAATAAGGTTTCAGCACTCCCGTCCGGTAAAAAAATAGAATACTACCCTGCCTGCCGTCCAAGCTGTTAAAATAGGTTTGGAGAAACCAAGCAAAGATGGGAGGGACAGGGCATGGGACATTATAACATGATATACAATCAGTTGTTACAATTAATACCGAGACATCAATTTGAAACATTAGCCGAGCGATATGGAGCGAACAAGTACGTAAAATACTTTACCTGTTGGCAGCAGTTTATGACTATGCTATACGGTCAGCTAAGAGGCAAAGACAGTCTGCGTGATATAGAGACTTCTCTGAGGTCGCAAAGTTCCAGATGGTATCACATCGGGCTTAAAGACGTTAAACTCACCTTCGACAGACATAGACAAATAAATTATAGAAGACCCGCATAAAATGTAGGAGTTGGCATAAAAAAAGCCCCAGGCAGTTCAAATACGTAGGCACACGCGTCACAATATTTATCTTGATATATGAGTGGATATACATGTATAGTGTAGGCATGTATATGAGAACTACGACAAGGAAAAACAAGGACGGGTCTGTTGTCAGCTATCTGCAACTGGCACATAACGTCAGGGAGGGCAAAAAAGGCACAATACGAGCGAAGGTACTGTATAATTTTGGCAGGAGTGATCAGCTTGACATTGATGCAATAAGGCGGCTCATAAAAAGTCTGACAAGATTTCTACCTTCAGAGGAAAATTCGGCGGCCACCGGCAATTTAGATTTTAT
>JADFXF010000100.1 GCA_015233685.1 Nitrospirota bacterium | reverse complement strand
TAGGATTATTCTCGACATATCTTACAAGCCCCGTAACCAGATACTGCGGCTCAGCGCAGCCCGTACCTATAAAAATCCTGCCGCCTCGCCTGATATGCCCGAAGATATACTCCTCAGAGGCGAACTTCTCCACATACATGCACTGAAGATTAAGGCCAGTGGACATTGACTGGTTTCAGCAACCGACTAGTAGTTCTCTTCTTTGATCTGAAAGTATGCCCTTGGATGGTCACACGCGGGGCACATATCAGGGGCTTTCGTACCCTCTGCCACATAGCCGCAGTTTCTGCATACCCATTTCACTGGCTCCTTGCTGGTGAAGACTGTGTCGCCTTCAATGTTTTTCAGGAGGGCGAGGTATCTTTTTTCGTGCTGTTGCTCAACGGTGGCGATTGCCCTGAATGCGGCCGCGACGTCTTTAAAACCCTCCTGCTCGGCAATCTTAGCTGCCTCAGGGTATAGTTTAGAATGCTCCTCGTTTTCGCCTTCGGCGGATGCCCTGAGATTTTCCTTTGTCGTGCCGATTATGCCGGCAGGATATGTGGCGGTAATCTCTACCATGCCGCCTTCGAGAAATCTGAAGAATTTTTTGGCGTGTACTTTTTCGTTTTCGGCTGTTTCAGTAAATATAGCGGCTATTTGTTCGTAGCCCTCTTTTTTTGCGACAGCGGCAAAGTATGTGTAGCGGTTTCTCGCCTGTGATTCCCCGGCGAATGAGGCCAGCAGGTTTTTCTCTGTACGTGTTCCCCTGATTGATTTTTTGGTTGTTTCCATTCATACGCTCCCTGATTACTCCCTAATGGCAGGAGTGGTTAACGGTAAGGAAGAAATACGGAGAAAACCGCTCCTTCTCCCTGTATGCTTTTTGCTGTGATGGTGCCGCCGTGTTCCTCTATAATTTTTCTGCTTATAGAAAGCCCAAGCCCGGTGCCGCGCCCCATTTCCTTTGTCGAGAAGAACGGCTCAAATATCATCTTCAGCTTCTCGGGGGGGATTCCCGAACCAGAATCGGCGATGTGTAAGACGGCAAACGGTATGTCATCTTTGACAGTTTGCCCGGAGGTGACCGTTATGGTTCCTTTGAAGTCAATGGAATCTATGGCATTTGATATAAGATTATCAATGACCTGGCGCACCTGCCCCTTGTCTATGTGAATCGGCTCAATGGCGGGCAGTTCACTTTGCAGCTCAATGGATTTACTCTTACAAATCTCTTCGTAATGCGTCAGAGAATCCCTTACGACATCGTTTAAATCATGTGTGGTGAGACTGAGGGTTGCCCCTTTGGAATACGACAGGATGTCCCTGAGGATATTCTCCAGCCTGGTTGACTCGGCGCAGATGATCTCGGCGTATTCTTTTTCTTTCGTGTCATCGCAAATTCTCTTACGCAGGCGTCTTGCGAAACCACCGAGGGCGGCCAACGGGTTTCTGATCTCGTGAGCCACGCTTGCCGACAGGCGTCCGAGTGCGGACAATTTTTCGGACTGCGTAAGCTGTTCCTGAAGGCTATGTTTTTCGGACTCCGCGTGATTTCGGTCAATTATGCCGGCCGTGGTATCAGCAACCGCGCGAAGAAACGCCTCTTCCATCTCGTTTTTCTCGTGCCCGGCGTCAACATATAAATTTATCACACCCAGCAGTCGGTCGCTTATCATCACCGGCACGCAGTAGTGCCCGTGGTTCGACATACCGTCATACTGGACGTGGTGGCATTCATTTAACTCGTTTGCGAAGACGAGTTCGCGTTTTTGAGCGCACAAGCCGCACAGGCAATGCCCTAAGGGGACTTTATTGCATACCTTTTTCAGATAATCCGACAGACCGCGCTCGGTCTCCATGAGGAGTGTTGCCGATTCCTCATCATATAGAAATATTGAGCCTTTTGACTGTAGCGAAAGCCACGGGATGGACAGTATCAGCTCCATGACGTGCGAAAGCTGTTCCTTCATTGATATGGGTTCTATGGAAATCCTCAGTACGGAGTTTATGACGCGCTGAATCTGGTAGTTGTTATTGATCTCTTCTTCCATGAGGGTGCGCTGAGCGATTTCGGCCTTAAGTTTTTCGTTTGAGAGGGTCAGCTCAGCGGTACGTCTTTCGATGCGCTTTTGGAGGTCATCTTTGGATGATTGCAAGGCCTTTTTTGCCTTATCCATGTCGGTAATGTCGCGTGATATGCCGATTACGCCTATGATACGGCCGTCGCTGCTTGTCCAGGGGATTTTAGTTGCCGATACCCAGACCTCCTGTCCATTTCTGCGGGTATGCTTTTCTACGTTTCCAATGACGGCGGTGCCGGTTTTCATGATATTTTCCTCAATAACGGCGGCGGCTCTGGCCTCGTCCTCCGGCATGAAGTCAAAGTCGGTCTTTCCAGTCATTTGTTTGAATGTGGTATTGGAGTGTGCCACCTTTGCCTTATTCAACAGGACAAATCTGCCCTTAGCGTCCTTGAAATAAATCGAATCGGGGATGTTGTCCATCAGGGTCATAAGGGGTTCGTGTTTAAGGGCTATTGCCTTCAACTCTGAAAGCCGCACGGCGTGTCTGATTATTCCTCTGAGTTCAAAGATGTTTACAGGTTTTTTCAGAAATAGATCAATGCCTGCCTGAAAGAATCGTTCCGATTGTTCGCCGCCGTGCTGCCCTGTGAGGGCAATTATAGTTGCCGCAGGGGAGTTGTTGATGGGCATTGTCCTTGTTTGGGCTGTCAACGCGTCGGGAAACTCTGTAAAAACCTCGTCGAGGATAACCAGTCCAGGCTTATTCTGAAGATAGATGTCTAATGCCTCGTCAATTGTAGTTGCGGCAAGTATCCGAAACGCGTCGGCTCGCTCGCCTACGGCCTCCCCTGCACCGCAAATCGAGGCCATGACGGCGTCATCTGCGGTCAGCACTAAAATATCAATCTTTGGCACATGTATATATTAATTTTTACAGTCTAAATTGTCAACTTTTAAATTGACTTTGTCACAGATGTGCATTATTATAGTGAAAGAAACCGATGGCTGAAAAAATAATCATAGACGGCTACAACCTGATAGGGACATACCACAATGACCTCAGGGCGCAGAGGACGAAACTAATTCAGGATTTATCGGCATATGGAAGGCGTAAGGGGTTTCTGCATGATATGACGCTGGTATTTGACGGCATACGGGAGGGTTTTAACAAGACACAGACGGCAATAGGTGGGCTGACCGTGATATATTCGGGGCGGGGAGAGAGCGCAGACGAGGTGATAAAGGAAATCATAGCCCGTGCGGGGATGAAATATATCGTAGTGAGTTCGGACAGGGCAATTGCGTCATTTGCATGGTCAAAGGATTGCACGCCGGTGAGGAGCGAGGATTTCAGCCGCAAATTATATCCCGGCGCCACTGCCGCTGACGCAGTATACATAGAAAACGATGACGAAGACGACTACGACGAAAGAGCTGCCGCGAAAAAGAAAGGCAATCCGCATGTCTTATCAAAGAAAGAGAAGATGATTAAACAGGCGCTGGACAAGCTCTGAGGCTGACACGCCATGGAAAAAACATTTTACCGCAAGACGCCAACGGGCATAATATTAAACATACGCGTAATCCCGCGCTCCTCAAAGACCGAAATCTCCGGCGTATCGAACAACGAGCTGAAGATAAAACTAACCGCCCCGCCCGTAGAAGGCGAGGCAAACCGAATGCTGATAGACACGCTTCACAAGCACATAGCAAAAACACAGGGAAAGATAAATAAAGTAAAGATAAAAAAGTCAGACATAACAATCCTCAAAGGCGAAGGCTCAAAAAGCAAGCAAGTTGAAATAAACGGCCTTGAGGAGTTTGTTGTGTAATTCCAAAATGCGGTCATAGAAGTAAGAAGATTTCTATAATAATCCCAATCATCCCGATAATCGAATCATCCTGAGCCAGTCGAAGGATGCTCCGCCGCCCTTACACGTCGCGCCCGCCGAAGCATTAAACAAACCTTGAACCGCTCGTATCCCTCATAATATCCAGCGGCTAATTCTATTTTTAAATCATATGTGCATTAATAATCAGTGATTAGCGTATTTATGAAATATCTTAGTCTGTCATTCCGGCTTGCAGACTGTGTCATAATAGTAGGCCAGCCCCCCCCCTTTTTTTTTTGAGGGGGGCTGTGGTCGTA